>CALMIL010000020.1 GCA_937864005.1 uncultured Burkholderiales bacterium
ACGATGCACCCGCATCGACACCAGGAGGACGATCATGAACTTGCATACGACCTACCTCGCCGCCATCGCTGCCATCGTCTTGGCCGTGAGCGGCTGCTCCAGCATGTCCGAGCGCGACAAGAGCACCGCCGTCGGCGCCGGCGTGGGTGCGGTCGGCGGCGCCGTCCTGACGGGCGGCAGCGCGGCCGGAACCGTCGGCGGCGCGGTCGTCGGCGGCGTGATCGGCAACCAGGTCGGCAAGGACAAGAAGTGAGCCTGGCGGCGGCAATTTCACCCCGCGCTGCCGGCGCCTGGGCGGGCCCATGCCAGCGCCGCGCCGAAAGCGCCGGCGGCGCCGCTGGCGTCACATGCCGGGCTCGATCAATTTGTCGACGGCGCCGCCGGCGGCCTGCCAGTCGTTGAACGCACCCAGGTTGTAGACCTCGGTATAGCCCAGATCGAGCAACGCCTTGCCGGCCAGCGCCGAGCGGCCGCCCGAGGCGCAGTACAGGACGACCGGCCTGTCCTTGCGGAAATTCGCGTCGTGGTACTGCGATTGCGGATCGGCGCGGAACTCGAGCATGCCCCGCGAGACATGCAGCGCGCCGGCCACGCGGCCGGTGGCGAGAAGTTCGGGGGCATCGCGCACATCGACGATCAGCGCGCTGCCGCCGGCCGCCATCTGCTGCGCCTGCGCGGGCGTGATGCGCGGCACGGCGGCGTTCGCCGCTTCCAGCAACTGCTTGACACTGGTCGTCATGAGATCGGCTCCATGGGGTTGGTGTGGCGTCTATCGTGGCCGAATCGGCCGGCCGGCGCAAGCGCAAGGCTATGTCTGCGCAGCAGGGGCCGGCGCGGTGCGCAGGCGCTGCGTGATCCACCACAGATGGCCCTCGGGGTCGAGCGCGCCGTAGCTGCGGTCGGCCCAGTAGCCGGCGCCGTAGTCGTGCAGGCTGGGCTCGTCGACGATGCGCGCACCGGCGGCGCGCGCCCGCGCGCAATGGGCGTCGACATCGTCGACATAGAGCATCAGGCTCTGGGTGTCGCCGCCAGCCGTCAGCGGGCTCAGCATGTCGCAGCCGAAGCGCGCCACGCCGATCCGCTCGGGGCCGACCATGACGAGCCCCTCGCCGTCGGCGCCGTAGCAGAGTTCGCTGTGCTCGATGGCGCCGTTCTCGCCCTCGACCTTGAGCCGCAGCGTGAAGCCGAACGCCGCGCACAGCCAGTCGATCATGCGCGCCGGGTCGCGGTAGTGAAGGCTGGAGGAGATGCGCGGCCAGCCGGGTGGCGTCGGATTCATGGGTGGCTCCCGAATCTGCAGAAGGGCCGCATGATGTAGCGCCGCCGCTCGCGCGTCCAGACCCCGGGAATTGACGATGCCTGCGCCGCACACGCCTGGCGCGGCCGGATGGGCGGCGTCGCGCGTTGCGTACCTCGCCCTGCTATCGCGCGAAGTCGCCTTCGTAGGCCGGCTTCAGGAACCCGGCGAATACGCGGGCCGGCACGTCGACGGTCTGGGTTCCGTATACGTAGGGCGCGACCTGGTACGGCGTGAAGATCAGCGTGAGCCCGGGGCTCGCGGCGCCGCCGCTGGCGCCGGCGCGAACCGTGAAGAGAGCATAGTTGTCCGGCGTCGGCTTGCTGCCCTCGTCCAGCATCTGCAGCATGTTGGACTTCCATTCCTGCAGCGCCTGCGCGGTGCCCTCGCCGGGCTTGGGCGCGTCGGCCATGAAGCGCTCGAGCAGCGCGTCGTGCGCGAACCGCGCGAGCGCCTTGCGCGCGGCGTCGGGGTCGGCGAACAGACCATCGAGCGTCACGAGTCGCCCCGCCCGGCGGTCGAAGACGAAGCTGGCCGCCACCGGTATCGGGTGCGCGCCGCCGGTGTCCATGGCGCCGGACTCGACGACGCTGACGAATGCCGGCGTGCTGGCCGCAAGCTTGAAGTCCAGCGCCAGCTGGAGCTGTCGGTCGGCAAACTCCGGCAGTTGCTGCGGATCGGGCAGCCCCTGCATGAACTCGCGCTTGGCGTCGTCGGCGGTCGCGCGCAAGGCGTCGGCCAGCGGCTGCTGCTGCGCGGACAGCGCCGGCAGATCGATCGCGATCTTGTAGCGGCGGCTGCTGGCGTGATCCGCGGGCAGGCCCGAGGCAGCCGCGGCCGCGATCGCGATCGCCGGCGTCGAGGCGCCTGCGGCGGGCGCTGCGCCGGCCGGCGTCGACGCGTCGGCGGCGGATGGCGCCGGCGCGGGCTCGCACGCCACCAGCATCGAAGCGGTCGCGGCGCCCGCCAGAGAAAGGACGAACCGTTCGGCGAAGTGCATGCTTGCGGCTCCCGTCATCAGTCCGGCCGCACCGCGAGCAGGCTGGTGCGCAGACGCTGCAGCACCTGCTCGGCGGTATTGCCGAGCAGCTTGCCGGCGATGCCGCTGCGGCCCACGGTGCCCATGACGACGATATCGGCCTTCAGCCGGGCGGCGATCGCGGGCAGCACGCGATCCGGCGGGCCGGCCTGGATCAGCACATCCTCCGCGGGAATGCCGAACTCCCCCGCCAGCGCGGCGAGCGACGGTCCGAGCCGGGTGCGCGCGCGGCGCTCCAGCGCCGCCGGGTCGACGAGGTCCATGTCGCGCGCCACGGCCGATACCGCGACGACGTAGGCCGCGTGCACCCGCGCGCCGAGCGCCGCGCGGAGCGCCGCCGCCGCCGCCAGCACCTTGCGGTTCAGCGCCGTCTGCACCGGATCGGTGCTGCCGGCGTCGACCGTCGCCAGGATGCGGTGCGTCCTGCCGCGCGGCCGCGGGCCGGCGATCAGCACTGGCGCCGGGCAAGCGCGCAGCAGCCGCCAGTCGGTGGGCGTGTAGAACAGGCCCTCGCTGCGATGGCCGGCCTTGACGACGAGGCCGATGCCGTCGCGCGTCGCCGCCTCGACCACCCAGTCCACCAGATCCGGCGTCCAGACGACCTCGATGCCGCAGCGGTCGCCGCCCGGCAGCAGGCCGGCCACATGGCGCTCGAGCCAGGCGCGCTTGTCGGCGCGCAGCGCGCGCCGCAGCGCGGCCGCGGCCCTCACCGACAGCACGCCGGGCTCGTCCGCGGCGGGTTCGTGCACGAAGCCGGCGACGCGCAGGCGTCCCGACGCCGGCAGCAGATCGAGCGCGGCGCGCACCGCAAGCTGGCGCGGGTCGTCGCGGTCGGCGATGGCCAGGATGGGGTCCAGCTTCATGGAAAGTCCGGCGATGCTTTTGGCACGAAAGCGGCTATGGTCAGCGCAGGCGATGCGTCGACGCCGATCCTACAAGCAACGACGCGCCGCACGAACCGAGACCCCGGATGAGCCAACCCAACCTCGCGCAGGCCTTCCTGCAGAATTTCCTGGGCAACGCGCCGCCCTGGTACAAGCACACCATCATCGGCTTTCTGGTGCTCAATCCGCTCGTCTTCGCGGTTCAGCCCTATGTCGCCGGCTGGCTGCTGCTGTGCCAGTTCCTGTTCACGCTCGTGATGTCGCTGCGCTGCTATCCGCTGCAGCCGGGCGGGCTGCTGGCGATCGAGGCGGTGGCGATCGGCATGACCTCGCCGCATCAGGTCTACCAGGAGGTGGTGCGCGGCTTCGACGTGATCCTGCTGCTGATCTTCATGGTCGCGGGCGTGTTCTTCCTGAAGGACCTGCT
>CALMIL010000021.1 GCA_937864005.1 uncultured Burkholderiales bacterium
CGCGCATTTTTTTGGCCTGCGCCCTGGCTCGTGTTCGCCGCTGCGCCAGCGTCGTCAATCGCGCGCGCCGGGCGACGCCGGCGGCGCAGCGCGATGCTGCCAGTAGTGGCGGACCGCATCACGCTGGCAGGATCCCGATGCGTCGCCTGCCGACTCGCTGGGCGTCCAGGTCCAGGCGCCGCAATGCGCACTGGCGACGAGCTGCACGGCGCGTTCCCGATATCGCGCAACGACGTCGGGCGCCGGATGACCGAAGCGGTTGCGGTAGCCGGCCTGAATGATCGCGATGCGCGGCTGCACGGCATCGAGGAAGGCCGCGCTCGACGAGCTGCGGCTGCCGTGGTGCGGGACGAGCAGCAGGTCGCTGCGCAGCGCGGCAGCGTCGGCGGCGACGAGCGCCGCCTCCTGCTGGCGTTCGATATCGCCGGCCAGCAGCACGCTGATATCGTTCCCCTGGACGCGCAGCACGCACGACAGCGCATTCGGCTTGCGAAGCCGCTCGAAGTCCTGCGGTTGCGGATGGAGCACCTCGAAGGCGACGCCGTCCCATTGCCAGCGCTGGCCGGCCTCGCAGCGGCTGTGGCGCGGCGCCGCGCGAAGCAGCGGATGGCCCGCTTCGAGCGAGCTCGAGACGGCCGCCACCGGCAGTGCGGCCAGCAGCGCCGCTGCGCCGCCGACGTGATCGTTGTCGCGGTGGCTGAGCATCAGCAGGTCGATGCGCGACTCGCCCATCGAGCGCAGCAGCGGCAGCAGCACGCGTTCGCCGGCATCGGCGTCGGGCGAGTACTGCGGCCCGGCATCGTAGACGAGCAGATGGCTTGCGGTGCGCAACAGCACCGCCGTGCCCTGCCCGACGTCGACGACGGTGAGCGCGAACTGCCCGTGCGGCGGCAGCATGCGCGGCGGCAGCAGCAGCGGCACGACGAGCGGCAGCGCGAGCAGGCGCAGGCGCCACGGCAGCGGCAGCACGACGAGCAGCGCACCAAGCAGAGCCGCGAGCTGCGCCCAGGCCGGCGCCGCCGCGACGCTCCACACCGCAAGCGGCAGCCCCGCAAGCCAGGAGAGGTAGGCGACGAGCATCTCGACAATCCAGGCGGCGAGCATCCACAGCGGCGCGAAGAGCGTGCCCAATAGTGCGAGCGGCGTGACGACGAGCGTGACGAGCGGAATCGCCGCCAGGTTGGCGACGAAGCCGACGAGCGAGACCTGGCCGAAGAAGACGAGCGTCAGCGGCGCGAGGCCGACCGTCGCGATCGCCTGCGCCCGCACGCCGGCACGCGCGTGCTGCCACAGGGCGCGCAGCGTGCGCCGCACGCGGCCCTCGGCGCCGCCGGACGGCTTGCGCGCGGCCGCGGCGTGCGCCGGCTCGGACGACATCAGCAGCCCGACCGCCATGAACGACAGCCAGAAGCCCGGCTGCAGCAGCGCCCACGGATCGCCGACCGTCACGACCACGGCGGCGCCAATCAGCACCAGCGGCCACGGCCAGCGCCGGCCGATGGACTGAAGCAGCACGACGGTCGCGAGCATCCACACCGTGCGCTGGGCCGGCACGCCGAAGCCCGAGAACAGCGCATAGCCAAGCGCCGCGAGCACGCCCGCCCAGGCCGCGGCGCGCTGCGCCGGCAGCCACAGCATGGCCCGCGTGCTGCGCCCCCACAGCGGCGCGACGAGCAGCGCGGCGAGCCAGGCGAACATCGTGATGTGCAGGCCGCTGATCGACATCAGGTGCGCGACGCCGGTATCGCGAAAGACCGCCCAGTCGGCACGCGCGATCGCCGCCTGGTCGCCGACCGCGAGCGCGGCGAGAACGCCGGCGGCGCGCGCGTCGCCGACGCCGGCCAGCATCGCATCGCGCACCGATTGGCGCCAGCGCGCGATGACGAACCCCGACGCTGGCGCGAGCATCACCGGCGCGACGCCATCGCGCACATAGCCGCTCGCCCGCACGCCCTGCTCGAAAAGGTAGAGCTCGTAGTCGAAGCCGTGCGGATTCGCATTGCCATGCGGCTGCTTCAGGCGCACCTGCAGCCGCCAGCGCTGGCCGGCGCGCAGTGGCTGGCGCGGCGCGTCCGCGGTCGCATCCACTTGTTCGCCGCGCGCCGCATACCAGGCGAGCGCCACGCGGCGCGGCACCCTCACCGCTGCCGCGTCGAGGCTGGCCTGCTCGATCTCGAAGCGAAACAGCACCCCGGTCGAAGTCGGCTGCGGCATGTCGGCGACGACGCCGCTGACGATCAGGTCGCGGCCTTCGAGGTCCGGCGCCAGGCCATCGGCGAGCCGCCAGGCGGCATTCAATCCGGTCAGCGCAAACCCGGCGACCGCCGCGGCCGGCAGGCACAGCAGCGCGGCAAGACGGCGCGAGCGGGCGCGCGCCGCGACCGCCGTCGCCAGCGCCGCCAAAGCGATGGCAACCGCATAGGATGCGACCGGCCAGAGCTCGGCCTGCTGCAATTGGGCCGCGACGCCGGCCAGCCAGGCGAGACCTGCGGTTGCGAGCAGCGCGCCGAGCGAGGGGTGCGGCATGCCGGCAGTGTAGGATTGCCGCACGCCGTCATGCCGGGTCCGGCCCCGAGCCTCGCGCGCCCGCGGTTTTCGCGTTGCGCGACGATCAATCCAGGAGCACGCAGCACATGTCCGTCTACGATCGACTGAAGTCCCTCGGCATCGAATTGCCGCCGGTTGCCGCCCCCGCCGCCGCCTATGTTGCGTTCGTGCGCAGCGGCGACCTCGTCTTCCTCTCGGGGCATATCGCCAGGCGCGACGGCAAGCCCTGGGTCGGGCAGCTCGGCCGCGAGATCGATACCGCCACCGGCAAGCAGGCGGCGCGCGCGGTCGCGATCGACCTGCTCGGCACGCTGCATGCGGCGATCGGCGACCTCGACCGCGTCACGCGCATCGTCAAGGTGATGAGCCTCGTCAACAGCACGCCGTCATTCACCGAGCAGCACCTCGTGACGAACGGCTGTTCGGAACTGCTCGGTGAAGTCTTCGGCGACAAGGGCGCCCACGCCCGCAGCGCGTTCGGCGTCGCGCAGATTCCGCTCGGCGCCTGCGTCGAGATCGAACTGATCGCCGAGGTCAAGTGAGCGCGGCCCTTCTGCGGCGCACCTCGCGGCGGCTGCCGCTCGCGATGGCGCTGGCCTGCCTGCTCGCGGTCGGCTTCGCACTCATCGCGCAGTACGCGTTCGACATGCGGCCCTGCCCCTGGTGCGTGCTGCAACGGCTGCTCTATCTCGTCATCGCGCTGCTGTGCGTCGTCTGCGCGTTTCTGCCGTGGCGGCGCGCACGGCTCGCACTGAGCATCGTGATCCTGCTCGTCGCCTCCGCCGGCATTCTCGCGGCGGTCTACCAGCACGAAGTCGCGGCCAAGCAGTTCACGTGCACGCTGACGTTTGCCGATACGCTCGTCACCGCGCTGCGCCTCGAAACCTTGTGGCCGACGATGTTCAAGGTGACGGCGTCGTGCGCCGAGGCGGCGGTCTCGATGCTCGGCGTGCCGTTCGAATACTGGAGCCTCGCGCTGTACGCGCTGCTCGCGCTCGGCGCCGCGGTGCTGACGCTGCGCAGCATCCGC
>CALMIL010000022.1 GCA_937864005.1 uncultured Burkholderiales bacterium
ATGCTCTCGCCGCCGATGTAGATGCGAACGCCTTCGGCGCGGCTGCTGACGTCGAGCAGGCGCATCAGCTGCGTCTTGTGCTCGAAGAGGTCGAACAGCTTGCGCAGGCTGCCGAGGTCGCTCGAGAAATCCTGCACCGTCAGCAGATTACGCTCGCCGGAGATGACGACCTGCTCCTGGCTGTCGGCGACGGCCTGCGAGCCGGCCTGCACCGCGGCCTGCATCAGCGCGGCGATCTCGCTGCGCAGCGCGTCGACCTCGCTCTTCAGGCGTTCGCGCACCTCGTCGAGCGTGAGGCCGGCGTAGTGCGCCGACAGGTAGTTGCTCGCCTCGACGAGCTGGGCTGGCGTGTAGTCCTGGGCGGTGACGATGACGCGGTTCTGCACGTCGCCGTCGGGGGCGACGAGGATCACGAGCACGCGCCGCTCCGACAGCCGCATGAACTCGATGTGGTGAAACCGGCTCGCCTTGCGCGGCGCGGTGACGACGCCGACGAAGTGCGACAGGCTCGACAGCAGCTGCGCGGCGCTGGCGATCACGCGCTGCGGCTGATCGGGCTGGAGCTGCGGCGCCGGCTGCAACGGATCGTCGCCCGGCCCGATCGGCTGCGCGGTGAGCATGGTATCGACGAACAGGCGGTAGCCGCGCGCCGTCGGCACCCGCCCGGCGCTCGTATGCGGGCTCGCGATCAGGCCGAGGTCTTCCAGATCGGCCATCACGTTGCGGATCGTCGCCGGCGAAAGCTCCAGGCCGCTGGCGCGCGACAGCGTGCGCGAACCGATCGGCTGGCCGTCCGCGATGTAGCGTTCGACCAGGGTCTTCAGCAGGGTCTTGGCGCGCTCGTCGAGCATGGTTTCATTCTAGGCCGGGGCCCGCGCGAAGCCCATTTTCGGGGCCCTCGGCGCGCAGGGCGCTGTGGTGTAATCCCGCGCATGCCGACACCCTTTCGTCATGCTGCCCTCGTGGGCAAGTATCAGGCGCATGGCATTCGCGGCGTGCTCGAGGACATCGCGCATTTCCTCGACCGCAAGGGACTCGAGGTGTCGCTCGAGAAGCAGACCGCGCTGTCCACCGGCATCACCGGCTACGGCGCGCTCGATCCGGCCGAACTCGGTGCGCAGTGCGATCTTGCCGTCGTCCTCGGCGGCGACGGCACGATGCTCGGCATCGCACGCCAGCTCGCGCGCCATGGCACGCCGCTGGTCGGCATCAACCAGGGACGGCTCGGGTTCATCACCGATATCTCGATCGGGCAGTTTGCCGAGTTGCTGGCGCCGATGCTCGCCGGGGACTTCGAGGTCGAGCACCGCACGATGCTCGAGGGCGTCGTCGAGCGCGACGGGCTCGCGATCTTCGACGCGCTCGCGTTGAACGATGTCGTCGTCAGCCGCAGCCACACGGCGAGCATGATCGAGCTGCGCATCGACATCGGCGACGAGTTCATGGCCAACCTGCGCGCCGACGGGCTGATCCTCGCGTCGCCGACCGGATCGACCGCGTATGCGCTGTCGGCCGGCGGGCCAATCCTGCACCCCGGCATCGCCGGCTGGGTGCTCGCGCCGATCGCGCCGCATACGCTGTCGAACCGGCCGATCGTGCTGCCCGACGTGAGCGACGTCTCGATCCAGATTGTCGCCGGCCGCGACGCGAGCGCGAACTTCGACATGCAAAGCGTCGCCAGCCTGCTGCCCGGCGACCGCGTGCGGGTGCGCCGCTCGCAGCACCAGGTGCACTTCCTGCACCCGCGCGGCTGGAGCTACTACGCCACGCTGCGCAAGAAGCTGCACTGGCACGAGGCGCAGTAGTGTTTGCCCCCAAGACGCCTGCGGCGTCGCCCCCCCGGGGGGGAGCGTTCGGCTTGGGGCGGCCCGGCGCCGAACCGTTTGCCCCCAAGACGCCTGCGGCGTCGCCGTCCCGCACGCGGGCCCGGGGGGGAGCGTTCGGCTTGGGGCGGCCCGGCGCCGAACCGTTTGCCCCCAAGACGCCTGCGGCGTCGCCGTCCCGCACGCGGGCTCGAGGGGGAGCGTTCGGCTTGGGGCGGCCCGGCGCGAAGCGGCTTGCCGATCATGCTTAGGCGCCTCGCGCTGCGCGACTTCGCGATCGTCGAAGCGCTGGAGTTCGAACCCGGCACCGGCTTTTCGGTGCTGACCGGCGAGACGGGTGCCGGCAAATCGATCCTCGTCGATGCCCTGCAGCTTGCGCTCGGCAGCCGCGGCGACGCGGTCGTCGTGCGCGAGGGCGCGGCGCGCGCCGAGATCAGCGCCGAGTTCGATTCGCCGCCCGCGCTCGCAAAGTGGCTCGACGCTGCCGGCTTCGAGCCGCAGGAAACGCTGCTGCTGCGCCGCGTGATCGACGCCCAGGGCAAGAGCCGGGCCTGGATCAACGGCAGCGCGGCGACCATCGCGCAACTGCGCGAGACGGCCGCACAGCTCGTCGACATCCACGGCCAGCATGCCTGGCAGGGCCTTGCGCGGCCGGCTGTCGTTCGCGATCTGCTCGATACCTACGCCGGCGCCGACGCGGCGCCGGTCGCGAACGCCTGGTCGCGCTGGAAGGCTGCCGCACAGGCGCTCGCGGATGCGCGCGCCAGGCAGGGCGAGCTCGACCGCGACCGCGAGCGGCTGGCGTGGCAGCTGGGCGAGGTCGAGCGCCTCGCGCCCGGTGCCGACGAGTGGGAGCCGCTGAATGCCGAGCATGCGCGGCTGTCGCACGCGCAGGCGCTGATCGACGCCGCGCAGGCGGCGCGCGCGATGCTGTCGGAGGCCGATTCGAGCGCCGATGCGCTCGTCGGCCGCGCCGCCGACGCGCTCGCCGCGGCGAGCGAGCACGATCCGCAGCTCGGCGAGATCGTCGACGTGCTGCGCAGCGCACAGGCCCAGCTGCAGGACGCGGCGCACACGCTCGCCGGCTATCTGCACCGCACCGAGCCCGATCCCCAGCAGCTGCAGCGGCTCGACGAGCGGCTCGCGGCGTGGATTTCGCTCGCCCGCCGCCACCGCCGCGCGCCCGAGGAGCTGCCGGCGCTGTGCGCGCAATGGCGCGCCGAGCTGACGGCGCTGGACGCGGCGGCCGACCTCCACGCGCTGCAGCGCGCGCAGGCCGAGGCGCTCGCCGGCTACCAGCGCGAGGCGAAGCTGCTGAGCCGGGCGCGCAAGCGCGCGGCGCCCGAACTCGGCAAGGCCGTGACGCAGACGATGCAGCAGCTCGGCATGGCCGGCGGCCGCTTCGAGATCGGATTGATCCCGGGCGACGCGCCGCAATCCTGGGGCGACGAATCGGCCGAGTTTGCGGTTGCCGGACACGCCGGCAGCACACCGCGGCCGCTGGCGAAGGTTGCCTCGGGCGGCGAGTTGTCGCGCATCGCGCTGGCGATCGCGGCGACGACGAGCCGGCATGCGGCCGGCGACGCCGCCGGCACCTTGATCTTCGACGAGATCGATGCCGGCATCGGCGGCGCGGTCGCCGAATCGGTCGGCCGGCTGATGCGCGAACTCGGCCGCCGCAGGCAGGTGCTCGCCGTGACGCACCTCGCGCAGGTCGCGGCGTGCGCCGACGAACATCACGTCGTCGCCAAGACGATGCGCGGCGGCGCGGCGATAAGCACGCTCTCGGCCGTCGCCGGCGAGGCGCGCGTCGCCGAGATCGCGCGCATGCTCGGCGGCGAGCGGCTGTCGGGGACGAGCCTCGCCCACGCGCAGGAAATGCTCGACGGCGGCGCGACGAAACCTCCGCCACGCGGACGACTCGAAAAGCAATGAGCCAGGACGGACCCGACCCCGCGCGGCCGACGGCATCGGACGCCGAACCGACGTCGCTGCGCCAGGTCGTGCTCGTCACCGGCATCTCGGGCTCGGGCAAGTCGGTCGCGCTGCACGCGCTGGAGGACGCCGGCTACTTCTGCGTCGACAACCTGCCGCCCGAGCTGCTGCGCGACTTCCTGCGCCTGGAGCACGAGCGCCGCGAGCGGCGCGTCGCGATCGCGGTCGACGTGCGCAGCGCCGGCTCGCTGCCGCACCTGCTGCCGCTGCTCGACCGGCTGCGCGCCGAGGGCGTCGCGATCCGCGCCGTCTTCCTCGACGCGAGCACCGACGCGCTCGTGCGGCGCTTCTCCGAGACGCGGCGCCGCCACCCGTTGTCGAGCGAGCTGCCCGAAATGCCGCGCCCGCATCGGCGCAGCGACGATGCGCCCGACGACGGCCAGCGCGCGCTCACCGAGGCGATCGAGCTCGAGCGCGAGTTGCTCGCCGATTTGCGTGCCGTCTCGACCGTGATCGACACCAGCCAGCTGCGCCCGGCCCAGCTGCGCCAGTGGATCCGCGACCTGGTGCAGGCCGGCAGCACGCCGCTGACGCTCGTCTTCCAGTCGTTCGCGTTCAAGTTCGGCGTGCCGCTGGACGCCGATTTCGTGTTCGACGTGCGCGTGCTGCCCAATCCGCACTACATCCGCGAGCTGCGCCCGCTCACCGGGCGCAACGCGGAGATCGCCGCCTACCTCGAGGCGCAGCCCGAGGTGCTGGAGATGCTGGCGCAGATCGAGGGATTCCTGATGCGCTGGCTGCCGTCGTTCGTCGAGGACCAGCGCAGCTACCTGACGGTCGCGATCGGCTGCACCGGCGGCCAGCACCGCTCGGTCTACGCCGTCGAGGCGCTCGCGCGGCGCTTCGCGCCGCACGCGGCGACGCTCGTGCGCCATCGCGAGCTCGACGCACGATGAGATGATCAAGACGGCGCAGCCGGTCGAGCTGCCGCGTTCGCCGCTCTTCCCGCTGAAGACGGTTCTCTTCCCCGGCGGACTGCTCGCGCTGAAGATCTTCGAGGCGCGCTATCTCGACATGGTGAGCGATTGCCTGCGCGAGGGCCGGCCGTTCGGCGTCGTCGCGCTGCGCAGCGGCAACGAGGCGGGCGGCGGCGCGGACGTCGTCTTCGAAGAGGTCGGCACCTTCGCCCATCTGATCGAGGTCGACAGCGAGCAGCCTGGCATCCTGCAGATCCGCTGCCGCGGCGCGCAGCGCTTCGTCCTGCACGCCGCGCAATGCCAGGACGACGGCTTGTGGACGGCGACGATCGACCCCCTCGCCGACGACGAGCCGGCCGCGCCGGCGCCGGCGATGGCGGCGACGGTGCATGCGCTGGAGAATGCGCTGGCCACGCTGCAGGCGCGCGGGCCGGTGCCGTTCCTGCCGCCCTACCGCTTCGACGATGCGGGCTGGGTCGCGAATCGCTGGTGCGAGATCCTGCCGCTCACGCTCGCCGCGAAGCACAAGCTGATGGCGCTGCCCGATGCACAGGTGCGGCTGCAGCTCGTCGACGAGTTCCTGCGCAGCAAGGGCGTCGTCTCGTAGGCTTCGCCTGCGCAGCCGGCCTCATCCGAGCAGCCGCCGCAGCGGCGCCGGCAGCGCAAGGTTCGCCAGCGCGCTGCGCTCGACCCAGCGCCCCGGCCCGGGCAGCGGCGCGCCGGGCTTGCGCGCCAGCCTGGCGCGGCGCGGGTGCAGTGACCAGTCGAAATGCGTCAGCGCGTGCTCGATCGCCGGTAGCGGTTCGAGGGCGACGCCGAGGCGGGCGGCGATCGCATCGGCGGCGCCCTCGTCGTCCAGCAGCGGCAGCGTCCACAGCCCGGCCCAGACGCCGCGCGCGGGGCGCTGCTGCAGCCAGACGCGGTCGCGCCACTGCAGCCACAGCCACCAGTTCTCGCGCCGGCCGCGCGCGCCGCGGCGCGACCGCACCGGATAGCGCTCGGGCGCGCCTTCGCCGCGCGCGACGCAGATCGCCGCCAGCGGGCAGGCATTGCACGCCGGGGCGCGGGCGGTGCACAGCGTCGCGCCGAGGTCCATCAGGCCCTGCGTGTAGCGCTCGATGCCGCGCGCCGGCAACAGATCGTCCGCGATCGCCCAGAGCGCGCGCTCGTTGGCGGCGAGCGAGAGGTCGCGCGCGTCGCCGAGCACGCGCGTCAGCACCCGCTTGACGTTGCCGTCCAGAATCGCGGCGCGCTCGCCGAAGCAGAAGACGGCGATCGCCGCCGCCGTCGAGCGGCCGATGCCGGGCAGCATCGCAAGCCCGGCGCTGCTGCGCGGGAACTGCCCGCCGAATTCGGCGACGACGATCTGCGCACAGCGGTGCAGGTTGCGCGCGCGGCTGTAGTAGCCCAGGCCGCTCCAGCGTGCGAGCACGTCGTCCAGCGGCGCGGCGGCAAGCGTCTGCAGATCGGGGAAGCGCGCGATGAAGCGCGCGTAGTAGTCGAGCACGGTCGCCACCTGCGTCTGCTGCAGCATGATCTCCGACAGCCAGACGCGGTACGGGTCGCGCGTGTTCTGCCACGGCAGCGCGTGGCGGCCGTGGCGGCGCTGCCAGGCGATCACGCTGCGCGCCACGCCGGTGGGCCTGCTCACGTCGCTGTCGTGATGCGTCAGGCGCGCGCGCCGAGCGGCCGGGGCAAGGTCATCCTCGGTCGGCGCACCGCTGCCGGCGCCGTCGGGCCCGGCCTTGCCGCGGCGGCCGTCGGCGCATCGGGCGCCGGCGCCTGGGGTGCCAGCGCTTGCAGCGCCTCGATCCGGTTGCCCGCACGCTGCAGCGCAGCGGCCAGCGCGGCGTCCTGCGCGCCGAGCTCGGCGAGGCGCTGCTCCAGCTCGCCGGCGGCAACCCGGATCCGCGCCAGCGCTTCGGCGCGGCGGCGAAAGGCACGCCGCCTTTCGCCGAGCTGCGCGTCGAGGTGCGACGCGGCGGACTTGCTCCACGCCTCGACCTCGGCCGCGGCGGACTCGAAGACGACGCGCAGCTTGGAGACGAGCATGCGGACGAAGGAGTCCATGAAGCGCGGCTGCGCGAGACGCAGCGCGTGCGTGAACCCGAGATAGCGCGTATAGCCCGATTCGATCGCCGCCAGTTCGCGCACGAAGCGCTGCAGCGCCGGCGGGTCTTCGAGCGAGAGCCCGAACGCATATTCGGCGTTCAGGCGCGCATGACTGGCGCGCAGCATGGCGTGAATCTCGGCGCACTGGTCCTGCGCCGCCGCGAGCCGGGCGCGCAGCCGCTCGCACAGCGCGGTGAAGGCCTTGCGCGCGCCCAGGCCGAGCAGCGAGTCGTTCATCTCCTGCTGCATGCGCTGCACTTCGCTGCGCAGCGCGTCGCTCGCGAGCCCGGCGAGCGCCTTCGTCAGCAGGCGCAGGTGGACGGCGCGCAGCGCCTGGACCAAGACGTTGCACTGCTCGAACTCGGCGGCTTCCGCCGCGGCGCGCTCCTGCGCCGCGCGCAACTGGTTCGCGCTCTTGCCGCGCAGGCTGCGCAGTTCCTGGACCTGCTCGGCCGACTGGCGGCGCCGCTCGCCCCCGCGGCGCGCCACCTGCGACTGCAACTGCCGGGCCGCTTCGGCGACCGCGTCCTGCAACACCGCATGACGCTGGCCGAGCAGTTGCGCGCCGAGGGCGGCTTCGAACGCGGGCAGGCGGCTCGCGCGCAGCGCGGCATCGTCGCGCTGGATGCGCGCCGTCAGCGCCTCGCGCGCCGACAGCGCGAAGACGCGCTCGGGCGCGACGCCAAGCGTGCGCGCCGTCGCGCGCCGCAGCGACTCGATCTGGTTCGCCACCTGCGCCGGCGCCGAGAGCGGGTCGCGCAGCGTATCGATCTTGTTCAGGACGACGAAGCACGACTTCGCGCGCGCGCCCAGATGCTCCTGCCAGAGCTGCATGTCCGAGCGCGTGACGCCGGTGTCGGCGCCGAGCACGAAGACCGTGGCTTGCGCCTCGGGCAGCAGACCGAGCGTGAGTTCGGGTTCGGCGCCGAGCGCGTTCAGCCCCGGCGTGTCGAGCACGACGAGGCCGCGCTCGAGCAGCGGATGCGGATAGTTGACGAGCGCGTGGCGCCAGACCGGGATCTCGACTTGGCCGTCGGCATCCGGCGTCGGCGCGTCGGCCGACCGTTCGTCGTCGCGCAGACCGAGCGCGCGCGCTTCGGCCTCGTCGACGCGACGCGTGCGCATGACCTGCGCAACGGCTTCGGACAACTGCTCGGCGGCGCCGCCTTGCAGCGGCAGGCGGGTCCATGCATTCGGCCGCGCGCGCAGTTCGGCGAGCGTCGCGCCGTCGTGGCGCGTCTCGATCGGCAGCAGCGCGAGCGACGCCGGCTCGCCGGGGCGGCACGACAGCTCGACCGGGCACATCGTCGTTCGCCCCGGCGTCGCCGGCAGCACGCGCCGCCCGGTATCGGCGAAGAAGATCGCGTTGATCAGCTCGGACTTGCCGCGCGAGAACTCGGCGACGAAGGCGGCAACGACCTTGTCGCTTGCAAGCCGCTCGCGAAGCGCGCCGATCACCGCCGCGCTCGCGGCACAGGCGAGGTCATGGCCGTCGAGAAAGCCCTGCAGCGAGGCCAGGCGATCGAGCAGCGTCGCGCGCCAGCGGCTCAGATCGTCGAGCCGGCCGGCAAACGCGGTCGCCAGGCCGACGGCGTCGGCCGGCGCGCTTTCGGGTTCGGTGTGCATGCCAGGTTGTTGCCCTGCAGGTGCGGGCCCGGCATCGTAGCCGAGCCCCTGGCGGCGCACGCCCGCCGATACATCTGCTCACCGCCGCTGGCAGCGCGGGCAGAAATAAGTCGCACGCTGGCCCTGCACGATGCGCCGGATCGGCGTCGCGCAGACGACGCAGGGCTGGCCGGCGCGGCCGTAGACGCGCGCCTCGTGCTGGAACGCGCCGGCCATGCCGTGCGCGTCGCGAAAGTCGCGCAGTGTGGAGCCGCCGGCGGCCAGCGCGCGCGCGAGCGTCTCGCGCACCGCGGCGGCGAGCTTGGCGCAGCGCGGCCGGCTCAGACTGCTGGCGCGCGCCCGGGGGTCGATGCGCGCCGCGAAGAGCGCCTCGCAGGCGTAGATGTTGCCGGCACCGACGACGATGTCGCCCGCCAGCAGCGCCGGCTTGATCGCGCCGTGGCGGCGGCGCAGCGCGGCGTGGAGGTGGGCGCCGTCGAACGCCGGATCGAAGGGTTCGAGGCCGAGCCCGGCAAGCAGCCTGGCGGCCGGCTCGGCGTCGATCGCCGCGGCGAAGACGACGGCGCCGAAGCGCCGCGGATCGGTCAGCCGCAAGGTGCCGCGGTCGGTCACGAGGTCGAAGTGATCGTGCGGCCCGGGCGGCGCGACATGGGCGTCGAAACGCAGCGAGCCCGACATGCCCAGATGCAGCAGCAGCCCGCCGTGCTCGAGCGGCAGCCACAGGTACTTGCCGCGCCGGCTCGCCTCGCCCACGGTCTGCCCGACGAGCGACTGCGCGCTGCAGCCCAGCGGCCAGCGCAAGGGCTTGCCGACGCGCACCGCGGCGACGCGCGCGCCGCGGATGCGCGCGCCGAAGGTCCGGCGCGTGACTTCGACCTCGGGCAGCTCGGGCATCGGGGAATTATTGCGCTCGCGCCGACTCCATACGTCTGCGCGCCCTGCAACGCGACAATAGAATGAATCTGCACCCATCAGCCGCCGTCGGACCGTGCGCGTCCTGAAGTTCACGAGGACGGCTCACAAGGACGCTCCCGATGCCCGCCCGAATTCTTCGCTCCACGCTGCGGCCTGCGCTCGTGCTCGCCGCGGCCTGCCTCGGGCTCGCGCCCGTCGCGCAGGCCGACGATGCCAAGCCGCCCGAGGCGCCTGCGGCGCCCGTCAATTCCAACCTCACCGCGCCGCTCTTCTATCAACTGCTGATCGGCGAGATCGAACTGCAGGAGGGCCAGGCCGGCAATGCCTACCAGGTGATCCTCGACGCCGCGCGCAAGACGAAGGACGAGCAGTTGTACCGCCGCGCGACCGACATCGCGCTGCAGGCGCGGGCCGGCAACCAGGCGCTCGACGCGGTGCAGGCGTGGCGCGCCGACTGGCCCAAGTCGCGCGATGCCTTGCGCTACCAGGTGCAGTTGCTGATCGCACTCAATCGCCTGCCGGAGGCGGTCGCGCCGCTGAAGACGCTGATCGAGCTCTCGCCGGAGGCGGAGAAGCCGCTGCTGATCGCCGTCGCGCCGCGCCTGTTCGCACGCGCGCCCGACAAGCGCGCCGCGGCCCGCGCGCTGGAGGACGCCCTCGGCGACTATGCGAAGGCACCGGCAACCGCGACCGCCGCGCGCACCGCGATCGCCCGCGGCTGGCTGATCGCGCAGGACAACGCACGCGCACTCGAATTCGCGCGGCAGGCGCACGACGCCGATCCGTCCGCCGAGGGCCCGGCGCTCGTCGCCTTGGAGATGATGGGGACGACACCGCAGGCCGAGGCGATCGTCACCTCGACCCTCGCCGCCAATCCGGACAACAACGCGCTGCGGATGATGTACGCGCGCGCGCTCGGCATCGGGCAGCGGCATGCGGACGCGATCGCCCAGATCGAGATCGTGACGCGCAGCGCGCCGGCGCTGCCCGCACCCTGGCTGACGCTGGGCGCGCTGCGGCTCGAACTGCGCCAGCCGCAGCAGGCGACGACGGCGCTCGAGCAGTTCCTGAAGCTTGCGCAGGCGGCCGAACCGCCGACGGCGGCTTCGGCGGCTGCTTCGGCGCCGGCATCGGGCGGCGCCGTCGCGGACGACGATGAAGACGACGAGGCCAACGATGCCGCCGCCCCGGCGACCGACGCCGGGATGGTGCAGGCCTATCTGCTGCTGTCGCAGGCGGCCGAGATGCAGGGCGACCTCGCGCAGGCCGAGGCATGGCTTGCGAAGATCGACGACACCTCCCGCGCGCTCGAGGTCCAGCTGCGCCGCGCCTCGCTGCTGGTGCGCCAGGGCCGCGTCGACGATGCGCGTGCGCTGATCCGCGCGACACCGGAGCGGGCGCCTTCGGACGCGCGCGCCAAGCTGCTCGCCGAGGCGCAGCTGCTGCGCGAGGCCAAGCTGTGGTCCGCCGCCTACGACGTGCTGGCGAAGGCCAACGAGCAGTTCCCGAACGACCCCGACCTGCTCTACGAGCAGTCGATGATCGCCGAGAAGCTCGGCCGCTTCGACGATATGGAGCGCCAGCTGCGCCGCGTGATCGAGATCGCGCCGACCTATCAGCACGCCTACAACGCGCTCGGCTATTCGCTCGCCGACCGCAATATCCGCCTGCAGGAGGCACACGATCTGATCCAGAAGGCGCTCGAACTCAAGCCCGGCGAACCCTTCATCACCGACAGCATGGGCTGGGTCGAATACCGCATGGGCAAGCGCGAGGAGGCGGTGCGCCTGTTGCGCCAGGCCTACCAGGCCAGGCCCGACGTCGAGATCGCCGCCCATCTGGCCGAAGTGCTCTGGGTCAGCGGCCAGCGCGACGAAGCGCGCAAGATCCTGCGCGACGCCCGCAAGCGCGACGCCACCAACGAGGTGCTGGTCGAGACCGTCGCGCGGCTGCAGATCGATCTGTGAAGCGGCGTGCGATGCGGGCGGGCGCGACGGCGGTCTGGCTGGCCGCGGCGTTCGTTGCCGGATGCGCGTCGCTGCCGCCGCCGGTGGCGCGGAGTGCGATCTCGGGGCGCCTGTCGGTGCACGTCGATGCGGCGCCGGGCCGCGAGGCCCGCACGCTAGCCGCCGCGTTCGACCTCGAGGGTGACGCCGAAAGCGGCAGCCTGAGCCTTGCGACGCCGCTCGGCACGCGCATCGCGCAGGCGCGCTGGTCGCCGCGAGCCATCGTGCTCGTCACGAGCGAAGGCGAGTCGACCTTCGCCGATACCGATGACCTCACCCGCCAGCTCGTCGGCGAAGCCTTGCCGCTGGCCGCGCTCTTCGACTGGCTGCGTGGCCGGCCGTGGCCCGGCGCAGCCAGCACCGCGCTGCCGTCCGCGCAGGGCGCGGGCTTCTCGCAGCTCGGCTGGCAGGTTGTTCCCGCTGGCGCCGACGGGGCTGCGATCGTCGCCCGCCGCGACGCGCCGCCCGCCATCACCGTGCGCGCGATGATCGACAGCCGATGAAAGCCCTGTACGACCTGCCGGCGCCCGCCAAGCTGAACCTCTTCCTGCACGTGATCGGCCGGCGCGACGACGGCTACCACCTGCTGCAGTCGGCGCTCGTGCTGATCGACTGGTGCGACACGCTGCACATCGAACGCCGCGACGACGGGCAGCTCGCGCGCCACGACCTCGGCGACGTGCTGCCGCCGGACGATCTGTGCCTGCGCGCGGCGGCGCTGCTGCAGCGCGAGAGCGGCACGCCGTTCGGCGCCGATATCTCGATCGACAAGCGGCTGCCGAGCGGCGCCGGCATGGGCGGCGGCAGTTCCGACGCGGCGACGACGCTGCTTGCGCTGAACCGGCTGTGGGGGCTGGGCTGGCCGCGTTCGCGCCTGCAGGCGCTCGCGCTGCGCCTCGGCGCCGACGTGCCGTTCTTCGTCGGCGGCGAGAACGCCTTCGTCGAAGGCATTGGCGAACGCCTGACGCCGATCGCCCTGCCGCGCCAGTGGCTGGCCGTCGTCAAGCCGGCGGCCGGTGTGGCGACGCGCGAGATCTTCGCGAGCCCGCTTCTGAGGCGCGATACCGAAGCCGCTATAATTTCGGGCTTTCTTGCAGACGCGAGCACGGCCCGGGGGTTCGGTGCCGGCAGCTTCGGGCGCAACGACTTGCAGCCGCCGGCGATGAGCCGCTGCGGCGGCATCGGCGAAGCGGCCCGATGGCTCGAGACCCGGTTCGGCCACAGCCGGATGACCGGCTCCGGCAGTGCGGTGTTTGCAGGGGCAGGTACAGGCGCGCAGCCGACGTTTCCGCTGCCGGAGGATCCGGCGCCGGGAACGGTTTCGCGCATGTGCCGCAGCCTGGAGCGTCATCCCCTGCGGGATTTCGCCGACGGCTGAGAATGTGTTTTCCGGTTCGCCGCGCGAGCGGCGGACCGTTGGAGGGGAGTCGCCAAGCTGGTTAAGGCATCGGATTTTGATTCCGACATGCGAAGGTTCGAATCCTTCCTCCCCTGCCAGAATCTGAGATCTTCCAGCACGCCGGAGTGCGAAGCCGTCGGGTGCGCCGCCGCTGGCCGGCGACCGGCTGCCGCGGCGGGCTGAAACGGAGTCAACGTGCTCTTCAACACCGTCATCTTCACCGGCAACGCGAACCCGATGCTCGCGAAGGAGATCGCGTCGCGTCTTTCGATCGAACTCGGCAGGGCGTCGGTCGGGCGCTTCTCGGACGGTGAGGTCGACGTCGAGATCAATCAGAACGTTCGCGCCCGCGACATGTTCATCGTCCAGCCGACCTGCGCGCCGACGAACGAGAACCTGATGGAGCTGTGCATCATGGTCGACGCGTTCAAGCGCGCGTCGGCACGCCGCATCACGGCCGTCATTCCGTATTTCGGCTATGCGCGCCAGGATCGCCGGCCGCGCTCGCGGCGGGTGCCGATCAGCGCGCGGGTGGTCGCCAACATGCTGGAGGCGGTCGGCGTCGAGCGGCTGCTCACGATGGACCTGCACGCAGACCAGATCCAGGGCTTCTTCAATATCCCGGTCGACAATATCTACGCGTCGCCGGTCCTGCTGTCGGACCTGAAGAGCAAGAACTACCAGGATCTGGTCGTCGTCTCGCCCGACGTCGGCGGCGTCGTGCGCGCGCGGGCGCTCGCCAAGCAGCTCGGCTGCGAACTCGCGATCATCGACAAGCGGCGTCCAGCGGCCAACGTCTCCGAGGTGATGCACGTGATCGGCGATATCGAACGCCGCAACTGCGTGATCATGGACGACATGATCGACACCGCCGGCACCCTCGTGAAGGCGGCCGACGTGCTGAAGGAGCGCGGCGCGCTGAAGGTCTTCGCCTACTGCACGCACCCGGTCTTCTCGGGCCCGGCCGTCGAGCGACTGCAGGGCTCGCAGATCGACGAAGTCGTGATCACGAACACCATTCCGCTGAACGATGCGGCCCGCGCCTGCGCCAAGATCCGCCAGCTCTCGGTCGCGTCGCTGTTTGCCGAGACGATCCGCCGCATCTCGGACGGCGAATCCGTGACGTCGCTTTTCTCGGACCAGAACGCCAACTTCTGAGCCGTGAAACCCCGGCGGCGCCAGGACGGGCCGCCTCAATCGAGAGTCGCAAGACTCGACCTCATGGGCAGCCTGGTCGCGGGCGCCCAGCCAACTGGAGAATGCAATGAAGTTCGTCGCTTACGAGCGCACCAAGCAGGGGACCGGAGCGAGCCGCCGCCTGCGCAATGCGGCCAAGGTTCCGGGTATCGTCTACGGCGCGGGAACGCCGACCATGATCGAGCTCGACCACAACGCGCTCTTCTTCGCGCTGAAGAAGGAAGCCTTTCACAGCTCGATCCTCGAGATGGAACTCGCCGGCAAGACCGAGACGGTGCTGCTGCGCGACTACTCGATGCACGCCTTCAAGCCGATCGTGATGCACGTCGACTTCCAGCGCGTCGACGAGAAGACGCGGCTTCGCAAGCGCGTGCCGCTTCACTTCGTCAACGAAGAGGTCTCGGAGGCGGTGAAGACCGACAAGTGCTTCATCAACAAGGCGCTCGCCGAACTCGAGATCGAGTGCCTGGCGCAAAAGCTCCCCGAATTCATCACGATCGACCTCGGCGGCATGAAGAAGGGCGACTCGATCCACGCCCGCGACCTGAAGCTCGACGAAGGCATCAAGATCGTGCGCCGCGGGCAGAAGGACATCACGATCGTCAGCGCGGTGGCGCCCAAGGCCGAGGCCGATGAAGGCGCGGCAGGCGAAGCTGCAGCCGGGGCGGCGCCCGCGGCTGCCGCGGCGCCCGACGCCAAGGCCGCCAAGGCCCCGGCCAAGGAAAAGCAGAACAAGAAGTAGTCTTGCAGGCCGGCGATGCCGGCTCGTCCTTCACCAGCCCCGCACGCGCGGGGCTTTTTCACGTCCGCCGCGTTCGATAATCCAGCGATGATCCGCCTTCTCGTCGGGCTCGGCAATCCGGGGTCGGAATACGTCGCGACCCGACACAATGCCGGCTTCTGGTGGCTGGACGCCGCCGCGCGCGAGTTGCGCGCGACGCTTACCCCCGATCGGAGCTATTTCGGCAACGTCGCGCGGGTGAACCGCCCCGCCGGGCCGCTGTACCTGCTTGCGCCGATGACGTATATGAACCTGTCGGGCAAGTCGGTTGCCGCGCTCGCCCGCTTCTTCAAGATCGAGCCGCGGCAGATCCTCGTCGCGCACGACGAACTCGACCTGCTGCCCGGCCACGTGAAGCTCAAGCAGGGCGGCAGCGCAGCCGGTCACAACGGCTTGAAGGATATCCAGGCCCAGCTCGGCGCGCCCGACTTCTGGCGCTTGCGCCTGGGCATCGGCCACCCGGGCGTCAGGTCCGAGGTCGTGAACTATGTGCTGCGCAAGCCCGCAGCCGAAGAGCGCGAAGCGATCGAGAAGAGCATCGAGCTATCGCTCGCGGCGCTCGATCTGCTGCTTGCGGGCGAGATGGAGCGCGCGATGATGAAGCTTCACGCCAAGCCGGCGCGCCCGAAGCCGCCCCGCCCGACCGCACCGAGCGAGTCATCGCCCAAGGAGCCCACGCCATGAGAACGCTCTGGTTCGCCGCCACCGCCACCCTGCTGATGCTGCATGCCGGTGCGTTCGCGCAGAACATCTACCGCTGCGGGCCGGACGGGCGCATCTATCAGCAGGCGCCGTGCACCGACGGCAAGGCAATCGACGCGAGCGATCCGCGCACGCCCGAGCAGCGCGCCGCCGCGCAGGCCGTTGCCGCCGACGAGGCGCGCCGCGCGGCGCAGTTCGACCGCGACAATGCCCCGGCCTCGGCGCCCGAGGGCCGAAAGGCGAAGCCGCCGAAGGCCGCGGCCAGCAGTGCGCCGAACGGTGCGGCGCCGGCGTCGAAGAACGAGAAGGTTTCGGCCCGCGATCCTTCCAGGCCGCTCACGGTGCGCCTGCCCGCCAAACCCAAGGCGCCAGCCTCGGCCGCGTCGCAATAGGCTGCGTTCAGCCGGGTTCAGCCGCTCTGGCTCGTCGTGCTTGCCGTCGCATGCAGCCGGCGGTACTTGGCCCACAGGGACTCGCTGCTTTCGACGTGCGCCGGATCGAGCGGTATGCAGCTTACCGGGCAGACCTGCACGCACTGCGGCTCGTCGAAATGCCCGACGCATTGGGTGCAGCGGCCGGGATCGATCCGGTATATCTCCGGCCCCATGGAGATCGCCTCGTTCGGGCACTCGGGCTCGCACACATCGCAGTTGATGCATTCGTCGGTGATGATGAGCGCCACTGCCGTGCCTTCCAGACTCAAATCGCGTCGCGCGTGCGTTCCTGCAGACGCTGGTTGACGGAGGGTGAGACGAACTGCGACACCTCGCCGCCAAGGATTGCGATCTCGCGCACGAAGGTACTCGAAATGAATTGGTACTGGTCGGACGGCGTGAGAAACAGCGTTTCGACCTCGGGCATCAGCTGGCGGTTCATGCCCGCCATCTGGAACTCGTATTCGAAGTCGCTCACCGCGCGCAGCCCGCGCACGACGACCTTGCCGCCGCTCTCGACGACGAAATCACGCAGCAGCCCGCGATAGGTCTGCACCTCGACATTCGGGTAGCGCTGCGCGAGTTCCTGCGCCATCTGCAGCCGTTCGTCGATCGAGAACATCGCACGCTTGTGGTGGCCGGCGGCGACGGCGACGATCAGGCGCTCGAACAGCCTGCTTGCGCGACGCATCAGATCCTCGTGCCCGAGCGTCATCGGATCGAAGGTGCCGGGATAGATCGCAGTGAGGCGGGTAACTGACGTCAAGAGCTGCTCCTGTTCGCGATCCCCCGCTGCCCGTCGCGGGAGGGTCGGCACAGTTTAGGGCAACGCCGGAGAGACCCCGCGCCGCGAGCGCACACCCGCTTTGGACATGAAGCGCGGCGGCTACCCGGCCAAGTCCTTGCCGGCGCCGGGCGCAGTCGGGCGCAGCAGGTGTGCGTGCACCTGGCCGGCACGCGCATGGCGGTGGACGGCGAGGCCCAAGCCGATCAGCGACGCATCGGCCCAGGGATGCGGCGATTCGAGGTAGACGAATCCCTGCGCCGCGAGCAGGCGCGCGCTCGCCGACAGCGCCTCGCCGAACAGCGCGCTGTCGAACGGCGGGTCGATGAAGACCAGATCGAAGCGTCCGGCCTCACAGCGCTTCATCCACGCGATCGCATCGGCGGCCTCGATGCGCAGCGCGCCGGCCCCGAGCCGCTCGCGCGCCGCCTGCAGCTCGCGCACGAGCCGTGCGTCGCGCTCGAGAAGCACCACTTCGGCCGCACCGCGCGATGCGGCCTCGAAGCCGAGCGCGCCGCTGCCGGCGAAAGCATCCAGGCAGCGCCAGCCGGTGAGGTCCTGGCCGAGCCAGTTGAAGAGCGTCTCGCGCAGACGGTTCGGCGTCGGACGCAGACCCGGCCGGTCGAGCACGGCCAGGCGGCTGCGCCTCCAGCTCCCGCCGATGATGCGGACCTCGCTCGGCGGGCCGCGCCTGGCGCCCCTCACAACCGCACCGGAATGCCGCGCGCGGCCATCAGCGCCTTGGCCTCGCCGACGGTGTGCTCGCCGTAGTGGAAGATGCTCGCCGCGAGCACCGCGTCGGCGCCGCCGACCTTGATGCCGTCGACCAGATGCTCGAGGCTGCCGACGCCGCCCGAGGCGATCACCGGCACATTCACCGCGTCGCTCACGGCGCGCGTGAGTTCGAGGTCGAAGCCGATCTTCGTGCCGTCGCGGTCCATGCTCGTGAGCAGGATCTCGCCCGCGCCACATTGCACCATGCGCCGCGCCCAGGCTACGGCGTCCAGATGCACTTTCCGGCGCCCGCCATGGGTGTAGACGTCCCAGCCCGGGCCCCTGGCCGCGAGGTCGTCGCCGACGCGCCGCTTGGCATCGATCGCGACGACGATGCACTGCGCGCCGTACCGGGCGGACGCAGCCTCGATCACGCCCGGATCGGCGACCGCCGCCGAGTTGAAGCTCACCTTGTCGGCCCCGGCGTTGAGCAGGCGGCGCACGTCGTCCACGCTGCGCACGCCGCCGCCGACGGTAAGCGGGATGAAGACCTGCGCCGCGACGGCTTCGATGATGTGCAGGATCAGGTCGCGGCCGTCGCTCGTCGCGGTGATATCGAGGAAGGTCAGCTCGTCGGCGCCCTGCTCGTTGTAGCGCGCCGCAATCTCGACCGGGTCGCCGGCGTCGCGCAGCGCGACGAAATTGACGCCCTTGACAACGCGTCCGCCGGTCACGTCGAGGCACGGAATGATGCGTTTGGCGAGCATTTGTTAGGGATGGCGGAACAAGCAGCTTTGGACTATACCGAGACGCCGCCACGCCGCGGCGCAACCGCCACCTCCAAGGAGTCGCAAATGATGATCGAGAGAGCCTTCGCCATTGCATGCCTTGCCTGTGCCGTCGCGCTGCCCGCCGCGGGCGCCGAGGTCGTCTACTACAACGACTTGTTCGCGGCCGGCGAGATCCGCGGCTTCTTGCACCCGGTGCCGGAGCCCGAGACCTATGCGCTGATGCTGCTCGGTCTGGCGGCGGTCGGTGCCGCGGCACGCCGCAGGATCGGCCGCACCGGCTGAGCGGCGCTCGCTCAGGCCGAGCCGGCGATTTCGTCGGCGCGCGCCTGGGCGGCGGCGAAGTCCAGATCGCCGGTATAGATCGAGCGTCCGCAGATCACGCCGGCAATCCCTTCGTGCTCGACGGCGCACAGCCGTTCGATATCGGCCATGTCCGACAGCCCGCCGGACGCGATCACCGGTATCGTGAGCGCCTGCGCGAGCTTGACGGTCGCCTCGACATTGATCCCCGTAAGCATGCCGTCGCGGCCGATGTCGGTGTAGATCACGCCCTCGACGCCGTAGTCCTCGAACTTCTTCGCCAGGTCCACCACCTCGTGGCCGGTGAGCTTGCTCCAGCCGTCGGTCGCGACCTTGCCGTCCCGTGCGTCGAGGCCGACGATGATGTGGCCGCCGAACGCGCTGCACGCATCGTGCAGGAAGCCCGGGTTCTTGACCGCCGCGGTGCCGACGATGATGAAGGCGAGGCCGTCGTCGAGATAGCGCTCGACGGTATCGAGATCGCGGATGCCGCCGCCGAGCTGGACTGGAATCTCGTCGCCGACCTCGGCGAGGATGGCGCGGATCGCCGCCTCGTTGACCGGCTTGCCGGCGAACGCGCCGTTCAGATCGACGAGGTGCAGGCGGCGCGCACCTGCATCGACCCAGCGGCGCGCCATCGCGGCCGGGTCTTCGCCGAAGGTGGTCGAGGCGCTCATGTCGCCCTGCTTCAGGCGGACGCACTTGCCGTCCTTCAGGTCGATCGCGGGTATCAGCAGCATGGCCGGGGCGGGAGTGGAACGAGGCGGGCCGGGGCGGATCAGGGCTGCCAGTGCAGGAAGTTGCGGTACAGCCGCAGACCGTATTGCGCGCTCTTCTCGGGGTGGAACTGGGTGGCAAAAATATTATCGCGTGCCACTGCGCTGGTAAAGCGCGCGCCATAGTCGGACTCGCCGACGCTGTGGCGCGCGTCCGACGGCCGCGCATAAAAGCTGTGCACGAAGTAGAACCATGCCCCGTCCGGGACGCCGGCCCAGAGCGCATGCGGGTCGCGGCCATGCGCCGTCTGCGCGACGCGGTTCCAGCCCATCTGCGGCACCTTGTAGCGGCTGCCGTCGGGCTGCAGCCGGCCTTCGAGCTCGAAGCGCAGCACCTCGCCGCCGATCAGCGCGAGCCCCGGCGTGGGGCCCTCGGCGCTGCGGTCGAACAGCATCTGCATGCCGATGCACACGCCCATCAGCGGCTTGGCGGCCGCCGCTTCGAGCACCGCTTCGTGCAGGCCCGACGCGCGCAGCTCGCGCATGCAGTCGGGCATCGCGCCCTGCCCCGGCAACACGACGCGCTCGGCGGCGCGCACCGCGTCGGGTTGCGAGGTGACGATCACCTCGAGCCCGGTCCCCGCCGCGACGTGCAGCAGCGCCTGCGACACCGAGCGCAGATTGCCCATGCCGTAGTCGACGACGGCGACGCTGCGGCTCATCTCAAAGCGTGCCCTTGGTCGACGGGATCGTGCCTGCCGCGCGCGGGTCGGGGGCGAGCGCCATGCGCAGCGCGCGGGCGAAGGCCTTGAATACCGTCTCGCACTGGTGGTGCGCGTTGTCGCCCTTCAGGTTGTCGATGTGCAGCGTGACGAGGGCGTGGTTCGAGAAGCCCTGGAAGAATTCGAACGCGAGCTGGGTGTCGAATCCGCCGATCATCCCGGCCTTGAACGGCACGTGCATGTGCAGCCCGGGGCGACCCGAGAAATCGACGACGACGCGGCTCAGCGCCTCGTCGAGCGGCACGTAGGCATGGCCATAGCGTGTGATGCCGGCCTTGCTGCCCGCCGCCTGCGCGACCGCCTGGCCGAGCGTGATGCCGACGTCTTCCACCGTATGGTGGCCGTCGATGTGCAGGTCGCCCCTGGCCTCGATGTCGAGATCGATCAGCCCATGGCGCGCGATCTGGTCGAGCATGTGGTCGAAGAAGCCGATGCCGGTCGCGAGCTGCGCCGCGCCGCTGCCGTCGAGATCGACGCGCACCCGGATCTGCGTTTCCAACGTATCCCGCCGGACCTCTGCAATACGGTTCATCACAAGCTCGCTCTCAGGGCGTCGATCATCAGTCGATTTTCGTCCGGCGTGCCGACCGTCAGCCGCAGGCAGTTGGCAAGCAGCGGATGCAGCCCCGCGATGTGCTTGACGAGCACGCCGCGCGCCTTCATGCCGTCGAAGGCGCGCTTCGAATCTGGCACGCGCACGAGGATCATGTTCGCCTCGCTCGGAAATGCCGTCACGCCGGGCAGTGCGGCAAGCATCGCCGAGAGCCGTTCGCGCTCGGTGCGCAGGACTTGCGCCTGCGCGGCGAATACCTCGGCGTGCTCGAGCGCGAAGAGCGCCGCCTCGGCATTGAGCGCGCTCACGTTGTACGGCGGGCTCACCTTGTCGATCTGCTCGATCAGCGCCGCAGCGCCCGCCATGTAGCCCAGGCGCACGCCGGCGAGGCCGAACTTGGAGAGCGTGCGCATCACGATCACGTGCGGATGCGCGGCGAGCTGCGCCATCCAGCTGCGCGACGAGAACGGCTGGTACGCCTCGTCGAAGACGACGAGGCCGTCCTGCGCGCCGACGGCGGTGACGATTCTGCGCACGATGCGCTCGTCGTACAGGTTGCCGGTCGGGTTGTTCGGGTACGCGATGTAGGTCAGCGCCGGCCTCTCGCGAGCGATCGCGTCGAGCGTCGCGCGCTCGTCCAGCTCGAAGCCGGCCGTCAGCGGCACGCCGACGAAGCGCAGCCCGCGCAGCCGCGCCGAGAGTTCGTAGAGCACGAAGCCGGGCAGCGGCGCGAGGATCGCCGCGCCCGGCACGTTGCATGCAACCGAGAGCAGGTCGATCAATTCGTCCGACCCGTTGCCGACCATCACGCTGCAACCGGCCGGCACCTCGAAGTGGCGCGCGATCGCTGTGGCGAGTCCGGGTTTGCCGACCGGATAGCGGTTGATCGCGACCCGCGCCAGCCGCTCGCCGAGCGCGTGCTGCAGTTCGGGCGGCAGCGCGAAGGGGTTCTCCATCGCGTCGAGCTTGACCATGCCGGCGCTCGGCTGGATCGCATATGCGGCGCTGCTTTGCACGTCCTGGCGGATCGTGCGCGCGATGCGTTGTGCGAGGTCGCTGCTCGTCATGCGTCTTCCTTCAATCGCAGCACCATTTCGCGCTCGCCGTCGTCGATCTTGCCGGTGTGGCGAAAGCCGAAGCGCGCGTAGAACGCATCGACCTTGTTGTCCGCCACATGCGACAGGCCGACCTGCGCGACGCCCATGCGGCGCGCCTCGGCTATCACCCAGCGCATCGCCGCGCCGCCGTGGCCGCGGCCCTGGTGCCTTGCATCGATCATCAGGCGCCAGACGTACAGCTCGTCGGCCGGCTCCTCGTCGTCGTAGCGCGCATCGAACAGCAGCAGGAAACCGACCGGTTCGCCGTCGGCATACAGGCCGAACGGCCGGCCGGCGACGCTGTAGGCGGCCTGTGCGAGCGAGACCGCGTTGGGCGCGACGAACTCGGCCTGCTCTGGCGCGGTCTCGAGCTTGATCAGCGGCATCACGTCGGCCTCGCGCACGGGCCGTACCTCGAACGACGCCGAAGGCGGCGCCGCGCCTTCGCCCGTCGCGCCGAGGCGCATCCGCGCCGCCCGCGCATGCGCCTGCAGGCCTTCGCCATCGGCAAGCTCGGCGGCGATCGCCCCCAGGGTATGCGCACCGGCGGCGCTGACTTCGATCAGGCTGCTGCGCTTCTGGAAGTCGGTGACCGAAAGCGGCGAAGAAAAACGCGCCGTGCCCGACGTCGGCAGCACGTGGTTCGGCCCGGCGCAATAGTCGCCCAGGCTCTCGCTCGTATACGCGCCGAGGAAGATCGCGCCCGCATGGCGCAGCAGCGGCTCCCAGCGCCAGGGGTCGCCACTCGAGATCTCGAGGTGCTCGGGCGCGATGCGGTTCGCGATCTCGCACGCCTCCTGCATCGAGCGCGTCAGCACGAGCGCGCCGCGGCCTTCGAGCGAGGCGCGGATCACATCCTGGCGCGGCATCTCGGGCAGCAGCCGGTCGATCGCAGCGTGCACCTCCTCGAGGTAGGCGGCGTCGGGGGTGAGCAGGATGCTTTGCGCGAGTTCATCGTGCTCGGCCTGGCTGAACAAATCCATCGCGACCCAGTCGGCCGGCGTGCTGGCGTCGGCCAGCACCAGGATCTCGCTCGGCCCGGCGATCATGTCGATGCCGACCTGGCCGAAGACGCGCCGCTTCGCGCTCGCGACGTAGGCGTTGCCGGGGCCGGTGATCTTGTCGACGCGCGGCACGCTCGCCGTGCCGAAGGCGAGCGCGGCGACCGCCTGTGCGCCGCCGACGGTGAAGCCGCGCGTGACGCCGGCCAGGTGCGCCGCGGCCAGCACGAGCGGGTTGCGCTCGCCGGCTCCGCGCGTGGCATCGGCGCTGCGGGATGCCGGTGTCGGCACGACCATCACGATCTCGCCGACGCCGGCGACGGCGGCCGGCAGCGCGTTCATCAGCACGCTGGACGGATAGGCGGCCTTGCCGCCCGGCACATAGATGCCGACCCGGTCGAGCGGCGTGACCTTCTGCCCGAGCAGCGTGCCGTCCGCATCTCGGTAGCGCCACGATCGCCCGCAGGCGTCGAGCTGGCGCTGGTGGTAGCTTCGGATGCGGTCGGCCGCGGCCTGCAGCGCGTCGCGCTGCGCTGACGGCAGGCTTGCGTGGGCGGCGGCGAAATCGGCACGCGAGAGTTCCAGCGCGGCGATCGACTCGGCCGCCAGCCGGTCGAAGCGGCGCGTGGTTTCGAGCAGCGCCGCGTCGCCGCGCGCGCGCACGTCGGCGATGATCTCGCCGACCCGCTCCTCGATCGCGGCGTCGGTCTGCGCCGACCAATGCTGCAGGCGCGCGAGTTCGGCGTCGAAGCTGGCAGTGCGGGTATCGAGGCGGCGGATCGGGGTGCGCATCGTCGTTCAGGGCCTGGGCGCCGGCGCGCATGCCCGCTCGAAGGCATCGATCAGTTCGCGCAGCGGTTCTCGCTTGAGTTTGAGCGCCGCCTGGTTGACGATCAGGCGCGCCGAGATCGGCATGATCTGCTCGACCTCGACGAGGCCGTTGGCCTTCAAGGTGCCGCCGGTCGAGACGAGGTCGACGATCGCGTCGGCCAGCCCGGTCAGCGGCGCGAGTTCCATCGAGCCGTAGAGCTTGATCATGTCGACGTGCACGCCCTTGTCGGCGAAATGTTCGCGCGCGCACTGCGTATATTTGCTCGCGACGCGGATCCGCGAGCCCTGCTTGACGGCCGCCGCGTAGTCGAAATCGGCGCGCACCGCGACGCTCAGCCGGCAGCGCGCGATGCCCAGATCGAGCGGCTGATAGAGGCCCTGGCCGCCGTGCTCGAGCAGGATATCGTGGCCGGCGACGCCGAGGTCGGCGCCGCCGTACTGCACATAGGTCGGCACGTCGCTCGCGCGCACGAGGACGACGCGCACGTCGGGCCGGCTGGTGCCGATGATCAGCTTCCTCGACCTCTCCGGGTCCTCGAGCACCTCGATGCCGGCGGCGCGCAGCAGCGGCGTCGTATCGTCGAAGATGCGGCCCTTCGATAGCGCGAGCGTGATCATCATGCCTTGACGCGCTCGATATCGGCGCCGAGCGCGCGCAGCTTGTCCTCGATGCGATCGTAGCCGCGGTCGAGGTGGTAGATGCGGTCGACGACGGTCTGGCCGTCGGCGACGAGGCCGGCGATGACGAGGCTGGCCGAGGCCCGCAGGTCGGTCGCCATCACGGTCGCGCCGGACAGCTTGCGCACGCCCTCGACGACGGCGACATGGCCGTCGATCGCGATATTCGCGCCCAGGCGCTTCAACTCGTTGACGTGCATCAGGCGGTTCTCGAAGATCGTCTCGAGCACCCGCGAGGTGCCTTCGGCGATGCAGTCGAGCGCCATGAACTGGGCCTGCATGTCCGTCGGAAAGGCCGGGTACTCGGCGGTGCGAAAGCTCACCGCCGCGAGCCGGCCGTCACTGCGGATGCGGATCCAGCCGCGCCCGTCGGCGCTGCCCGATTCGATCGTCGCGCCCGCCTCGCGCAGCTTGTCGATCACCGCATCGAGGTGGCCGGCATGGGCGTCGCGCAGCACGACGTCGCCGCCCGCCGCCGCGACGGCGCACAGAAAGGTGCCGGCCTCGATCCGGTCGGGAACGATGCGGTGCGCGACGCCGCCGAGCCGCTCGACCCCCTCGACGCGGATCCGGCTCGTGCCGTGTCCCTCGATGCGCGCGCCCATCGCGATCAGCATCTCGGCGAGGTCGGCGACCTCGGGCTCCTGCGCCGCGTTCTCGATCACCGTCTCGCCGCGCGCGAGGGTTGCCGCCATCAGCAGGTTCTCGGTGCCGGTGACGGTGATCATGTCGGTCACGATCCGCGCGCCGCGCAATTGCTCGGCTTTCGCGAGGATGTAGCCGTGCTCGACGCTGATCTTCGCGCCCATCGCCTGCAGGCCGAGGATGTGCTGGTCGACCGGCCGCGAGCCGATCGCGCAGCCGCCCGGCAGCGAGACGGTCGCCTCGCCGAAGCGCGCGAGCAGCGGGCCGAGCGCGAGAATCGACGCGCGCATCGTCTTCACGAGTTCGTACGGTGCCTCGGGCGACGTGACGCGGCTGGCGTCGAGCGTCAACGCATCGGGCTGTGCGCTGGGGCGCTCGGCCGCGACGCCCATGTTGCGCAGCAGGTGCAGCATCGTGTTCACGTCCTGCAGGCGCGGCACGTTCGCAAGCCGCACCGGCTCGGCCGTCAGCAGCGCGGCGCACAGCTCGGGCAGCGCGGCATTCTTCGCGCCCGAGATCGTGACCTCGCCGTTCAGGCGGCGGCCGCCGCGGATGAGGAGTCTGTCCATGTCACCCTA
>CALMIL010000023.1 GCA_937864005.1 uncultured Burkholderiales bacterium
TCAGCCCGCCGAGCACGGCGCCGTAGATGCTGCCGACGCCGCCGAGGATCGCCGCGGCGAACATCGGCAGGATCAGGTTGAAGCCCATCTCGGGCGAGATCTGCACCGTCAGGCCGAACAGCACGCCGGCCACCGCGGCGAGCCCGCCGCCGACGATCCACGTCCAGCGGATCACGGCGCGCACGTCGATGCCGCTGACGCGCGCGAGCGCCGGGTTGTCCGACACCGCGCGCATCTGCTTGCCGAGCTTGCTGCGGCTCAGGAACAGGTGCAGCGCCAGCATCAGCAGCGCGGCGACGGCGATCACGAAGACCTCGTTGCCGCTCATGCGCACGCCGGGCAGCACCTCGCTCGCGATCGCGATCGTTCGCGTGTAGTACTCGGGCTGCGAACCCCAGACGAAGACGACGACGTTGCGCAGCATCAGCGACGCGCCGAACGACGCGATGACGAGCGCGACGGCGATGTCGCTTTTGCGCAGCACGCGAAAGAGCAGCCAGTCGAGCGCCAGCGCGAGCAGCGCGGTGAGCGCGACGGCGATCGCGATCGCCGCCGCGAAGCGCCAGCCGAAGGTCAGCGGCCCGACCGCCTGGCCGGCGCCGAACAGCGCGACGAAGACGAGCGCGAAGTAGGCGCCGAAGGTCAGGAACTCGCCGTGCGCGAAATTCGCGAAGCGCAGGATGTTGTAGGTCAGCGTCAGGCCGATCGCTCCCAGCGCGAGCGTCGAGCCGAGGATGATGCCGTCGGCGGCGTACTGCGCGATCATGCGAGCCCCCTGGGCATGCCGAGGTAGAGCGCGCCGACCTCCGGGTTGGCGAGCAATTCGCCCGCATTGCCGCTGACCTGCTCGCGGCCCTCGGCGAGGACATAGCCGCGGTCCGAGATCGCGAGCGCCGCCTTCGCGTTCTGCTCGACGATCAGCATCGTCACGCCGAGCGTGCGGATCTCGCGCACCCGCTCGAAGACGACGCCGACGAGCTTGGGCGACAGGCCGGCGGATGGCTCGTCGAGCATCAGCACGGCGGGCCGCGCCATCAGCGCGCGCGCGACGGCGACCATCTGGCGCTCGCCGCCGGACAGCGTCCCCGCCGGCTGGCGGCGCCGCTCCTTCAGGCGCGGGAAGAGCTCGTACATGCGTGCGAGGTCGGCTTCGATCTCGCCGCGGCCGGCGCGGGCGCTGGCGCCCATCTCGAGGTTCTCCTGCACCGACATGCGAACGAACACGTTGTCCGTCTGCGGCACGTAGGCGAGGCCGCGGCGCACCATGTCGTGCGCCTCGACGCCGACGATGTCGCTGCCGAAGAGTTCGATGCTTCCGGCGCGCACCGCGACGAGGCCGGCGATGGTCTTGATCAGCGTCGACTTGCCGGCGCCGTTCGGGCCGAGCACGGTGACGATCTCGCCGCGCGCGACGTCGAGCGCGACGCCGCGCAGGGTATCGACCTCGGGCGTATAGCCGGCGGCGAGGTCGCGCACGCGCAGTGCCGCCTCGGGCGCCGATGTGGGCACGCCCTTCATGCCGCGACCCCGCCGAGGTAGGCGTCGAGGACGCGCGGATCGCTGCGCACCGTCTCGGGCGGCCCTTCGAGCAGCAGCCGGCCCTGCGCCATCACGAGCACCGGGTTGCACAGCGTCATGACGAGGTCCATGTTGTGCTCGATGATGAGGAAGGTGATGCCGCGCGCGTTCAGCTCGCGCAGCTTGTCCATGATGGTCGCAAGCAGCGTCGGATTGACCCCCGCGCCCGGCTCGTCGAGCAGGACGAGCCTCGGTTCGGCCATCATCACGCGCGCGAGTTCGAGCAGCTTTTGCTGGCCACCGGAGAGGTTCTTCGCGAACTCGCCCGCCAGCCGCTCGAGGCCGACGAAGGCGAGGATCTCGCGCGCCCGCTCGCGATTGACGCGCTCCTCGGCGCGCACCGCCCCGCGCGCGACCCAGTTGTTCCAGAACCGTTCGCCCGATTGCCGGTTGCCGACGAGCATCGTGTTCTCGAGCACCGTCATGCCGGCGAACGGGCGCGGAATCTGGAAGGTGCGCACGAGGCCTGTTTCGAAGATGCGGTGCGACGCGAGGCCGCCGATCGAATGGCCGAGAAACGAGATCGACCCCGACGTCGGCCGGTGCACGCCGGCGATGGTGTTGAAGAGGGTCGTCTTGCCGGCGCCGTTGGGGCCGATCAGGCCGGTGATCGTCTTCTCGCGCAGCGTGAACGAGACGCCGTCGACGGCGCGCAGGCCGCCGAAGTCCTTGACCAGATCGCGCAGGATCAGCATCGCGCAGCCCCCGAGGTTGCCGCCATCGAAGACGGCGGCCGCTCGGCCGCCGTCACACTTGGACTACGAGGCCTTCGCGCGCAGCTTGGCGATCTCGTCGACCGTCACCATGCCCTTGTTTGCGACCTTGCCCTGGTCGTTGACGCCCCAGACGACCATCGGCGCGAAGATGTCGCCGTTCTTGTCGAACTGCAGCGGGCCGGTCGCGCCGACATACTGGATCGTCTTGCCCGCGGCGAGCAGTCTGGCCGCCTTCTTCAGCTCGTCGCTGCCGGCGTAGACCTTCTCGCCGGACGGGTCGGTCACCTTGCGGAGGCTGTCGCGGATCGCGTCGGCCTTGTTGCTCTTCGATTGCTCCATCGCGAGGCCGATCAGCACCGTCGCGTCGTACGCATTCGGGATATAGGCCTGGGTCGGCAACGCGCCGAACTTGGCCTGGTATTCCTTCTGGAAGGTCGCGAGCGAAGGCGTCGTCTGCGACCCTGGCGCCGTGCCGTGCACCTCCTTCATGTACTGCGCGCCGACGTCGTTGACGAAATCCTGCGACTGCAGGCCGTCGGGCAGCAGGAACTTCTGCGGCCCGCCGGCGGCGATCCACTCGCGCGCGATCGTCGTGCCGTCGCCCGGGTAGCCGATCAGGAACAGCGCGTCGGGCGCCGGCGAGAGCGCCTTGCCGACCTCCGAGCGGTACGACGGCTGGCTCGGGTTGTAGACGACGCTTTGCGTGATGCTGCCGCCCTGCGCGGCAAACGCCTCGTCGAACTCCTTGTTCAGGCCCTGGCCGTAGGCGTTGTTCAGATACAGCACGGCGACCTTCTTGTAGCCCGCGTCGCGCGCGACCTTGGCCATCGCGACGCCCTGCAGCGCGTCCGACGGCGTGGTGCGGAACCAGTAGCCGCCGGTCTTGCCGTCGATCGCGAGCTGGGTGAAGGTCGGCGACGTCGACGCTGGCGAGATCTGCACCACATGGCCGGGCGCCGTCACCGCCGTCAGGATCGCGGCGCTGACGCCGCTCGAGAGCGCGCCGACGATCGCCGGCACATGCTGGATGTCGACCAGCTTCTTGGCGGCATCGACGCCGACCGTCGGACTCGTCTGGTCGTCGAGCAGCGCGAGCTTCAAGTCACAGCCGTTGGCGCCGCCGGCCGCGTTCAGGTCGGCGATCGCGAGCTGCGAGCCCTGGGCGATCTTCTGGCCGAGGACGCCGAGCGAGCCGGTAAGCGACATCACGGCGCCGACCGTCGTCGTGCAGGCTGCCATCGCCGGTGCGGCGGTCAGTGCGCCGAGCGCGGCGCCGAGCAGCAAGGATTTCGTCAACATGGCCCAACCCTCCTACGTTCACGCTCCGGTGAATCCGTAGGCGAGTCGGTGGGCCGCAGCGCCGCTCATTCGGCGCATCGGTCGGGTCCGGCAGACCCAAGCGGCAAAGCGTGTTGGTGAAAACCCGTACGAACACGCTGCGCGCGGAAAAGTTCCGCGCGTCCGACAGGCGGGAACGCGGCGCAGGCGGATCAGCGCGGCGCGAGCGAACTGGTCAGCGCATCGATCGCCTCGCGCAGCTTGGCCTTGGCCAGATCGCGGCACTGCGCCTCGGACGCCTGCGGCTTGGCGTCGAATGCGGTTGCCATCTGCTCGGGCTTGAAGAGCAGCGTCTTCGACGGCCGCGGGTTGTTGCGCGGCAGCAGCATCACGCGCGCGGTGACCACGCAGGTCGCGTTGGCGGTGATGCCGCCCGAGACCTGGGTCGCGAAGCCCCAGGTCGACGGCGGGTAGAGCTTGGCGAGCCGCATCGTCTCGGCGTCGGCGAACATCGAGCGCGCGGTGGTGGCGTCCATCAGCGTCTCGGCCGATTTGTCGACGAACAGGTAGTCGGGCAGGGCGGCGTATGCGGCGCTCGAGAGCAATATCGCGGCGGCTGCGGTGGCAGTTCTGATCTTCATCGCTTGACCTTGTGGGTTGGGACCGGATCGGCGCCACGCCCGCGGCGCGCGAGCCGATGATGCCCGAAGCCGATGGCGCACGGCAATCCGCTCGCACCCGAACGCGGCGCTTCGCGCTTCGGCCACAGCCGACTTCGCAGCTGGATGAATGTACAGTCTGACGTCGCAAGACCCCCACCTTCGGCGCGCCGACCCGGAAGACTTCGATGCCAAGCCTCGCCCCTCGCAGCGCAAGCCGCTCGCACGACGACGTTTTCGCGACGCTGAACGACGCCCAGCGCGCGGCGGTCGAGCACGGCGTGGCCGACGCCGACCGGCGCGCGCTGCTCGTGATCGCCGGCGCCGGATCGGGCAAGACGATGACGCTCGCGTCGCGCGCGGCGCGGCTCGTGCTCGCCGGCGCCGACCCGCAGCGCTTGCTGCTGTTGACGTTCTCGCGCCGCGCGGCGCACGAGATGGTGCGCCGCGCCGGCCGTCTGCTGCACCGCTCGCTCGGTCTTGCGGCGACGACCGCGCCGCCGATGCTGCATTGGGCAGGCACCTTCCACGCGATCGGCGCGCGGCTGCTGCGCGAATACGCGGCCTCGATCAGCCTGCCCGAATCGTTCACGATCCTGGACCGCGGCGATGCCGAGGATCAGCTCGGCTGGCTGCGCCAGGAGCAGGGCCTCGCGGCGACCCGGCAGCGCTTTCCGCAAAAGGACACCTGCCTCGCGATCTATTCGCGGACCGTGAACAGCCAGGCGCCGCTCGCCGAGGTCTTGCAGCGCCACTTTCCGTGGTGCGCGGCGTGGGAGCCGGAGCTCACCCGCTTGTTTCGCGCCTACGCGCAGAGCAAGGCCGGCCAGCATGTGCTCGACTATGACGACCTGCTGCTCTACTGGCAGCAGATGATGGCGGTGCCCGCGCTCGCGCACGCGATCGGCGCGCGCTTCGACCACGTGCTGGTCGACGAATACCAGGATACGAACCGGCTGCAGGCTTTGATCCTGCTCGCGCTCAAGCCCGACGGCTGCGGCCTGACGGTGGTCGGCGACGATGCGCAGGCGATCTATGCATTTCGCGGCGCCGAGGCGCGCAATATCCTCGACTTCCCGGCGGCGTTTCAGCCGCCCGCGCGCATCGTCACGCTGGAGCGCAACTACCGCTCGACGCAGGCGATCCTGGACGCGTCGAATGCCGTCATCGCGTGCGCCGCCGAGCGCTTCACGAAGCATCTGTGGACCGACCGGCGATCCTCGGCGCGGCCACGGCTCGTCGCCGTCGAGGACGAAGCGGCGCAGGCGCGCTGGGTCGCCGATGCGCTGCTCGAGGAACGCGAGGCCGGCGTCGCGCTCAAGCGCCAGGCGACGCTCTTTCGCACCGCGCACCACAGCGCCGCGCTCGAACTCGAATTGACGCGGCGCAATATCCCGTACGTCAAATTCGGCGGCCTGAAATTTCTCGAGTCGTCGCACGTGAAGGATCTGCTGTCGGTGCTGCGCTGGGCCGAGAATCCGCGCAGCCGTCTGGCCGGCTTTCGGGTCGCGCAACTCGTGGCCGGCATCGGGCCGGCGTCGGCGCGCCGGCTGCTCGACGCGATGGAAGGATCGGCCGACCCGGCCGCAACGCTGCTCGATTTCGAGCCGCCGCCCGCCGCGGCGAGCGAGTGGCAAGCCTTTGCGCGGCTCTATGCGAGCCTGCGGCGGGACGATTCGCCGTGGCCGGCGGATGTCGACGGCATCCTGCACTGGCTCACCCCGCAGCTCGAACGGCTGCACGACGATGCCGCGCCGCGCGTGGCCGACCTCGCGCAGATCGGGCGCATCGCGGCCGGCTTTGCGAGCCGCGAGCAGTTCCTCACCGAACTCACGCTCGACCCACCCGGCGCGAGCAGCGACGAAGCGGGCGTGCCGCTGCAGGACGAGGACTACACCATCCTGTCGACGATCCACTCGGCCAAGGGCCAGGAATGGAGCGCCGTCCATATCCTCAACGTCGTCGACGGCTGCATGCCGTCGGACATGGCGACCGGCAGCAGCGCCGAGATCGAGGAGGAGCGCCGCCTGCTCTACGTCGCGATGACGCGCGCCCGCGATCGATTGAGCCTGCTCGTCCCGCAGCGCTTCTATGTCCACCAGCAATCCCGCTTCGGCGGCCGCCATGTCTACGCGACGCTGTCGCGCTTCGTGGCGCCCGAGGTGGCGGCGCACTTCGAGTGGGTCGGCCCGAGGCCGGTCGATGCGGCCGCTGCTGCGCCGGCCGGCACGCCGTTGCCGGCCGCGATCGATATCGCGGCGCGCGCCGGTTCGATCTGGGATTGAGCCCGGCTCGATCGGCAGCGCGGCACCGAGGCATCGCCACAGCCTCACGCAGTGAGCTTGTGCGGGTGGAACATGGCGCCGCGCGGCTGCCTTGCTCCCGGCGCCGACAATGCGCGACGACCGCCCCATGCTGACGATCCACTTCGCGAATCGCACCGAACGCCTTGCCGGCCTGCTCGCCGAGAGCGTCGGCGGCGGCACGCTGTTCGTCGCCGACGAGGTGATCGTGCCGAGCGCCGCGCTGCGGCGCTACCTGACGCTCTCGATCGCGCGGCGCCACGGCGTGTGCGCCAATGTGCGCTTCGGCTACCTCGCGCAAAGCCTGTGGCAGTGGATCGCGCGCGTCGTGCCGGGGGTGCAGGCCGAGTCGCCATTCGCGCCCGGCGTCCTCGCCTGGCGCATCTTCGCCGCGTTCGACGATCCGGCCTTCGGCGCCGCGCATCCGCGCCTGCAGGACTACCTCGCGCGCAGCGACGCGCCGATGCGCTGGCAGCTCGCGCAGCAGCTGGCCGGCATCTTCGACCAGTACATCACCTACCGGCCGCAGTGGCTCGCGCAGTGGAGTGCCGGGCGGCGCAGCGTGCTAGAGCCCGGCGCGCCGCCAATGGCGCGCGCCGACGAAGCCTGGCAGGCCGTGCTGTGGCGCCGGCTCGCGGGCGACGCCGGCGATGTGCATCCGGCGGCGGCATTCGCCGATGCGCTCGCCACCGGCGGCGAGGCGCTCGTCGCCGCCGGTACGCTGCCGGCGCGCCTGCACATCTTCGGCCTGCCGTCGATGCCGCCGCTGCACCTCGGCCTGCTGCAGGCCCTGGCGCGCTGCATCGACGTCCGGATCTACGCCCTCGTCCCGTGCCGCGAATACTGGCTCGAGGTCGTCGACCGCAGGCGCCTGGCCTACCTGACGGCGCGCGCAGCGCCCGGCGCGGCGCTGCATCACGAGGTCGGCAACGGCCTGCTCGCGACCTGGGGCCGGCAGGCGAAGGCGCAGCTCGAACTGCTGATCGAGGCGACCGGCGACGCCGCGGTCGACGCCGCGCACTTCGACGAACCCGAAGGCGATACGCTGCTCGCCCGGGTGCAACGCTCGATCCTCGACCTGACCGAGCTTGCGCCCGCTTCGATCACGCTGGCCGGCGACGACCGCAGCATCGAGGTCCACGTCTGCCACGGCCTCGCGCGCGAGCTCGAAGTCCTGCACGACCGGCTGCTCGCGCTGTTCGCGTCGCCGCGGCCGCCGCTGCCTTCCGACATCCTCGTCGTCACGCCCGACCTCGAAGCCGCCGCGCCACTCATCGACGCCATCTTCGCGACGGCGCCGCCGGACCGCCGCATTCCCTATCACATCACCGGCCGCGCACGCAGCAGCGTCAACCCCGTGGCGCGCGCGCTGCTCGATCTGCTCGCGCTCGCCGGCTCGCGCTTCGCGGCGAGCGCCGTCTTCGGGCTCCTGCAGCAGGCGCTCGTCGCGCGCCGCTTCGGCCTCGACGCCGAGGATCTGGCCAGGGTCCACGCCTGGCTGCAGGCCGCCGGCGTGCATTGGGCGCTCGATGCCGCGCATCGCGCGAGTTTCGACCTGCCGGCGCAGGCGACGCACAGCTTCGCCGACGGGCTGGACCGGCTCCATCTCGGCTACGCGCTGCCGGCACGCGCCGATGCCGCATTCGATGGCAAGCTGCCGGCGGGCGACGCCGAAGGCTCGGATGCGGTCGCGCTCGGTGCGCTCACGCGCTTCGTCGGCCAACTCGCCGCGCTGCGCCGGCGCGTCGCCGCGCCGCTGCCGGCTTGCGACTGGCCGGCGCTGCTGGTCGGGCTGCTGCACGAGTTTCTCGCGCCGCAGGGCGATGAACGCGAGGATCTGCTCGAGATGCAGGCGGCGATCGAGCGCTTCGCCGACACGCTGTGCCGCGCGACGCCCGAGCTGCCACTGACGCTGGACGTGCTGCGCGCCGCGCTCGGCGAGGTGATCGACGATGCGGCGCGCGGCGGCGTGCCCACAGGCGGCGTGACCTTCGCTTCGATGAGCAGCCTGCGCAATCTGCCGTACAAGACGATCTGCGCGATCGGCCTGAACGACGGCGCATTCCCGACCCAGGCGCGGCCGGCGGAATACGATCTGATGGCGCGCGACCCGCAGCCCGGCGATCGCCAGCGCCGCATCGACGAGCGCAACCTCTTCCTCGACTTGATGCTCGCCGCGCGCGAGCACTTCCATCTGAGCTATACCGGGCGCAGCGTGCGCGACAACGCGCCGCTGCCGCCGTCGACGCTGGTGTCGGAGCTGCTCGACACCCTGCTGCCGGCGATCGCCGGCGACCGCGCCGCGGCCCGCTCGCGGCTCGTCGTGCTGCATCCGCTGCAAGCCTTCTCCGAACGCGGATTCAAGGCCGATGCCGACCCCCGCGTACGCAGCTTCGACGCCGAGACCGCGCAGGCGCTGCGCCAGCGGTTCGCGGCGCTGCGCGATGCAGCGCCGGCCGGGCCCGGGGCGCCGCTTGCGGCATCGCAGGACGATGACGGAGAAGACGAGGAGGCGCCCGAAGCGCTGCCGCCCTTCTTTGCCGCGCCGCTCGCAGCACCGGGCGACGAATGGTGCGATGTGGCGCTCGCCGATCTGGTCGCTTTCTTCGTCAACCCGTGCCGCTACCTGCTCGTGCGGCGCCTGCGCATGGTGCTCGCCAGCGCCGAGCAGGAACTGCAGGACGACGAGCCCTTCATCGCCACCATCCCGGCGCGCAGCGCGCTCGCCGCGCGCCTTTTGCCCGGCTTGTGCGCGGGGCAGAGCGTGGACGATGCCCGCTCGCTCGCGCTCGCCGGCACCGAAGTGCCGGCCGGCGCCTTCGGCCGTCATTTTCTCGATCGCGAGCTGGCCGGCCTCGAGCGCTTCGCGGCGCGGCTCGATGCACTCACCGCGCCGCCGGTGCGCGCGCCGCACGCCGCGCGGGTCGAGCTCGAGTCGGGCGGCCGCGCCTGGCGCCTCCATGCGGGTTTTGCCGATCTGCGCCCGGACGGGCTGGTGCGCCATCGCTACGACGCACTGCGCGCGCGCGACTTGCTCGAAGCCTGGCTGCCCCACCTGCTGCTGTGCGCCGATCCGGCGCCCGGCGTCGCGCCGCGCACGACCTGGCTCGCGCGCGACGAGGGAATCGTGCTCCATCCGGTCGCTGCCGCGCGCGAGGTGCTTGGCGCACTCATCGCGCTCTACGACCGCGGGCTGCGCGCGCCGCTGTACTTCTTCCCGAAGAGCGCCTGGGCCTACCTCGGCGACGGCGAAAGTCGGGCCCGGGCGCGCGCGGCGTGGCAGGCGAACGATCGAAAGCCATTCGGCGAATCGGCGGATGCGGCCTATCGCCTCGCGCTGCGCGGCCTGCCGGACCCGATGGGCGACGGCTGGGCCGCCTTCGACACCTGCGCGAAGGCGGTCTTCGGCCCGCTGCTCGCGCACGTCCAGGGGATGCGCTGACGTGAATGCCGCGCCGCACTTCGACGTCTACGCCTGCGCGCTCGACGGCACGAACCTGATCGAGGCGTCGGCCGGCACCGGCAAGACGTGGACGCTGTGCGGCCTGTACCTGCGGCTGCTGCTCGAACGCGGCCTGCAGGTGCAGCAGATCCTCGTCGTCACGTTCACGAAGGCAGCGACCGCCGAGCTGCGCGAGCGCATCCGCAGCCGCATCGCCGAGACGCTCGCCTTCGTGCGCGACGGCGCGGCGCTGGGCGCCGATCCGTTCGTGCCGCGCTTCGTCGGCGTCCTGCGCGCGCAGCGCGGCCTCGCCGATCGCGAGATCGCGGCGAGGCTCGAGCTTGCGCTGCGCAGCTTCGACGAGGCATCGATCTTCACGATCCACGGCTTTTGCCAGCGCGCGCTGGCCGATGCGCCGTTCGCATCGCAGATGCCGCTCACGCTCGATGTGCTGACCGACGACGGCGAATTCGTCCAGCAGGCGGCGAACGACTTCTGGCGGCGCCGCATCGCGGGCGATGCGCTCGACCCGGCGCTCGCCGCCTTTCTCGTGCAGCGCAAGGATTCGCCCGAACGCTTCGCCGCCCTGCTGCGCCGCCATCTCGAAAAGCCCCTGGCCTGCGTGCGCTGGCCGGCCGCTGCGCCCGAAGCCGGGGCAACGGCCGGGGAAGCGACGGCTGCATTTGCAGCCGCGCACGACGCCGCCCGCGCCATCTGGCACACCGGGCGCGACGCCGCTCTGCAGTGCCTGCAAGCCGGCGCATCGCAACTCAGCCAGGTCAGCTACAAGCCCGAGGCGATCGCTGCTGCCGCGCAGGAATGGGACGCCCTGCTCGCCACCGGCGACGCCCTCGCCGCCCTGGAGGACGAGCCCGACAAGGCGGCACTGTTCGGCGCGGCGAAGCTCTCGGCGGCGACGAAGAAGAACTGCTCCACGCCCGCACATCCCTTCTTCGCGACGGCCCAGCAATGGCTCGACCGGCGCGAGCAGAGCCTGACGCTGCTTGCCCGCGCCCGGCTCGCGCTGCTGCGCGAGCTGATCGCCGAAGGCACGGCCGAGGTACGCAGCGCCAAGCGCGCGCGCCGCGTCGTCGCCTACGACGACATGCTCGCCAACCTGCACGACCGGCTCACGAGCGGCGCTGCGCCGGCGCTGGCCGGCGCGCTGCGCGAGCGCTTCCCGGCCGCGCTCGTCGACGAGTTCCAGGATACCGATCCGCTGCAGTTCGAGATCCTGCGCACCGTCTACGCCGTCGAATACCGGTTGCCGCTCTTTCTGGTCGGCGACCCGAAGCAGGCAATCTACAGCTTTCGCAATGCCGACCTGCACACCTACCTCGCGGCGCGCGGCGAGGCATCAAGCGAGGCGACGCTGGCCGACAACCAACGTGCGAGCGAGGCGTTGATCCAGGCGACGAATGCGCTCTTCGGCGCCAACGAGCGCGCCTTCATGCTCGACGGCCTCGCCTATCCGGCGGTCGGTTTCGGCGACAAGCCGCGCAAGGCCTTCGTCGATCGCAGCGCGTCGCGCGACGCCGCGCCGATGCAGGCGTGGATGCTGCCGACCGACGCCGAGGGCGGACGAAGCAGCTTCGCGGGCGAGCCGCAACTGAAGAAGCCGGAGGCGTTCGCCGCCAGCGCGCAGGCGACGGCGGCCGAGATCGCGCGCCTGATCGACGCCGGGCAGCGCGGCGAGATCACGCAGGGCGGCGCGCCGCTGCGTGCCGGCGATATCGCGGTGCTCGTGCGCAGCCACGCGCAGGGCAGCCGGATGCGCGAGGCGCTCGCGCGGCTTGGCGTCGGCAGCGTCGAGCTGTCGCAGGCGAGCGTCTATCGCAGCAGCGACGCCGAAGATCTCGAACGGCTGCTCGCGGCGATCGCCGACCCGACGCGCGAGCGGCTGCTGCGCGCGGCGCTCGCGACCGTCTGGCTCGGGCTCGACGCAGCGGCGATCGACGCCCTGGCAAGCGACGAGGCGGCCTTGCTCGCCCATGTGCAGCGCCTTGCGCAGGCGCGCGAGACCTGGCTTGCGCGCGGCGCCGGCTTCATGCTGCGCGGGCTGCTGCGAAGCCTTGGCATCGCCGCGCGCCTGCTCGCGCGGCCCGACGGCGAGCGCCGGCTGACGAATGCGCTGCACCTGATCGAGTGCCTGCACCAGGCGAGCCACGCGCACCCGGCCCCCGAAGCGCTGCTGCGCTGGCTGCAGACGCAGCGCGCAAGCGGCGGCGACGCCGACGAGGCGACCCAGCTGCGCCTCGAATCGGACCGCAACCTGGTGCAGATCGTGACCATCCACAAGGCCAAGGGGCTGGAGTACGCCGTCGTCTTCTGCCCCTTCGTCTGGGACGGCTACCGGCGCCCAGCGAACGGCGCGCTCGAAGGCGTCGAATACCACGACGCCGACGGCCGCCGGGTGATCGACTACCGCAAGGGACTGGACGCCGCGTTCGACGAGAAGTCGGTCGCGGCGCAGCGCCGCATCGAGTCGGCCGCCGAGGATCTGCGGCTGATCTACGTCGCGCTGACGCGCGCGGTGCACCGCTGCGTGATCGTCGCCGGCGGCTACCTGAGCGGCGGCAAGGCAAGCCCGGCCGAGAGCACGCGCAGCCTGCTCGCCTGGCTCGTCGCAGGGCAAGGCCAGACGCCGCAGCAATGGTTCGATGGCAAGCGCACGAGCGCCGCGATCGCCGCCGCATGGCAAGCGCTCGCCGCACGCTGCGGCCCGGCGCTGCAGCTCGCACCGCTGCCGATGGCGCCCGGCGTGCCGGTGCGCGCCGACAGACCGGCGCCGGAGTCGCTCGCCGCGCTCGCCGCGCCGGAATCGATTGCGCCCGGCTGGTGGATCGGCAGCTTCAGCGCGCTCGCGCAGGGCGCGACGCACGAGCTTTCGGCGATCGATCACGACACCCTCGTCGCCCCGGCCGCGCCATTCCCGGCGCCAGCTGCGTCGGCGCCGGACGCAGGCGCAACGCCACCCGCCGATGACGATGTGCTGCGCTTTGCGCGCGGCGCGGCGGCCGGCGACTGCATCCACGCGCTGTTCGAGCGGATCGATTTCGGCGCGCCGGCCGGCTGGCCGCAGGCGGTTGCCGACGCCCTGCGCCTGCATGCACCGGCGCTGCCCGCGGCGGCCGGGCCGCAGGCCGCGGCGCTGCGCGAACGCATGCTGCTGCGCATGCTGGGCGACGTGCTGCAGACCGAGCTGCCGGTCGGCACCGCACGGCCGCTGCGCCTGGCGGACGTGACGCCCGGGCGGCGGCTCGCCGAGCTCGAATTTCATCTGCCGTCGCACGCGCTCGATGCGGACCGCCTGAATGCCACGCTCGCCGCGCTCGGCCAACCCGTGCCGAGGCTCGCATTTCGCCCCCTGCGCGGCTACCTCAAGGGCTTCATCGACCTCGTGCTCGAACACGACGGGCGCTATTTCGTGCTCGACTGGAAATCGAACCATCTCGGCGATTCGCCGGCCGACTATGCCGCCGCCGGCGTCGAGGCGGCGATGGCCGCGCACGGCTACCACCTGCAGGCGCTGCTCTACTGCGTCGCGCTGCACCGCATGCTGCGCTGCCGGCTGCCGGACTACGACCCGGCGCGCCATTTCGGCGGCGCGATCTACCTCTTCGTGCGCGGCGTGCGGCCCGCCTGGATCGATCCGCTCGGTGCACCGGCCGGCGTGCATTTCGCACGGCCGACCCCGCAGGCGCTGGCCCGCGCTTCGGCGTTGTTCGACGCGGAGCCGGTGTGATGACGAGCGAACGCAAGGCCCTCGACGGCCCGGCGCTGACGCTCGCCGAGGGTTTCGCGCAGCATGTGCATGCCTGGTCGCGGCGCAGCGGCGCGGGCGACGAAATTGCCATTGCGGCCGCGACGGCCGCGCGCGCCGTGAGCCTCGCGCTGTCCGACGGCCATGTCTGCGTCACGCTGGCCGACCTCGATGCGCTGGCGTGCGACGCGCCGGCCGGCACCGACGCCTGGCGCCGCACGCTGCGCGCCTCGGGCGTCGTCGGCACCGACGATGCGCCGGGCGCGATGCCGCTCGTGCTCGACGCCGACGGCCGGCTCTATCTGCACCGCTATTTCGACTACGAGCGCCGGCTCGCGCGGCGCGTGCTGCACGCGGCGCGCGGCGTGGCGCCGGACCTCTCCACCGCGCAGCGCGACGCACTGCGCGCGCAGCTTGCAACGCTCTTCGCGGCCAACGCAAGCGCGTCAGGCGATGCGCTCGACTGGCAGAAGATCGCGACCGCGCTTGCGCTGCGCGCCCGGCTTGCCGTCATCAGCGGCGGCCCCGGCACCGGCAAGACGACGACCGTCGTCAACCTGCTCGCCTGCCTGATCGCGCAGCAGCCGGACTGCCGCATCGCGCTCGCCGCGCCGACCGGCAAGGCCGCGGCGCGCATGAGCGAGGCGATCCGCGAGCGCGCCGCGCACCTGCCGCCGGCGATCCGCGGCAGGCTGCCCGCCGAGGCGTCGACGATCCACCGCCTGCTGGGCGTCACGCCGCAGGGATTCCTCCACCACGCCGGGCGCAGGCTTGCGATCGATGCGCTCGTCATCGACGAGGCGTCGATGCTCGACCTCGCGCTCGCGACCCGGCTGCTCGAAGCGGTGCCCGACGCCGCTCGCATCGTGCTGCTCGGCGACAAGGACCAGCTCGCCGCCGTCGAGTCGGGCGCGGTCTTCGCCGAGCTGAGCGCCGACCCGACGCTTTCGGATGCCTGCCGCGCGGAATTGTCCGACCTCTGCGGCACCACGCCGGAAGCGATCGCGCCGCCCGCGCCGGCCGAAGCGAGCAGCCTGCACGATGCGAGCGTCTGGTTCCAGCGCAATTTCCGCTTCGCCGCCGATTCGGGCATCGGCCGGCTCGCGGCGGCGATCAACGCCGGGCGCGCCGACGATGCGGCGGCGCTGCTCGGCGAGGCGTCGCTGCACGACGTGCAGTGGATCGCCGACGATGCGATGCAGCCGGCGCCAGCCACGATCGCGCAGCTCGAAAGCGGCTATGCGCCCTACTTCGACGCGCTGCTGCGCGAGCCGGCGCAGCCCGCGGCGATCGTCGAATCGTTCGCGCGCTTTCGCGCGCTGTGCGCGGTGCGCGATGGCGCGCGCGGCGTCGAGGCGATCAACGCACGGCTGACGCAACGGCTGCGCTCGATGCTCGGCGAGCGCGATCACGATCCGCGCTCGCCATGGTTCGTCGGCCGGCCGGTCATCGTGCGCCGCAACGACCCGGTGCAAAGGCTCTTCAACGGCGATATCGGCATCGCGCTGCCGGCCGCGAACGGCGAGCTGATGGTGCACTTCCCGCAGCCCGGCGGCGGCCTGCGCGAGGTCGCGCCGCTGCGGCTGCCGGCGCACGAGACGGCGTTCGCGATGACGGTGCACAAGGCGCAGGGGTCGGAGTTCGACGCCGTCTTCGTGCTGCTGCCGGCGCAGGCGAGCCGCGTGCTGACGCGCGAGCTGCTCTATACCGCCGTCACGCGCGCGCGCAGGCAGGTGACGCTCGCCGCCGGGCCGCAGGTGCTGAGCGCCGCGATCGAGTCCCGCACGCAGCGCCGCTCGGGGCTGCTGGCGCGGCTGATGCAGGCGCAATCGGGCCTCGAGCCCCGATCCGGCAGTTGATCGCCTGTGCGCGCCCGCGGGCAGCTTCCCGGGGTCAGCGCCCCGTCCGGCAATAGGCGTTGACCGGCGTCTCGCCGCGCAGGTATTGAGCTTCTTCGTCTGCCGTCGCGCGCCGCACGGCAACGAGTCGTGCGCGGTCGCCATAAAGATCGCGCAGCGCTGCGAGCATCGCGCGCTGCGCGTCCTCGTTCGCTCCGAACGCCTTGAACCAGCGGCGCGCCCGGCCCTGGTAGCGGAAGTCGACCACCCACAGCGTGGAAGTTCTGAAGAACTCGGTCATCGGCGATTTGCCTTCGTGTCCTGCTGCATCGTCACGCGTCGGCGCCGACGACGCGGCCCTCGCCCGCGACCTCGTGGGTGCGGCCGTCGCGGATCTGGTAGATGCGCTCGAAGGTCGGGATGATCTTCTCGTCGTGGGTGACGACGACGATCGCGGTGTCGTACTGCGTCGCCATCCGGTTCAGGATGCGCACGACGGCCAGCGCGCGCTCGCTATCGAGCGGAGCGGTCGGCTCGTCGGCGAGGATCACCGGCGGACGGTTCGCGAGCGCACGCGCGATCGAGACGCGCTGCTGCTCGCCGCCGGAGAGCTCCGACGGCTGCGCCTTCGCGCGGTGCGCCACGTCGAGCGCCTCGAGCAGTTCCAGCGCCCGCACGCGCGCCGTCGTGTTGTCCATGCCGGCGAGCATCGGCAGCAGCGCGACGTTGTCGGTCACGTCGAGAAACGGGATCAGGTAGGGCGCCTGGAACACGAAGCCGATGCGGTCGCGACGCAGCGCGCGCAGGTCGCCGATCTTCCAGCCGTCGTCGTAGATCGTCTCGCCGCCGAGCACCATGCGCCCGCCGCTCGGCTCGATCACCGCGCCGAGGCATTTCAGCAGCGTGCTCTTGCCCGAGCCCGAAGGGCCGATCAGGCCGACCACCTCGCCCGGCGCGACGACCATGTTGACATCCTTCAGCGCATCGACGGCCGTCGCGCCGCTGCCGTAGCGCTTGCGCAGGCCCTCGATGCGGATGCCGGGTTCGGTCATGCCGGTCAGCCGCCGATCGCCGCCGCCGGGTCCACGCGCAGCGCGATGCGGATCGCGAGCGTGCTCGCGAGCGCGCAGATCGTCATCACGCCGGCGAAGCCCAACAGCGCGTCGCCCGGCAGCAGCAGCACGTACTTCGGAAAGATCGGCGCCCAGGCGGTGGCCGCGATCTTGCCGACGACGAAGCCGATCAGGCCGAGGCCGAGCGCCTGCTGCAGGATCATTCCGGCGATCGTGCGGCTGCGCGTGCCGATCAGCTTCAAGACCGCGATCTCGCGGATCTTGCCCAGCGTCATCGTATAGATGATGAAGGCGACGATCGCCGCACTGACGACGGCGAGGATGACGAGGAACATCGCGATCTGGCGCGCCGACGTGGCGATCAGCTTGGCGATCAGGATCTCCTCCATCTGCTCGACGCTGAAGGCCTCGAGGTGCTTCCAGCGGCGAATGTTGTCGGCCACCTGCGTCGGCGCATACCCCGGCGCGAGTTGCACCAGCACGGCGTTGACGTTGTGATTGCTCGCCTGCGCGGCCTGGATCGCCTCGAGCAGGCCCGGTACGCCGGGGCGGTTCAGGCTCGGGTTGGCGGCGGTGCGGGTGCGCTCGTTCAGGATCGCGTCGTTGTCCTTCAGGAACTGCGCCTCCTGCGCGTCCTTCAGCGGGATGAAGACCATCGGATCGCCGCCCGACGACACCGCGCGCCGCGTCAGTCCGACGACGGTGTAGTCGTGACGCCGGATGCGGATGCGCTCGCCGAGCGCGAAGCCGGTCTTCACATCGGCCACCGCCTCGTAGTGGCTGCGCGTGAGGTGGCGGCCCGTGACCAGGAACCTCGGCTCGCCGGGCTGCCCCGGCTCGAAGCCGACGACCATCGCGCGCACGTCGTCCTCCCCCTTGCTCACCTGCATCGTCAGGTAGGTCACGTTCGCGGCACGCGCGACACCGGGCAGAGCGCGAATGCTGCGCACAGCGTCGTCGCGCAGGCTCGACGCCTCTGCATACGGCCCCTGCGTGTCCTGCTGCACGACCCAGAGATCGGCGCCGCTGTTGTGCAGCAGCACGCGGCCATCGTCGACCATGCCGCGGTAGATGCCGGCCATGCTCAACGTGAGGCCGATCAAGAGGCCGAGCCCGAACCCGGTAAGCACGAACTTGCCCCACCCATGCGCGATATCGCGGCCCGCGAGGTTGATCATGGCCTGGCAGGCACGATCGCGTCGACGATCGCGACGCGGCTGGCGCCGGAGAGTTCTTGCTCGCTGTGGACGACGACGGTGTCGCCCGCGGCGAGGCCTTCGAGCACCTGAACCCGACCGTCGAGCCCTGACGCGCCGACGCGCACCGGTACGAAGCGCGCCTTGCCGCTCTCGATCCGCCAGACGCCGACCTCCTCGCCCCGACGCCGCAGGCTCGCGTTGGGCACGACCGGGGCCGCCTTCGCCGGCGCGAGCGCGAGCGTGACTTCGGCGAGCTCGCCGATCGACACCGGCAGCGCGGCCGCGGCGGCTTCGAAGCCGACCATCGCGATGCGCTCCTCGGCCACGCTGTCGCTCACCGCCTCGACGCGCGCGACCGCGCCGGGCAGCGGCCGCTCGGGGTCGGCGCGCAGGACGATGCTCGCCTTCAGTCCCGCGGCGAGCCCGCCCGAGCGGCCCTGATCGAGCCGCACGCGAAGCCACAGCGAATGCGGATCGGCAAGCCTCACGACAGCCTGCCCCGCGACGACGGTGGAGCCGGGTTCGGCATCGCGGCCGATGACGACGCCGTCGGCGGGCGCGACGAGCCGCACGTTCTCCCGCTGCTGGCGCAAGCCGGCGCGCTCGGCGGCGAGACGCTGCATGTCGTGTCGCGCAGCGGCGATATTCGCGTCGGCAGTGGCGAGCGCGGCGTCGGCCGAGGCCTGCTCCTGAAGCTTGGCCTCGACCGCGGCGGTACCGAAGAATCCCTGCTTGCCGAGGTCGGCGTAGCGCTGCGCGTTCGCCCGCGCGAGCCGCTGCCGGGCCAGCGCGTCGGTGCGCTGTGCCTCGGACGCATCGGCCGCACTGCGCGCGCGCTCGATCGAGGCGTCGATCGCCGCAGCGCGCTCGTCGAGATCGATCGGCTCCATTTCGGCGAGCAGTTGCCCTGTGGCGACCCGGTCGCCGACATCCACCAGCACACGGCGCACACGGCCGGAAGTTGTCGGGCCGATCAGGAAGCTGCGGCGGGCCTCGACCGTACCGATGCCGAACAAGGCCGGCACGACGCTGTCTTCGGCGACCCGCTGGACAGTGACGCGCACAGCGGCCATCGGGCCGGTGCGCAGCGCCACAAACGCGAGCGCTGCAATGAGGATGACCGCGAGCAGCCCCATCGCCACACGCCGCAGCCAGATGCGGGAGGTCTTCATCGCGTGCGACGCAAGCCGCGCTCGTAGATCGCGAACAGCGCCGCGGCGCGCTCCTTCATCCCGGCCACGCTGCCGCTGGCCATCGACTGCATCACGAGACCCTGCACGATGCCGACGAACAGCGTCGCCGCGGCGTCCAGATCGGCATCCCGATCGATCCTGCCGCGCGCCACCTCGTCATCGAGCAGGCGGCGCAGCAGCTTGCGATAACCCTTTAGCAACCCCTGCACTTCGCGCTTGGTCGCCGAATCGGCCGACCCCTGAAGTTCATGAAAGATGAGGCGCGGAACGCCTGGGTGGGCAGCGATGAATCCGACGTGCGCCTTGAAGACCGCCTCGAGTGCGCCGAACGGCGCGTCCGAGGCAAGGGCGGCCGCATCTTCCAGCGCGCTCGTCAAGCGTGCGCGAACCCAGACCACGCAGGCGAACCAGATGGCCTCCTTGGTCGGGAAGTGCTTGAAGACGGCGCCCTGGGTGACTCCGATCGCCGTCGCGATGTCGGATGTCGTGATCGAGGCCGGGCTCGAATCGCGCGCCAGCAATAGCGCCGCGGCAACGATTTCGGCCTGGCGCTCCTCGGTCGAAAGGCGTGAGGGGGTGAGCATGGGTCAACGAGCCGCACTTAGTAAGTATTTGAATACTTACTAGTATAGACGGGAAGAACCATACTTGCAAGACTGGCTGCGCTGCGCACGCCTTTTCGGGGCCTTGGCGCGGACCCGCAAAGGACAGAAGGGGCCCGAATGCCTCAGCCCTGCGGGCTTTCGGTCATGCGGCCGCAGTAGGCGGCCAGTTCCTGCGGCAGATCGGTCGGGCAGACGCCGCCCTGGCGGTTGCCGGGCACGGCGTAGTCGATGAATTTCGGGTACGGCAGCTCGAGCCCGGCCATGATGCGCTCGAACTCTTCGAGCGAGCGGGCGCCGCCGAGCCGCGGATTGCGCGCCTTCTCCTGCGCGATCGACGAGACGCGGCGCTGCTGGTAGTCGTGCGCCGGGAAAACGAGACAGTCGTCCGGCAGCGTGAAGAGCTTGTCGTGCACGCTGCGGTAGAGCGCCGCCGCGTCGCCATTCTGGAAGTCGGTGCGCCCGCAGCCGTCGATCAGCAGCGCGTCGCCGGTGAAGACGCGGTCGGTGCCGGCGCCGGTGACGCGATAGGCATGATGGCCGTCGGTGTGGCCCGGCGTGTGCAGCGGATGCAGCTCGATGCGGCCGATGCGCAGCGGCGTGCCCTCGACGATGCCGACGTCGGCGCACACCGGCGCATCGATCGCCGGCGCCGCGATGCGGCTGCCGACCTGCTCCTTCAGGTGCAGCGCGGCGGTGATGTGATCGGCATGGATATGGGTATCGAGCGTGAACGCGAGCGTAAGCTGCAGGCGCTGCAGTTCCCCGAGATCGCGCTCGATGCTGTTGACCACGGGGTCGATCAGCACCGCCTGCCCGGTAGCTTCACAGGCGAGCAGATAGGTATAGGTCGACGACAGCGGCTCGAAGAGTTGGCGAAATATCATGGCGTGGCACTCCGGTTCGAGTCGAGAATTCTCGCAGCGCGCACCGAGCGCGCGGCCCCCGCCTGCAAAGACCCCGGCTGCCCCGGTGCAAGCCCCATCGAACCGTGAGCGACCATGAACGAAACCGCCTTTGTCGACCCGGCCGGCACCTGGAACAAGCGCTTCGAAGGCAGCGGCTACGTGTTCGGCACCGAGCCGAACGAATATCTGCGCAGCCATGCCGGCAGGCTGCGCCCCGGCGGGCGGGTGCTGTGCGTCGCCGACGGCGAAGGCCGCAACAGCGTGTGGCTGGCGCGGCGCGGCATGTCGGTCGATGCCTTCGACATCGCCGCCGTCGGCGTCGACAAGGCAAGGCGGCTCGCCGCGGCGGCGGGCGTGAACGTGCACTACGAGGTCGCCGACTGCGATGGCTGGCGCTGGCCCGTCGCCACCTACGATGCGATCGTCGCGATCTTCGTCCAGTTCGCCGACCCGGCGATGCGCGAGCGGCTCTTCGCGCGCATCGTCGCCGCCCTCGCGCCGGGCGGGATGCTCGTGCTGCAGGGCTACACGCCGCAGCAGCTCGAATTCAGGACCGGCGGCCCGCCGATCCTGTCGCACCTCTATACCGCCGAGATGCTGCGCGCGGCGTTCGGCGCGCTCGAGATCGTCGAACTGCGGGAGTATGTCGCCGAGCTCGGCGAAGGCAGCCACCATGTCGGCCGCTCGGCGCTCGCCGGCATGCTCGCGCGCAAGCCTTGAGGCACGGGCGGCAAATTCGGGACGCAGCAAGATGAATATCGAGCAATTCATGCAGGGCTACAAGCGGGCCTGGGAGGAGCGCGACGACGCCCTCTTTTGCGCCCTCTTCGCGCCCGATGCGAGCTATCACAACACGCCGTTCGCCGAGCAGCGTGGCCACGCGCAGCTCGCCGCCTACTGGCAGCGCGTCAAGCTGCAGGACGACGTGCACCTGCGCTACGAAGTGCTCGCATCGACGGCCGATGGCGGCATCGCCCACTGGCACGTCACCTATCAGGTCCGATCCGAGGAGTTGTTCAGGATCTGGGCCGCCTCGACCGGCACGAATCTGATCTCCCGCAAGGAGGGCGACCCGCTGCCGCGCATGGTGCTCGACGGCGTGCTGCAGGCGCGCTTCGCGGGCAGCCTGTGCAGCGAGTGCAGGCTGTGGTGGCACAGCATGCCGCAGCCGGCGGCGTAGGCGCGACGTGCATCGCATGCTCGCCCCGGAAAGGTGCCATCGCAAGCCACCGTGGACGACGCCGACGAGCAAGGTGACGCGGCAGCGAGGACGCGCGAAGCCCCACGCGCACGAACACACGACGCATTGATTCGAGTGGCGGCGCTGCCTGTCGACTGCCGCGCCCGCGCGGCCCGATCGAGCGCCATCCAACCGGACACGACCTGCAAGGCAATTGCTCCGCCGGCGCAATCCGCGGTCCCGTCATCGGGTAGCCTGCGGCCTGCGCAATGAGTTGCAGGTGGAGATGAGCATTTGGCATGGCGCCAGCCCGCCCGGCGGCGGACCGGATCGCGACGGTGAACGCCAACCGGTCCGCCGCGCGCTGGTCTTCTCGATCGTCGCCCTCGCGCTGATGATGATGTCGATCGACTCGACGATCGTCGCCACCGCGCTGCACACCTTGCAGCACGACCTGGGCACGTCGGTCAACTGGGCGGGCTGGACGATCACCGCCTATTCGTTCGGTTTCGTGCTGATGCTGCCGGTGAGCGGCAAGCTCGCCGAGCAGTACGGCCGCCGCCGGGTCTTCATCGGCTCGGTCTTCGCCTTCACCGCCGCCTCGCTGCTGTGCGGCTTTGCCGACAACATCTACGTGCTGATCGCGCTGCGCGCGCTGCAGGCGGCGGGCGGCGCGGGGTTCACGCCGTCGGCGACCGGGATCATCGTCGATCACTTCGGCGACGAGCGCGACCGCGCCGTCAGCTTCTTCGGCAGCATCTTTCCGATCGGCGCGATGATCGGGCCGATCTTCGGCGGCCTGTTCGTCACGTACTGGAGCTGGCGCGGCATCTTCCTGATCAACGTGCCGATCGGCATAGCGGTGCTGCTGCTCGCGCTGCGCTACATCCCGCACGATCGGCCGCGCGCCGCGAAGGCCGACGCGAGGCGCGACTTCGCCGGCATGGCGTTGCTCGGCTGCGGCGTGCTCGCGGCGATGCTCGCGATCAGCATCCTCGGCGAGGCGGACGCGCCGGGCTGGCGATGGGCATTCGCCGCGCCGCTTTGCGTCGCGGTCGTCGCCCTGTGGGCGTTCTTCCGTCACATCGAACGCGCGGCGCATCCCTTCATCGCGCCGCGCCTGATCCACGGGCCGGGCTTCGGCGCGGTGAACCTGATCAACGCCCTCTTCGGCGGCATGCCGACCGGGGCGGTCGCGCTGATCCCGCTTTACGCGACGAACCGCTACGCCATCGACGCGCTGCGCTCGGGCACGCTGCTCGTCGCCCAGGGCGCGGCGACGACGCTGCTGTCGATCGCCGCGGCGCTGCTGATACGCCAGACCGGCTACCGGCTGCCGATGCGCGTCGGCGGCGTGGTGTCCGCGGTCGGCATCGTGCTGCTGGCCTTCCCCCCGCCAGCGAGCGTTTCGCCCTACACCTGGCTGGCCGGCGCCGCCTTCCTCGTCGGCGCCGGCCGCGGCACGCTCAACCCGGCGAGCCGCAACGCCGGTCTGCAGCTGGCGCCCGAACAGGCGTCGACGCTCGCCGCGCTGCGTTCGATGGGGATGAATATCGGCACCATCACGACGATCGCGATCGCGACCGCGGTCATCTCGGGCGCCGCCGATTCGGGCGGCGTGCAGGCCTGGACCTACGTCGCGATCGCGGTCTGCCTGGTGGCCGCCCTGCCGCTGATCGGCCGCGTGACGGAGCATCGCGGGTCGTGGTGAACCCGGCCCGCGATGGGTTCAGGCAGCGACCGCGAGGATCACGCTCGATGCCTTGAAGATCGCGCTGGCGCGCTGCCCCGGCGCGAAGCCGAGTTGCTGCAGGCTGCCCTGATTGATGGTCGCGCCGATGCTGCCGCCGCCGTCCAGATCGATCACCACTTCGGCATTCACGGCGCCCGGCGTGACCGATGCAATCGCGCCCGGCAGTTGATTGCGCGCCGAGATCCTCGCGCCTTCGATGCCGGCGGCGATGATGACGCTGGACGATTTCAGCAGCGCGAATGCGGTCATGCCGGTGCGCAGGCCGAGCGATCGCGTGCTTTCGCGCGTGACGATCGCGACGATGCGCGCGCCGCCCGGCAACGTCAGCTCCACCTCGTCGTTGACGGCGCCGGCGCGCACGCTGCTGACCGTACCGGTGAACTGGTTTCTGGCGCTGGTCTTCAGATTGAAGGTGCGCGTGAGCGAGAACTCGCGCTCGAGGTCGATCGACTCGTCGTCGAGCAGCTTCAGGAAGCGCCGATGCACGGCGTCGATCTGATCGAAGCGTTCGACGAGCCGCAGCCCGCGCGGCGTGAGCCGCGTCGAGCCGCCGCCGCGCCCGCCGGTGCTGCGCGCCACGAGCGGTTCGCCGGCCAGCGTATTCATCGCGTCGATCGCGTCCCATGCGCCCTTGTAGCTGATGCCGACCGCCTTCGCCGCATGGGTGATCGAGCCCTTGGCGGCGATCGCGCGCAGCAGATCGATGCGGCTGCGTCCGCCGAAGCTTTCGCCGCCGACCGTCAACCAGACCGCACCTTCGACCGTCAGGCGGTCGTCCTTCTTGCTGCGCGTCGCCATGCCCCCTCCTGCCGCGCGCGCCATTGCGGGCCGGCGCGCAAAGCATAGCGCCAGTTCAGGCGGCTTCGGCCCGCAACGCGTCGGCCGCGGGGGCGACGCGACCGGCGCGCAATTGAACCACCTCGTCGGCCAGCAGACGCACGTCGTCGTCGTCGTGCGTGATCATCAACATCGGAATCTTCAACTCGCGCTGCAGCCGCGCCAGATCCTCGCGCAGGCGCTGGCGCAGCCCTTTGTCGAGGGCGGAAAAGGGTTCGTCCAGCAGCAACGCGGTCGGCTCGTTCATCAGCGCCCGGGCCAGCGCGGTGCGCTGGCGCTGGCCGCCGGAAACCTGATGCGGATGGTGGTCGGCGACCGACTGCAGATTGAAGGTCTCGATCCAGTGCTCCACCGCGTCGTGACGCACGCCGCGCGGCGGATTGGTCCAGCCGGCGCGCCGCGCGAAGGCGATGTTCTGCCGCACGCTCAGATGCGGAAAAAGCGCGTAGTCCTGGAAGACATAGGCCAGGTGCCGCTGCTGCGGCGTCAGGTTGACGCCCTGCGCGGTCGAAAAGAGGGTTCGGCCGGCAATCCGCACATGGCCGCTGTCGGCCCGCACCAGGCCGGCGACCACTTTCAGCGTCTGCGTCTTGCCGGCGCCGGAAGGCCCGAACAGCACCAGTCTTTGCGCATCGCTCTGGAATGCGATCTGCAGATCAAAACTCGCACTGCCGTGCCGCAGCTGCTTCGCAAAGTCGATATCCCAGATCATGGGCGTTCGTTCATCGGTGCGACGCGACACGCCCGGGCACCAGTCTGCCGGCTGCCAGCAGCACCGCAATGCAGGTGATCGACGTGACGAGGACGAGGAAGTTGGCCATGTCGTCCTGCCCGGCCTGCACGGCCTCGTAGACGGCGATCGAAAGGGTCTGCGTCTTGCCCGGGATGCTGCCGGCGACCATCAGCGTGGCGCCGAATTCGCCCATCGCGCGGGCGAACGACAGCAGCAGCCCCGCGAGCACGCCGCGCCAGGCCAGCGGCAGCGATACGCGAAAGAAGACCGCGGCCTCGCTGACGCCGAGCAGCCGCGCGGCGTCTTCCAGTTCCGGGTCGACGGTCTCGAATGCGGCGCGCGCCGATTTGAAGACGAGCG
>CALMIL010000024.1 GCA_937864005.1 uncultured Burkholderiales bacterium
TCGCCCTTCATCTCGATGCGGATCGTGTCGCCGAACTGCATGAAGCCGGTCTTCGGCGCGCCCGACTCGATCGTCTCGATCGCGCGCCGCTCGGCGATGCACGAATAGCCGCGGCTCCAGTCCTTGTTGCTCACCGTGCCGCTGCCGACGATGCTGCCGGCGCGCACGTTGCGCGTCTTCGCCAGATGAGCGATCAGCTGGCCGAAGTGAAACGTCATCTCGTCGCCCGCCGCGCACAGGCCGACGCGCTTGCCGTTCCAGGTCGATTCGAGGTTCAGATGGACGCGTCCGCCGCGCCACGCGGCGCCGAGCTCGTCGGGCGTGACGGCGACCGGACCGAACGCCGTCGCCGGCTTGCTCTGCAGAAAGCCGAAACCCTTCGCGAGTTCGGCCGGAATCAGGTTGCGCAGGCTCCAGTCGTTGACCAGCAGCAGCAGGCGCACGCTGTCGATCGCGGCGTCGGCGCCGGTGCCGATCGCTACGTCGCCAGTGACGACCGCGACCTCGGACTCGAAATCGATCCCCCAGTCGGCGCTCGCGAAACGCGCATCGTCGCGCGGCCCGAGAAAATCGTCGCTGCCGCCCTGGTACATCAGCGGATCCTCGTAGAACGTGGCCGGCACTTCGGCGCCGCGCGCCTTGCGCACGAGCTCGACGTGATTCAGGTAGGCCGAGCCGTCGGCCCACTGGAAGGCACGCGGCAGCGGCGCCATGCACTGCGCCGGATCGAATGCGAACGCATGGCGCGCGCGGCCGTGATCGAGCGCCTGCGACAGCTCCTCGAGCTGCGGCGAGACGAAGCTCCAGTCGTCCAGCAGCTGCTGCATGCGCGTCGCGATGCCGGTCGCATAATGGGCCGACGCGAGGTCCCGCGAGACGACGACGAGCTGTCCGTCACGCGAACCATCCTTGTAGCTTGCGAGTTTCATGGTCGGATTTCCGAGGACTTGGGCGCCATGTTCGAGCGACGCAGCGCAGGGATTGCAGGTCGGCAGCATTGTCGTCGCCAAACGCCGCTGCCTGCCACCGCCCGCCGTGCGACGCGTCGGCGCTCGCCCGCCCTGCGATGACCCGGGGCCGGATCGCCGCCGCGCGGCTGGGCCTGATCGGGCTCGGCGTGCTCGCGCTGCATGTGCTGCTGCTCGACAGCGTCGCCGATCGGCTCGCAGCAGGCGTTGCGCCGCAGGCCGCCCGGGCGCTCGAAGCGCGGCCGGCCGGCCTTGCCTCCGCGGTCCGGCTCCGGCCGGCAGCTGACGCGCCGGCGACGAGCCCGCGCGGCCGGCGGGACGACGCCGCCCGCTCGATCGCGACCTTCGCCGCACCCGCCGCGCTGCTGCCATCGCGCGCCGAGGCGCTTCCGCTGGACGCGCCGCCGGCGGCGGCGATCGACCTGCAGCCGGCGACCTCCGCCGCACCCGCCGAACCCGAGCCGCCCGTCTATCCGACCCGCATGGCGCCCGCCTTCACCTACGCCTATACGCTGACGCGTGGCGCCGCGACGGGGGAAGCCGAGCTGCGCTGGGAGCCGCAAGGCGAGCACTATGTCGCGAGCCTGCGGGCGCGCGAAGGCGGCGCCGAGTGGCTCGCGCTGTCGAGCGCGGGCGAATTCGATTCGGCAGGGATCGCGCCGCGGCGCCTCGTCGACCGCCGCCGCGGGCGCGGTGCGCTCGCCGCGAATTTCCGGCGCGAGACCGGAACGGTGACGTTTTCCGGGCCGCCGATCGAGCATCCGCTCGTGCCCGGCATGCAGGACCGCCTGAGCTGGCTGCTGCAGCTCGGCGCGATCGCCGCCGCCGATCCTTCCGTCGTCGCCGCGGCGGGGGTGGCGATGATCGTCGTCGGCGCGCGCGGCGAGGCGGATCTCTGGCACTTCGAGCCGATGGGTGCGCCGAGCCTCGAACTGGCGGGCGGTGAAGTGCGAACGCTGCGCTTCCTGCGCCGCCCCGTGCGGCCCTACGATACGCGCGCCGAAGTGTGGCTCGCCCCTTCGCACGGCTACGCGCCGCTGCGCGTGCAGCTGTCCAACGGCGGCGAGGCGCTGACGCTCGAGTGGCGCGGGGCCGCTCCCACGCCCTGAAGCGCAGCGCCTCGCTGCCGGGGCGGTGCCGGCAAGCGCTGCCTTGAAGTCCGGCTCGCCGCCCTCAGGTGCAGATCGGGAGGAAATGCCATGAACATGCTCTACAACTCGGACAACTACACCGTCGTCCAGTTCGTCGTGCCCGAAGAGGCCGGCGCCGACGCGGCACACGCGGCGGGCCGCGGCGGCTACGAGATCGTCGACAAGTTCGCGCGCAAGGAGATCTTCATCGACGGTGCGCTCGCCGAGAGCTTCAAGGCCGGCGTGCAGGCGCTGATCGAGAACTCGCCGACCGAGGAAGCGATCGACGAATTTATCGGCCGCTACGTGCCGTTGATGCAGCAGCCGCTGGTGCTGCACTGAAGACGGCGGCCCGCGCGCGCTACGCGGCGAGGGCGAGCGGCCCGGGGGCGATCTTCAGCGTGATGCGGCCATCCTGCCACGCGCGCTCGAAATCGGCCTCGATATTCCTCAGCGCCGGTTCGGCCGGCGCGTCGGCGGCGACGATGCCGACCGATTTGTTGCGGCCCTGGCTCTTGGCGGTATAGAGCGCCATGTCGGTCAGGTTGATCGCCTGCTCCCAGCCCAGCGGCAGCACGTGCGGCGGCAGCGGAAAGCGCGCGTAGCCGATCGACACCGTGACCGCGACCGGCCGGCCGTCGACGATCACCGGCCGCTCGCCGATCACCTTCAGCACGCGTTCGGCGAGCTGCTCGGCCTGGGCGGCGGGCACCTTCAGCGCGAGGACGAGAAACTCCTCGCCGCCCCAGCGCACGACGAGATCGTCGCCGCGCACCGCCTCGTTCAGCCGCTTGGCGACCTCGCACAGCACGAGGTCGCCCGCCGCGTGGCCGTGGCCGTCGTTGACGTGCTTGAAATGATCGATGTCGACGAGCAGCAGCGCGCCCTCGAAGCCCGCTCCGGCACCGCCCCTGGCCTGTTCGGCGTGCATCACGGAGAGGAACTGGCGCCGGTTCGCGAGGTTGGTCAGCGGATCGCGCTCGCTTTGCACGCGCAGCTGCGCCTCGCTCGCGACGAGCTCGCGGTTCGTCGCCCGCACGCGGCGGTACAGCAGCAGCACGGTCGCCGCCGACAGGGCCAGAACGACGCCGGCGACGGCCCAGATGCGCAGCATCAGGTCGCGGTTCGCGATCTCGACGCTCTTGAGTTCGTTGTCGCGGGCGAGGAGGTCGATATCGCGCTGCTTGCGCTCGCGGTCGTTGCGCTGGCGCAGCTGCTTCAAGGCCGCGTCGCGCGCCAGGCTCATCGTCTGCGCGTTGAGTTCGCGCTCGCGGTGGTAGAGCTCGAGCGCGCCGCGCAGGTCGCCGGCGGTGGCGAGCGCGGCGTCGTATTCGCGCAGCACCTCGGCGCGCAGCGCGGTCAGTCCGGCGTCGCTCGCGAGCTGCTCGACGCGCGCCAGATCCTGCTTGCCTTCGGCGATGCGGCCGAGGCCGATCTTCGCCAGTCCGGCGTTGTTGGTCAGCACGAGCTCGATGCCCATATCCCGATGCCGGCGCGCGACCGGCATGGCGCGCTCGACGGCGCGCAAGGCGTCGGCCGGACGATGCTGCCTGACGTGGACGTCGCTCAGGAAAGTCTCCAGTTCGGCCTCGAGGCGCGGCGAATGCGCCTGGCGCGCCAGGGGCAGGGCTTCGTCCGTCAGCCGGCGCACGCTGTCGGAATCGTCGCGCCGGTTGGCGATCCGCGCCTGCGCCATCTTGACCTGGGCCTGCAGCGCCGGGTCGCCCGAGCGCACGGCGAGGCGCTGCGCCTGGCGCAGCAGCGGCTGGGCGGCGTCGAGCTTGTCGCTGCGCACGAGGCGCCAGGCAAGATCGGCGCTGCTGATCGCGAGGCGGCCGTTGTCCGCCGCCCACAGCGCGAGGTCGCGCCCGAGCTGGGCCTGCGCCGCGGCGCTGGTCGGCGCACCCTTGGCCTGCCAGTAGCGCTGCAGGATCTGCGTCGCATCCCAGGCGGCCCGGACATTGCACTCGTGCGCCGCGCGCGGGTCGGCCTTCACCAGCGCATCGGCTTGGCCCGGCTCGCCATCGGGCATCTCCGGGCAGGCGGCGCGCAGCGTCGCAAGTGCCGATTGCGCGAGCGGCTCGGCCAGGTCGAGGCGGCCGGCAGTGCGCGCCAGCTGCGCGCGGGCGACCTTGGCGCCGGCCTGCGCGCGCGGGTCGTCCAGCGCGTTCAAGGCATCGATCCAGATGCCGGCATCCTGCGCCCGCCCGCTCTGGGCAAGCACGCTGGCGCGCGCCTGGAGCAGCGCGATGCGCTCGGCGCGGCTTGCGGCATCGCCCGCGTCGATCGCCTTCAACCCCGTCAGCGCGTCGTCCGGACGGTCGAAGCCCAGGCGCAGCAGGCGGTCGATGCGCACCTGAAGCGGGTCGACATCGGCGGCATCGATCGCCGCACCGTCCGCCATTTCGTCCGCGCGCACGGTGGGCGGGCCGGCGGCCAGCAGGGTGCAGCCCAGCGCCAGCAGCGACGCGGCGAGCGCGCGGCGCGCGCGCGCCGGTGGGTGGCGGCGAGCGCCTGGTCGTTGCGCCGGCATCGTCTTCATGCCGCCTGCGCGAGCACGTCGGCCGCGAACTCGGCACCGCGGCCCGGGCCTTCGAGCAGCGTCAGCGCGACATCGCCGGTGCGCCAGGCGTCTTCGAGCGAGCGCGCGACCGCATCGAAGCGCTCGGCGTCGTTCGCGTTGATCATGCGCACGCCGTAGGCGCGATTGCGGCCGTGCGCCTTGGCCAGGTAGAGGGCGGTATCGACGAGGTTGATCGCACGCTCCCACGATACGTCGAGCAGCGTCGGCTCGATCGGGAAGGTCGCATAGCCGATCGAGGCGGTGACGGCGATTACCCGTTGCTCGTGGACGACGGGCGCCGCGCCGACGGCGTCGAGCATGCGCTGCGCGAGGGCTTCGACCGCCTCCGGGCTGAGGGCCCGGACGACGACCAGGAATTCCTCCCCGCCCCAGCGCACGATGAGGTCGGGTTCGCGCAATACGGCGCGCAGCCGGCGCGCGATCTCGACCAGCACCGCGTCGCCGCTGGCGTGCCCCCAGCAATCGTTGACGCGCTTGAAGTGATCGATATCGGCGAGGAAGAGGGTGCCGCTGAACCTGCCGTCGGCGGCCAGCTGGCGCATCGCGGCCTGGAAGTGGCGCCGGTTCGAAAGCCCGGTCAGCGGATCGATCTCGGCGTGCGCCTTGAGCTGCGCATTGCTGTCGGCGAGGCGCCGATTGGTATCGCGCACGCGGCGCATCAGCAGCGCGGCGACGACGAGCGA
>CALMIL010000025.1 GCA_937864005.1 uncultured Burkholderiales bacterium
ACCGCGGCCATCCCGTTGAACGAGCGGCACAAGCGAGCGCTGGCGCGCAACTTCGCGACCGTGATTCGCGCCACCGTCAAGGGCAACATCGTCATCGCGCTGATCCAGGGCATGCTCGGTGGCCTCGCGCTGTGGGTCCTCGACGTGCGCGGCGCGCTGCTGTGGGCGGTGCTGATGGCGTTCCTGTCGCTGCTGCCGGCGGTCGGTGCCGGCCTGATCTGGGGGCCGGTGGCGGTATACCTGCTGATCACCGGCGCGTTCATCCAGGGCTTGGGACTGATCGCCTTCGGCGTGCTCGTCATCGGCATGGTCGACAACGTGCTGCGCCCGATCCTCGTCGGCAGGGACACGCGCATGTCCGACTATGTCGTGCTGATATCCACGCTCGGCGGGCTGGCCGTCTTCGGCATCAACGGCTTCATCATCGGCCCGGTGATCGCCGCGATGTTCATCGCCGTCTGGGGCATCTACGTCGCCGAGCGCGGCGCCGGCCCGCACTGAAATCGGCGGCGCGGCCTGCTGCCGGCGACAAACGCGCACCGAACGCGCACCAGAGGAGAGTTTCCGCCGCGCGTCAGCCAGGATTCATTCTTGGATTTCCCTTGCATCGAACATCAGATATACAAGACCGGCGCTCAGGCTCGCAGGGCATGTATCGCCGCCCCGCCGCAGTGGAGGCCGACTCCTGCAAACCAACCGCCACGGTTCGCGCAAGAGAGGGGGAAAACAGGCCCGCCTGCACATCGACCGGAATCGACTTGACTTCCTCGAGCGTACCCGAATCGAATATCACGAGAGAGTCGCCCGGCCCGCATCTTGTGAGCGGTTGGCGGGGCTTTGCCACGGACAGCCGGCGCCGCCCTATGCCTGCGGCTTCAGCAAATCGAGGTCCGACTCGGTCCCGCCTTCGAAAAGCGGAACGAGCAGCGTCACCCGCGTTCCCTTGCCCGGCTCGCTCGTGACCGAGACCTTGCCGCCGAGCTCCTGAACGTACTGGAAGCTTTCATAGGCTCCGATACCCATGCCGGTCGGCTTCGTCGACTGGAAGGGCCTGAACAGCCTGTCGCGAACGAACTCGGGCGTCATGCCGTGGCCGGTATCGCCGACTTCGATGCTCGCCTGCCCGCCCAGCTTCTCGAGGTGCAACCAGACCTTGCCGGAACGGTCGGTCGCATCGAGTGCGTTCTGAACCATGTGCCCGATGATGCGTTCGAACCGCTCTTCGTGCCCCCGGGCAACGACTGAGCCCGCCGCTCGGATCTCCAGGTTCCGGCCGCGATCCCTGGCGACCGACTCGATGCGGCCGACGACGCGTCCGAGGTCGACCCCGAAGGCCGTCCCCGCGGGCGTCGTGCCTTCACGCAGCTGAACCATCAGTTGGCGCATTCGCTCGAGCGAGTTTTCGACCGTCATCAGCATGTCCTGCTGGAATTCCGGATTCGCGTGCAGGCGCTTGGCGTTCTTCATCATCAACGAAAGTTGGGTGACGATGTTCTTCAGGTCGTGCACGACGAACGCGGACATCCGATTGAACGCGTCGAACTTGCGCACTTCGAGCAAGGCCTCGGTCGCCACCATCTGCGCAAGGTAGCTGGCCGCCTGGCGACTGGCCGTCTTCAGCAGATCGTAGACCTCCCAGTTGACGTGAACATCCGTCCTTGCGCTCAACAAGACGACGAAGCCGATCATTTCATCGCCCACGACGAGCGGAACCAGCAACCATGCGTTCGGCAGTGAATGCAACCACGCGGGAAGTTTCAGCGATTCATAGCGCTGCGGAAGCAAGCGGTATTCCTCGAGATTGAGAATCCTTTCATCGCGCGCAAGAAACTTGCATAGCGGCGAGCCGACGTCCTCCGTCTCAAGGACGGGGCCGAGATTCAAGCGAGCGGATTGCCGATATTCGGTACCGCCCGAAGTGCGCATCCACAATCCACCGCCCGGACTTTCGAGCAGGTCGGCGAGGCCGAGAATCACCTGCTGCCCCATTTCCTGGGGCGTATCCTGTGCGCACAGAGTGCGCGTGAATTTGAGCCACTCCTCGCGATAGTCGTATCGATAGCGGAAGAAATTCTTGCTGAGAAAGACCCGCAGCTTCGCGCGCACGCTGCCCGAGAGCACCAATATCGTCAGGCCGATCAACGACAAGAAGATGACGCCGACCTGCAGCGCGCGGCCCCAATCGCCGCCAAAGTATCTGACGTAGTAGCCGACGCCAGATATGAAGATCAGATAGGCCCCGGAAATCAGCAGTGCGGCCGAATGAATGGCCGCACCCCTGGAAATGCGCAGTTGCGACAACCAGTCGCTGCGGCGGGTCGTCGAGATCACGATCAGCGGCGCCAGCAGCGCATGCACCGCGCCGCGAATGCTGTATGCGTCCACGTCGACATGGCCGAAAACGACGGCCTGCGAGTACACATATACGTCGAAGCCGAAGGTTCCCACCAACGCGAGGCTGATCGGCTTTGCGTTCCACAGCGCGTCCTGCGACAGGTTGCGGATCAACTGCTCGACCAGAACCAGACCGAACACCGAAAGCAGCAACGACGCGAGCGAGGCCACTCGTGTGTCGATCGGCAGCAGATCGAGATCCAGGGCGGTGAGCGTCTGCGCCGCCAGCGCGCCCCCGACGAGCACAACGCCGATGACCGCAAGCGCGGCGAGGCCGCTCGGTGCCTTGTCAAGCCGTTTCGGACGCAAGAGCAGCAGCAGGAACGCAAACCACGAGCCGTAACGCGACAGATCCGCCAGGTTCGCAAGCAGGTAGAACAACTCCTGACCCCAAACGGCGGCGGCTACGCTGAACCAACCCCACAGCGACGTGCATCCCACAGCGGCGAGCAGCGCCAAGCCTGGCCAGTTGCGTGGCGGGCGCCAGTACCGCAGGCGGATCAGATGCAGCCCGATTGCCAGGTGGACGACGCCGACAAGGCCGAAGCTCCACACGGTCAGTGCAACGTGTTGATTGTCCATTGGAAAAAAAACGATTCGGGTGGCGTACGGGATGGTAGCCAGCGGCGGACACGTCAATGCGCAAGTGTGGGACCGAATTGACGGCCGCTCTACTCGAGCCTGGTGACGGCGTGGGCAGTCCTCCCGCCAGATCGGACGCTTGGGTAGCTCATCCGGGCTCGACGCGTTCCCTACAACGCGTCGTCCGAGTCAACTTCATCACGTCTCCCGTTCGCCAGCGACCCCGGCCCCTTGAACAGGGGGTTGGCAGATCGGTCTCCTCCAAGTAATTTCGGCTTACAGCCGCTTACAGCGATTTGTTGTCGGCGGCGCTGTGGATCAGACGTTCAGCGCTTGCTTGATGACTGTGACGTATGAAGGGACGAAGGGGTCGGTCGTGAAAATCTTTCATCGGAGTGTTCTGCCTGGTTCTCTAGCCGGAATTGTGGTCGACCTCGTCTTGTGCTTTTCGGCGATGCTGCTTGCGGCGTCGACGCTCACCAGCAAGTACATGACGATTCCGCGCGCGGTGCCGGAGTTGCCACTCATCCTGTTCGGTGCTACCCAGTTTGCCCTGGTGACGGCGCTCATGTACGCCTTGGTTGGCCTGTACCGCCCGAACTCGATCTCGATGGTTGCCGCTGCGGTGCGCACCGCGGTAGCGCTTTGCATCGCCGGCTACGTGACGAGCCTGACTTTGCGGATCGTGGCCGACCGAGGTTACATCGAGCTTCTCATACCGACCGCGATTGCCTACCTCGGCGTAGGGCTCGTCCTGGCGCGCGTGGGCTTCGCCGTCATGCGAAGCACCGTGGCCTTGCCAAAGCTGCTGATCGTGGGTACCAGCCCCGAAGCCCGTGCGATCGCCGCGGACCTGCGCAAGCAAAAGCCACTCGCCCACGACGTGATCGGCTTTTATTCGGCCACTCGATCGCCGCAGAAGGCCGGTGCGACGATCGACGGGCTGCGCGTGTTTCCGAACGACACGAATCTGACCGAGTTGGCCTCGCGCTTGGACGTCCAGGAAATCATCGTCGCCGTCCGTGAGCAGCGGGGCGGCGGCCTGCCGATGGACCAGTTGTTGGAGTGCCGTATCCGTGGCGTGTCGGTGCTCGACCTCGCCGGGTTTTGTGAACGCACCAAAGGGGAAGTGCCCATCGACAGCTTGAAGGGCAGCTGGCTTGTTTACGGTCACGGCTTCGTCCAAGGCAACCTGCGCCGTTTCCTGAAGCGTCTGTTCGACATCGTCGGTTCCTTGGTGCTGTTGGTGCTGTCGGCACCGGTCATGATCCTTGCGATGCTCGCGATCCGGCTCGATAGCCCCGGGCCCGTGATCTATCGTCAGGCACGCGTCGGCCTCGGCGGCCGGGTCTTCACATGCCCGAAGCTGCGCAGCATGTGCGTGAACGCCGAGCAAGACGGCGTCGCAAAGTGGGCGTCCAAGGACGACCCGCGGATCACCCGGCTCGGCGCCTTCTTCCGCAAGACGCGGATCGACGAACTGCCGCAGCTCTTGAGCGTGCTCAAGGGCGATATGAGCCTGGTGGGACCCCGTCCGGAACGCCCCTCCTTCGTCGACGAACTCAAGGAAAGCATTCCGTTTTATGAGTTGCGCCATTCGGTGAAGCCCGGAATCACCGGCTGGGCGCAGGTTCGTTTTCACTACGGTGCGTCGCTCGAGGATGCAAAGCGAAAGCACCAGTTCGACTTGTACTACGTCAAGAACAATTCACTTGTTCTGGACATTCTCGTCCTGATCGAAACGGTCAGCGTGGTATTGTTTTACGAGGGCCATTGAGTGCCTCGGATACCCCACAACACGACCGACATCTTGGAAGCACGCCCAGACTTCGAGCTGTTTCTGGCGGCCGGTTTGGTGGCCGCGGCTGCGCCGACCGTCGAATGGCAGGAATCGAAGGGATAGGCGATGAACGACAACAGGCACGATGACGGGGAGCCTTCCGCAGCTGTGGACGATCGCGTGCCCATCTCGCCGCAACCTGACGCGCGCGCGCAGCGCGTCGCGTCGCGCCGCTACATGCTCCTCAAGGGCGCCACGAGGGGCGCGGCCATCCTGGCCGCAGCCACGCCAATCAAGACGCTTGCGTCCATCCCCTCGGTGACATCCAAAGTCGACGGATTGCTCTGCACGATTTCAGGTACCCATTCTGGCGTGATTTCAGCGAAGACGAGTTTGCCGATATGTGGCGGCAAGAGTCCGGGCTATTACAAGAAGCTTGAGAATTGGCCCAACTACCCTACAACTTCCTACGCACCGACTGGCTGCCCGTCTTTCAACCAGAACACTACGTTTAATAGCCTGTTCGGCGCTTCCACATCGGTGGGCACAGGAGGGTTATGGCATATCATGAAAACGCCGCCGCACAACAATCCAGAGTTCCACTGGATTGTCGCGTTGCTCAACGCAATCGCTGCGACTCCCGGAGGGAACGTCTTCCCGTACGACCCAAGAGAAGTGCTTGATCTGTATGCCAGTTCGCAAAGTGCAGACGCGCTTGAGTTCTTCAAGAAGTTCATGGAGAGTTGATGGGTAGACCCTCGAGGGCCTCTCCTGGTGATCACTTGCGCCCTCGGTGTTGTTGCGCGTCCGTCCCGGCGTCCGCCTGAGTTGGCGTCATTGGGGCTGCGACTGGGTCGCCTTCGATGAGGCGTCGGGCGACACCCACGAGATGGGCGAGCTGACGGCCTGTGCACTGCTTTGCCTCGAGGAGGGCCCGCTGGACCTTGCGACGCTCGTCGCGGAAGTGGCGGCTGCTGCATCCCAGCCTGAAGAGGCGATTCGGGATTCGCTGCAGGATGCGATTGCACAATTGACTCGGCTGGGGCTGGTGGATACCGTGCCGCAATGACGCCGTCGTCGTTGGGTCTTGACGAGATCGGCCGCAGGCTGCGCGGTGCCGGTTTCGCGATGAGGACCGGCCCGTTCAACTTTCGGATCCGTTCCTCGATTGCGTCGGTGGCGTCGGGCCTCGCCCTGCTCTACGACGACTATCCGCTGGCCGGCGACGACGAATTCGTCGATTTCGAGGTGCATCTGGAGCGGGGCGCCGGGGTTCGACGCTGGATACGACCGCAAGTGCGCTTTCTCTACGACGGGAGGTCGCCGTTCGAGCCCTTGCCGATGGGCCACGCGGTGCCGTTGATGGAGTGGGCAATGAACTGGTGCATCTCTTCGCAGGCACACCAGTACCTGATACTGCACGCAGCCGTCACCGAGCGCGACGGGCTGGCGGCGATTCTTGCCGCGCCGCCCGGGTCCGGCAAGAGCACGCTGTGCGCAGGGCTGATAAGCCGAGGCTGGCGCCTCTTGTCCGACGAGCTCGCCCTGATCTCCCCGAAGGATGGTTCGATCGTGCCGCTGTGCCGACCCGTGAGCCTGAAGAACCAGTCGTTGTCGGTGATGCGCGCGTTCGAGCCGAGTGCCGAATTCAGCGATGTCACGCATGACACGATCAAGGGGTCGGTCTGCCACATGAAGATTCCGACACGCCATCTCGATCGAATCGAGGAGCGCGCGAGGCCGGGATGGGTCGTGTTTCCAAAGTACGTCAAGGATGCGCCGGCCCGTCTGACGCCGCGGTCGCGCGCCAACAGCATGCTCGAGCTGGGGCGCAATGCCTTCAACTACACATTGCTCGGCCGCACCGGTTTCGAGACGCTGGCCGACGTGATCACGGCAAGCGAATGTCATGACTTCGAGTACGGCTCGCTGGACGAAGCGGTTCGCGTCTTCGATGCGCTCGTCGAGGCTCGACGCCAGTGAGGGACGTTCTGCTTGCGCGCCTGTGGGCGGACCCCTCGAAGTGGTGGGCCGCGCTGTCACCGCGGGCTTGGGAGACCTTGCTCAGCCAGGCGCGGCAAACGCGGCTGCAAGCGCGCCTGGCCTGGCACTTTCTTGATCGAGGGCAGATGGCGGAGGTGCCGAAAGGCCCGCGCCACCATCTGGAAAGCGCGTTGCGACTCGCCGAGCGCCAGCGCAATGAAGTACTTTGGGAGATCGAATGCATCCGGCGTGCGCTGGCGACGGTCGACACGAAGATCGTGCTGCTGAAGGGCGCCGCCTACCTTTCAGCCGCACTCCCCCCAGCGCCAGGGAGGTTGTTCTCCGACGTCGACATCATGGTCGATCGTCGGCAGATCGGCTCGGTCGAAGGCGCGCTGTTCGCCTCGGGGTGGCTCAGCCAGGAACGCGATTCGTACAACGACCGCTACTATCGCCGCTGGATGCATGAGTTGCCGCCGATGCGCCATGTTCGGCGCGGAACGACGATCGACGTCCATCACACGATCACGCCGCCTACGTCGCGCTTCAAGGTCGATGGCGTCCGGCTGCTCGAAAGGCTGCGCCCGGCCGAGGGCGAGCCGGGCCTGTTCGTATTGGGGCCCGCCGACATGGTGCTCCACAGCGCGGCGCACCTGTTCCAGGAAGGCGAGTTCGGCCATGGCCTGCGCGACTTGCTCGACCTGAACGACTTGTTGTTGCACTTCGGACGACAGGCCGGCTTCTGGAACGAACTGCTGGACCGAGCTCATGAACTGCGGCTGCAGGTTCCGCTCTCGCACGCCCTCACCCATGTCTCGCGCGTGTTCTCCACGTCAGCGCCACCCGCGCTTGCCGCGCGCGTGCGATCCCTTGACGGCAGGCGGTTCAGGGGCCTGCTGATGACGCAAATGCTGGGCATTGCGTTGCGCCCCGAGCACCCGAGTTGCGACGGGCCGCTTTCCGGGCCGGTCCGCTGGCTGCTCTATCTCAGATCGCACTGGCTGCGCATGCCGCCCCATCTGCTGGTCTACCATCTGGGCCGGAAGATGGTGATGCGGCTGAATTCGAACGCGACGAGTTCCTAGCCCCTCGCGATGAAGAGGCGGGGTCATGCCGCGCAGTGGTCGCGCCCAGGCCGGGAGTCTGAAATGTTCTTGACCGCTCCATGGTTTGGCCGGCGACTGCGATGGCTCGCACTGGCCGCAGCTTGCGCTGGTCACGCGCTATTCGCCGTCGCGGCCGACCGCTTGCCGGATGTGATCGAGCGCATCAAGCCGTCGGTGTTGGCGGTCGGATTCTTCAACGAGACGCAGAGCCCTCGCTTCGTCTTCCGGGGCACCGGCTTCGTTGTCGGAGACGGAAACCTTCTCGTCACGTGTTCCCATGTCGCGGATAGCGACACCCAGCCCGGCAAGACGGGGCGCCTGGTCGTCCTTTCGAGCAACGGCAGGGGCGCGGGTCAGATCCGCCAGGCCGACGTGCTGGAGGTCGACAAGGAGCACGACCTCACCGTGTTGCGCTTCGATGGCAAACCGCTACCGGCGCTCGACCTTCGCAAGGCAGCGCCGATTCGCGAAGGCGAGTCGGTGGCATTCATGGGCTTTCCATTGGGAGGCGCGCTTGGTTTTGCGCCGGTCACGCACCGCGGCATGGTCTCGTCCATCACATCCGTCGCGTTGCCGAGCCCGACAGCGCAACAGCTCGACTCCCGAGCGATCAGCCGCCTCAGAGAAGGCGCATTCGAGATGCTCCAGCTCGACGCGACCGCATACCCCGGCAACAGCGGAGGCCCGTTGTTCGACGCGGAAACGGGAGCGATCGTCGGCGTGGTCAACATGGTCACACTCAAGGGGACGCGTGAATCTGCCTTGACCCATCCTTCGGGCATCAGCTACGCGATCCCGGTGGAATTCGTCCTCCAACTGGGGGCTCTGCGCGCAAACAAATGACGGGCACGCACGTCGGGGCCCGATACCGAAAGGCGAGCGCGCCTACTGGATCGACAAGCGGCGCATCAGATCGTAAAGCGTCGGGCGCGTCACACCGAGGATCTCGGAAGCCTTCACGATATTGCCGTTCGCGCGGGCGAGCGCGGCGACAACCGCACCGCGCTCCGCCTTCTCGCGTACCGCACGCAGATCGAGCAGGGGATCACCCTCGAGCTGCGCGTCGCTCGGCCTGGGCAGGCCGAGGTCTTCGCTGGTCACCCGATTGCCGTCGGCCATGATCGCGACCCGCTTGATCGTGTTCAGCAACTCCCGCACGTTTCCGGGCCAGGCATAGGCGTCGATCGCCGACAGCGCGTCTTCGCTGAAGCTCATCGAACTGCGGTTCTGCTCGCGTGCGAACCTGCGCAGGAAGGCCTGGGCGAGCAGCACGGCATCACCCTGCCGGCTTCGCAGCGGCGGGATGTCGATGACGATCTCCGCCAGCCGGTAGTAGAGGTCCTGCCTGAAGCGGTTCGTCTTGATGAATTCGGCCAGATCCTGATGCGTTGCGCAGACCACCCGGACGTCGACCGCTATCACGTTGCGCCCGCCAAGACGTTCGATCGTGCGCTCCTGCAGAAAGCGCAGCAGCTTGGCCTGCAGCGACTGGGGAAGGTCGCCGATCTCGTCGAGCATCAGCGTGCCGCCGTTGGCGGTCTCGATGCGTCCGATCGTGCTCTTGGAGGCGCCGGTGAACGCGCCCCTCTCGTAGCCGAACAGTTCGCTTTCGAGAAGGTTCTCGGGAATCGCCGCACAGTTGATCGCAACAAACTTGCCGCTCCGCTTCGACAAGTGGTGGAGCGCCTGCGCGAGTACCTCCTTGCCCGTTCCGCTTTCGCCGAGCAACAGCACCGAGGCATCGCTGGGCGCGATCTTCTCGATGGTGCGGCAGATCCGCAGCAGATCGGCGTCTCGCGTCACGAGCCCGGCGAGCGCGTCGGGCTGCTTCATTTCCCGCAGGCGCCGGTTCTCGCTTTGCAACTCGGACAGGCGAAACGCCCGATCGATGATGAGGCCCAGCAGGTCGGGATCGAAGGGCTTGGCAAGGAAATCGTAGGCGCCGAGGTCGATCGCACGCAATGCATTGCCCTGGTCGTTCTGGCCGGTCAGGACGATGACCTTCACCTCCGGGTCGAGTTCGAGCATCTGGACCAGCAGCCTGAAGCCCTCCTGCGCCGTGTCGGGGTCCGGCGCAAGCCCGAGGTCCATCGTCACCACGGCGGGCGAATGGCGGCGAAACTGGGCCAGCGCGCTTTCCCCGTCGTTCGCAGTGACCGACTCGAATCGATCGAGCGACCACTTGATCTGCTTTTGGAGCGCGAGGTCGTCCTCGACGATCAGCAGCGGAGGCCTTTTTTCCGGATTCATGGCGTCTTCACGAAGGGGCTCGGGCTTGCGGAAACACGCGGCGTTCGCGGCGTCGATTGTCCCACCCGCTTGCCTGCTCGAATGCAGCGTGCCTTGGACTCGGCCTTGCGTAGATCGATGCTCGACATGGGGTCTCGAATCCGCGTTTCGGCCGCAGCGCGGGGCGCTCCGCGCCTCGCCGCGGAAATTTGACCTGAAGACCCACGGGCACGGAGCGCCATGCGGCGATCCGGGCGTGACTTTTGCACTGAACCTGCTTTGCGTCTGTCATCTTTGCCCACCATTGCGGCATTCTTACCGACGCCCCCAAGCTGACCATTGTCGGGGCGCCTTCGTGTGTGCCATCATCTCTACAGTAGTGAATTTCGAACCGAGCTTCGGCCCTGAGCCTGCGCAAGTGCAACCGGGTGCCGGCTTGGCTGTTGCACGCGTCGTCATCGCTGGATGAGGAAAAACATGGACAAACTGCCTGATCTGCACCGTCGACTGATCCGAGCGGCACTGCTTGTGCTGTGCCTGGGTCTGCTGAGCGCCTGCGGGACCAATCTGCTCAGGTATCCTGCGGCGCCGCAGGCGGACCCGACGAACGACTACACCTACATCGTCGGCCCGGGTGACACCATCAACATCATCGTCTGGCGCAATCCCGAATTGTCGATGTCGGTCCCGGTGCGGCCCGACGGCAAATTCTCGACGCCGCTGATCGACGAACTGACGGCGCAGGGCAAGAATTCGCAGGAGATCGCACGCGACATAGAGACGCAGCTTGCCAAATATGTCCGCGACCCTGTCGTCACCGTCATCATCACGAGCTTCGTCGGTCCATACGATCAACAGATCCGCGTCGTCGGCGAGGCGGCAAAGCCGCAGGCGCTTCCCTACAAGAGCCACATGACTTTGCTCGACGTCATGATCGCCGTCGGCGGTCTGACGGACTTTGCGGACGGCAACGAAGCCACGATCCTGCGCTCCGTCGACGGAAACAAGCAGTATTCCGTTCGGCTCAGAGACCTGATCAGGCGTGGAGACATCTCGGCCAACGTCGAAGTGAAGCCGGGCGACATCCTGATCATTCCGCAGGGCTTCTTCTGATACTCCAATCCGTTCGCGACCTGGGCGCACTCCCTCGCGTCACCCACCCCGAAAGTCGCAGACGCCCAACCCGTTGACGGCGAACGCCATATCCGATGGAAGAGTTATTTGCACAGTTGTCCGCCATTGCCAGAAGCATGTGGCGATTTCGGTGGCTGGCCGTGGCGATGGCGTGGGCCGTGGCAATCGTCGGCACGACGATCGTGTTCCGGATTCCCGACCAGTACGAGGCCAGCGCGCGCGTCTTCGTCGACACGCAATCGATCCTCAAGCCGCTGATGTCCGGCCTTGCAGTGCAACCCAACATCGAGCAGCAGGTCGTGATGTTGAGTCGCACGCTCGTCAGCCGGCCGAACGTCGAAAAGGTGGTGCGGATGGCTGACCTCGACCTCAAGAGCCGTTCGCCGGCGGAACAGGAGGCGTTGGTGACCCGATTGATGACGGGGCTGGAAATCAAGTCCGCCGGCCGAGACAATTTGTACACGCTCAGTTTCCGCGACTCGGACCCGGCGACGGCGCAGCGCGTCGTCCAGTCGGTCGTTTCCATCTTCGTCGAGTCCAGCCTCGGCGCGTCGCGCAAGGACACCGATACGGCGAAGGTCTTCATCAACGAGCAGATCAAAGCCTACGAGGCCAAATTGCGAGAGGCCGAAGCCCGGCTCCAGGCGTTCAGGCTTCGAAATATCGACATTCAGGCAGGCGAGGGAAAAGACTCGGCGTCGCGCTTGGCGGAACTCGGCGAACAGCTGAAAGATGCCCGCCTTGCGTTGCGCGAGGCCGAACAGTCGCGTGACGCAGCGCGCAAGCAACTCGAAAGTGCAGGAACAGGTTCCGGGAGCGCGGCCCCGTCGGCGGGGATGTCGTTGCTCGGCGGAGTGGGAAAGGATTCGGCAATGAGTTTCGCGACGCCCGAGATCGATGCGCGAATCGATGCGCAAAAGCGCAATCTCGACGCTTTGCTCCAGCGGTTCACCGAACAGCATCCCGACATCATCAGTGCCCGCAAATTGATCCGTGATCTCGAGGAGCAGAAGAAAAAGCAGGTCGAGGAGTTGCGCCAGGCCGCAGCTTCGGCGCCGGCCGCTGCCGGCCCGGCCTCCGATGGGCTGAACCAGATGCTCGCAACCTGGGAGGTCCAGGTCGCGGCGCTCAAGGCCCGCGTGGCGGAGTATTCGTCGCGCTACAGCCAGGCCCTCGAATCTGCGAAGGCCGCGCCGCGGCTCGAGGCGGAAGCGTCGCAGCTCAATCGCGACTACGAGATCAACAAGCAGAACTATCAGGATCTGGTGAAACGGCGCGAGTCTGCAACGATGTCGGGAGATCTGGATCTGGCCGCCGGCGTCGTCGATTTCCGTCTCATCGATCCGCCCCGGGTCTCGCCCAAGCCGGTGTCGCCGAACCGGCTGGTACTGCTGCTGATGGCGATGGTCCTGGCGCTCGCCGCGGGCCTGTTCAGCGCCTTTGCGGCAAGCCAGTTGCGCCCGGTGTTCTACAGCGCAAGCGAGCTGCGTTCGAAATTCGCGCTCCCGATGCTCGGCATGGTCTCGCTGCTTACCAGCGACGCCGATGTTCGGCGCGAAAAGACCGATCTGATGCGGTTCCTGGTCGCGTCAGGCAGCCTCATCGGCATCTTCGTGGCGGCATTGATCACCATGTCGGTGATCGCGGCCAGACAGGGTTGAATGCGATGAGCAGTCTGATCGAACAAGCAGCCCAGCGTCTGGATCAACTCCGTCGCACCGGTGTAGCAATTCCAGAGCCGACTTCGGTGGCGTCGCCGACAGTCGCCCCGGGGTCGGCGCGGGTCGAGATGACGCCCGCAGCAGCTCAAAGCGACCCACCACCGAAAGCGCCCACCGCGACGTCGCGGCAGGTCACACTGGACCTCGACGCGCTCAACGCCGCTGGCTTCGTGACTCCCGATTCGCCGCGCACGCACACTGCCGACCAGTACCGGGTGATCAAGCGGCCTCTGATCTTGAATGCGAAAGGCACGGGCCCGGCGGCGCTCAATCACGGCAACCTGATCATGGTGACCAGTTCGCTGGTCGGAGAAGGCAAGAGCTTCACGTCGATCAACCTGGCGATGAGCATCGCGATGGAGGTCGACAGCACGGTGATGCTCGTCGACGCCGACGTCGCCAGACCCTCGGTACTGCGCATGCTGGGCTTGCCCGAAGGGCCGGGGTTGTTGGATCTGCTCGAAGGCGAGATGGAGATGTCGGACGTTCTGCTCAAGACCAACATCGACAAGTTGACGATCCTGCCCAGCGGGACACCGCATCCGCAAGCAACCGAACTGCTGGCCAGCAATTCGATGAAATTGCTGCTCGACGACATCGCGCACCGCTATTCGGATCGCATCATCATCTTCGATTCGCCCCCGCTGCTTCTGACGACCGAGGCGCGGGTCCTGGCGACGCAAATGGGGCAGGTTGTCATGGTCGTCCAGGCCGAAAAGACGCTACAGACCGACGTCCAACACGCTCTCTCGACGATCAAGGCCTGCTCTCACATCAGTCTGATGCTCAACAAGGCGCGTGCGTCTGCCGACGGCGCCGGAACCAGCTACGGCTATGGCTATGGGTATGGCTACGGTGGCGAAAAGCGGATGGCGTGACCATCGCCATCCGGTCCAAGCGCCCCGCTCCTTCGACGATGTCCCGAATCCACGCCAAGCATGCCGGCCGGCCTCTGTGCGGGCTGCTCGCTCTGGCGGCAATGGGGGCGGCGGCCCAGGTGTTCGATGATCCGACTTCAGGCTACGGCACGCTGCCATCGCGAGCGCAGTCCACCAATGAGTCAACCGTCGGCAATGGCCGGGGTTTCTACTTCACCCCGAGCGTCGGCGTGCAGGCCACGCTCACCGACAACGCGAACCTGAGTGCGACCGACAAGCAGTCGGACCTGATTGCCTCGATCACGCCGGCGATACAAATGGGTGGGCAATCCGGCCGCGTGAAGGGGTTCCTGGATTACGCGCTCACCGCATCGGCGTCTGCCAACGGCACGCAAATCGACCACCTGCAGAACTCGCTCAACGCGCAGGTGAACGTGGAAGCGGTCCCCAACTGGCTGTATGTCGATGCGAGCGCGCAAATCTCGCAGCAGTACATCTCGCCGTTCGGCACGCAGTCGTCGGACCCGACGCTGGCCAACAGCAATCGCACCGAGACGACGACGTGGAACGTCTCCCCCTACCTGAGCGGCCAGATTGCCGGCACAGTCAACTACCTCGCCCGTGTCGACTACAGCCAAACAAACAGCGGCACGACCGAAGCGTCGAATTCATCGACCCTGCTTGGCAATGTGCACTTCGATGCGACGACTCGCTGGTCGAAGCTCGGCTGGCTCGTGGACCTTCTTCATCGGCAAGATAATTTCAGCCAGGGTCGGAACACAACCGACGACATTGTGCTGGGTCAACTGAGCTACGCCGTCACGCCGGAGTTTCGCGCCTCGCTGCGCGCGAACACAGAGTCGAACAACATCATCACGCTGGAGAGGAAGACCTACAACGGCTGGGGATGGGGGCTCGACTGGAATCCGAGTCCTCGCACCCATCTCTACCTGACGCAGGACCAGCGCTTCTTCGGGAAATCACATAGCTACGGGCTCGACTATCGAACCCCGCAGAGCGTGTGGAGCATCAGCAGCACCCAAGGCCTGTCGACCGGGCAGCAAAACAGCGGCCGGGGTTACCCCGGTTCGGCCTTCGACCTGTTGTTTGCGCAGTTCGCGGCGATCGAACCCGACCCGATCTTGCGGGCCCAGCTCGTCAACGCATTCCTGAAGGCCAACGGCATCGACCCGAACGCGGTGGTGACAAGCAACTATCTGCCGAACCAGATCCAGGAGGAGCGCCGTCAGAACGCCTCGGTCGCTCTGCTGGGCCGCAGGAGCACCGTCATCTTCAACGTCTACCAGACCTACTCACGCAACCTGGGTGTCTTGTCGAACCCGGGCAATGATTTCGCGAATGGAAACCTGACCCGCTGGCGTGGCTTCGGCGTCACCTGGTCGCACCGCCTGACGCCGCAATCGAACATCACCGTGAACGCGTCCGCAACCAAGACGACGGGTGAATCGAGCACGGACGAAACCACCCTGTGGGCGCTCTACGGCACGTGGTCGTCCCAGGTGTCGAGGCGAGCCACGGCGGCGGTCAGCGTGCGGCATCAGAAATTCAGCAGCCCGACGTCGCCATATGACGAATCGGCGGTGATCGGCACCCTCAGTATGACATTCTGACCATGTACGAAGCCTTCTACGGGTTGAGCAGCAAGCCGTTCCAGCTCAATCCAGACCCCAATTTCTACTACGGCAGCAAGCAGCACAGCCGGGCGCGGGCCTATCTCGAATACGGCGTGACGCGACACGAGGGGTTCGTCGTCATCACCGGCGAGATCGGTGCCGGCAAGACGATGATCCTGCGCGCACTGATCGAAGGCATGCACGGCAGCGACGTGGTGATCGGCAATCTGGTCACGACGCAGCTCGGCGCCGAGGACACGCTGCGCATGGTCGGCGCAGCCTTCGGCTTTCACGTCAAGGACGCGCCCAAGTCCGAGTTGCTGATCACGCTCGAAGCCTTCCTGGTCAGCCAGACGAGCCAGGGCAAGCGCTGCCTGCTGATCGTCGACGAGGCGCAGAACCTGACGCCTCAGGCCGTCGAGGAACTGCGCATGCTGTCGAACTTCCAGTTCGGAAACCAGGCGCTGCTGCAGAGTTTCCTCGTCGGACAACCGGAGTTTCGCGAAATCCTTCAGCGCCCCGAGATGGAGCAGTTCAGGCAGCGCGTCGCAGCGACCTGCCATATCGGGCCGCTCGACGCCGAGGAGACGCAGCGCTACATCGAGCACCGGCTCAAGTGCGCCGGGTCGCAGGGCAAGCCCAGCTTCGAAGAAGAAGCCTTCGCGGTCATTCACAAGGCATCGCGTGGCATCCCGCGTCGCATCAATGCCCTTTGCGACCGGCTGCTGCTCCTCGGCTTCCTCGCCGAGAAGACCCACCTGACTGCAGCCGACGCCAACGAGGTGATCAGCGAAATGGTCGAGGAGTCGCGGGTTCCCGGCAAGCCGGCCGTTGCCGAGACAGCGAGTCTCGATACGCCGTCAACCCTTGCAGCGGACTTGTCGAACCTCGATCTGTCCAAGGCCACCTTGTCATCGCAAGCCGCCAACGGTCTGTCGCGCCAGATCGCCGGCCAACTCGTCGAGCAGCGTATCGACCAGATGCAGCGCCTGGAGCGCAGCGTTCTCCGGCTCGAGCGGCTGAACGTCCAGACGCTGGGCCTGCTGCAAAAGCTGGTCAGCGCGGTCAAGACAACATCGGACAACCACAGTCCATGACCGATTCGGAGCTGCGATGACCACAACCGCCGCAAGCGCGGGGCATTCGGCGATCACGAACGCCCTGACGATCGACGTCGAGGACTATTTCCAGGTGTCGGCGTTCGCCCCCTACATCGCGCGCAGCGATTGGGACTCGCGCGAGTGCCGGGTCGAACGCAACGTCGATCGCATCCTCGCGATGCTCGACGAGCACGGCACGCACGCGACCTTCTTCACGCTCGGCTGGATCGCCGAACGCTACCCACGCCTGATCCAGCGCATCGCGGCCGAGGGCCACGAAGTCGCGAGCCACGGCTACGGCCACCAGCGTGCGAGCGATCTGAGCGAGGCCGCGTTCCATGCAGACGTGGGCAGCGCAAAGAAGATCCTCGAAGACCTGTGCGGCGCTGCGGTCAACGGCTATCGCGCGCCGAGCTTTTCGATCGGCCCCGCCAACCTGTGGGCTTTCGAGTGCCTCGCGCGCGCCGGCTACCGCTACAGCTCGAGCATCTATCCGATCCGTCACGACCACTACGGCATGCCCGACGCGCCGCGCTTCGCGCATCGTGTCCACGACGAACTGATCGAGCTGCCGATCACCACGCTGCGCCTGTTCAACCGCAACCTGCCCTCGAGCGGTGGCGGCTACTTCAGGCTGCTGCCGTACGCGATGTCGCGCTGGATGATCAATCGCGTCAACGCGCGCGAGCAGGAGCCGGCGATCTTCTACTGCCACCCGTGGGAGATCGACGTCGATCAGCCGCGCATCGCCGGGATCGACCGCAAGACGCGCTTTCGCCACTACGTCAACATCGATCGGATGGAGCCGCGCCTCGCCTGCCTGCTGCGCGACTTCCGCTGGGGCCGGATGGACCACATCTTCCTCGACCGCAACGTCTCGCCGGCCGTTACGTGAGCCACGACGCGCGCCCGGTGCCGAGCATCCGGCGCCTGTCCCTGCAGGACGCCGCCACCGCGCGGCGTTGGGACGCGTTCGTCCTCGCCTGCAGCGGCGCGACCTTCTTCCACCGCGCCGGGTGGCAGAAGATCCTGAGCGAGATCTTCCGCCACGACACCTACTTCCTGTATGCCGAGACCGACGAACGCATCGAAGGCGTGCTGCCGCTCGCGCATGTGAAGTCGCTGCTGTTCGGCAACTCGCTCGTCAGCCTTCCGTTCGCCGTCTACGGCGGCGTTGCGGCGACCCACGCCGACGCCGCGATCGCGCTCGAGGCCGAGGCCCAGCGTCTGGCCCAGCGCCTCGGCGCCGACCACCTCGAGCTGCGCCATGTCGACGCACGCCACGAGAACTGGCCGCGGCAGGATCTCTACGTGACCTTTCGCAAGGCGATCCTGCCCGACGAAGAAGCCAACATGCTCGCCATCCCGCGCAAGCAACGGGCGATGGTGCGCAAGGGCATCAAGAACGGCCTGCGCAGCGAGATCGATCAGGGCATCGACCGCTTCTTCGCGCTTTACGCCGACAACGTTCACCGCCACGGCACGCCGGCGCTGGCGAAGCGCTACTTCCAGGCGCTGCGCGACGAGTTCGGCGCCGACTGCGACGTGCTCACCGTCAGCGCGCCCGACGGACGGCCGCTCAGCAGCGTGCTGAGCTTCTACTTCCGCGACGAGGTGCTGCCCTACTACGCCGGAGACGACGAAGCCGCGCGCGACCTGGCAGCGAACGACTTCAAGTACTGGGAGCTGATGCGCCGCGCCTGTGCACGCGGGCTCAAGGTATTCGACTACGGCCGCAGCAAGCAGGGCACCGGGCCCTATGCCTTCAAGAAGAACTGGGGCTTCGAGCCGACGCCGCTGCACTACGAATATTGCCTCTACAAGCGCAGCGCCGTCCCGCAGAACAACCCGGCCAACGCGAAGTACCGGCTGCTGATCGAGACCTGGCGGCGCCTGCCGATAGGCATCGCCAACCGGCTCGGGCCGTTTGTCGTGCGCAGTCTGGGGTAGCCGTGGCCAAGCTGCTCTACCTGGTGCACCGCATGCCGTATCCGCCCGACAAGGGCGACAAGGTGCGCTCGTACCATCTTCTCAAGCACCTGGCGGCGAAGCACCGCGTGTTCGTCGGCAGCTTCATCGACGACCCGCAAGACGAAGCGCATGTCGAGACGTTGCGCTCACTCTGTGCGGGTCTGCACCTGACGCGCCTGAATCCGGCGCGCGCGCGAATCGCCAGCCTGTCCGGCCTGCTCGAAGGCCAGGCCCTCACGCTGAGCTACTACCGCGATGCGGCGCTGCAGCGCTGGGTACAGGAAACCGCGCGCCGCGAACGCGTCGACGCCGTCATCGTGTTCTCGTCGGCGATGGCGCAGTACGCACAAGGCCTGCGGCTGCCGACGCTCGTGGACTTCGTCGATCTCGATTCTGCCAAGTGGACGGAGTACGCCGCCCACCACCGCTGGCCGCTTTCGTGGCTGTACCGGCGCGAGGGCGAGCAGTTGCTCAGCCACGAGCGCGCCGTCGCCGCACGCTCGGCACGCTCGTTCTTCTCCACCGAGAGGGAGACCGCGCTCTTCCGGAGCAAGGCGCCCGAAAGCGCACACACGTGCGAAGCGATGTGCAACGGTGTCGACGCCGACTACTTCGCACCCGACGCCTCGCGCGCCTCGCCCTTTGCCAGTGGCGAGCTACCCCTGGTTTTCACCGGCGCGATGGACTACTGGCCCAACATCGACGCCGTGACCTGGTTCGCCACCGAGATATTGCCCGGTCTGCGCGCCAAATGGCCTGCGTTGCGCTTTCACATCGTCGGTCGCAGCCCGACACCTGCCGTGCATGCGCTCGCCGGCGAAACCGTGAACGTGACGGGCACCGTGCCCGACGTGCGCCCCTATCTGCAGCACGCCGCCGTGGTCGTCGCACCGTTGCGGCTGGCGCGCGGCATCCAGAACAAGATCCTCGAGGCGATGGCGATGGGCCGGCCGGTGGTGGCGTCGCGCGAATGCGCAGAGGCGATCGAGGCGCGGCGCGGCACCGAACTCGTCCACGCGCCCGACGCCGAAGCCTTCGCCCGCGAGGTCGATGCATTGCTGAGCAACCCCGCGCGCGCTGCCGCGCTCGGCGCGGCGGGCCGCCGCCGCGTCCAGCAGGACTACACCTGGGACGCCCACCTCGCGGCCATCGACAGCCACCTGGCGTCGCTGCTGTGCGCGCGTCAGCCGCTGGCGGCCTAAGAGGTTGAGAGGCAACCCAATGCACCCGCGTAAGCCCCCAGAACAGGCTCAAACAAGGCGCAAACCGGAGCTGGGTTCGGAACCCAGCGAGGATTTGAAACGCGGGGTGAGCCTGTTCTGGGGGCTTACCCGCAGGGCCAGGGTATCCAAGGGCCCTGCGCGACGTTGCATCGCTTGCCCGCACGCGAGTGCGGGCAGCGCGCTGCGCCTTGCTCAGGGCCCTTGGCCACCCCGGCGCGGGCGCATTGGGTTGCCCCTCAACCTCTGAGCGGACATGGAAGCAACATGAGCACCGTCGCTGCCGACCTGCGCACCGCCTCCGGATGGCGAGCCGCCTTGCCCGCGTTCATGGCGCTCGTGGCGGCGATCCTTCTGCTCTATCGCGAAACCGCGATGGCGATGGTCGGCATCTGGTGGCGCTCGGAGACCTTCACCCATGCCTTCCTCGTCGTGCCGATCGCCTTGTGGCTGGTCTGGCGCAAGCGCGAACAACTCGCCGCCCTCACGCCACGCGCGCAGCCCTGGGTGTTGCTGCCGCTGCTCGCGGCGGCGGTGGTCTGGTTCGTGTCGGATCTGGTCGTCGTCAACGCCGCGTCGCAGTTCGCGTTCGTGGCGATGCTCGTTCTGGCCGTGCCGGCGGTGCTGGGCCTCGAAGTGGCGCTCACGATCCTCTTCCCGTTGCTGTTCCTGTTCTTCGCCGTGCCGTTCGGCGAGTTCGTCGTGCCCGTCTTGATGGAGTGGACGGCCGATTTCACCGTCACTGCGCTTCGAGCGACCGGCGTGCCGGTCTTTCGCGAGGGACAGCACTTCATCATTCCATCGGGCAGTTGGTCGGTGATCGACGAATGCAGCGGCGTGCGCTACCTGATGGCGTCGTTCATGGTCGGAACGCTCTTTGCGTACCTCAACTACAGCTCGTACCTGCGGCGCGCGGTCTTCATGCTGCTCTCGATCCTGGTGCCGATCGTCGCCAACTGGCTGCGCGCCTACATGATCGTGATGCTCGCTCACCTGTCGGACAACACGATCGCCACCGGCGTCGATCACATCCTGTACGGCTGGGTCTTCTTCGGCGCGATCATCTTCATCCTCTACATCGTCGGCGCCCGCTGGTCGCAGCCCGACGCGGCGCCGGCAAGCGCGGGCACGCCCGGCAGGATGCGCGGCTTCGGCGGCACCGGATCCGCGTCGACCCGCGTGATGCTCGCCACCGCGCTCGGCGCTGCCGTCATCGTCACCCTGCCCCCGCTCGCCGTCGGCGGCCTGCAGCGCGCCGAAGGCACCGCCGCCGCGGCCACCGTCGATCTGCCGATGCACCTGGCCGGCGGCTGGTCCGCCGAAGGTGCCCAAATCGCCTCATGGACGCCGATGTTCGGCGACCCCTCCGCCGCCGCGAACCAGGTCTATGCAGGCCCGGCAGGCACGGTAGGCGTCCACCTTGCCTACTACCGCGGCCAGGGCGAGGGCCGCAAGGTGGTCAGCTCGCAGAACATGCTCGTCGGCATGCGCGATCGCGAGTGGAGCCTGCCGGTCGTCGGCGATGACCGCACCGTCGCGATGGGGCCGCAGGCCGTCACGGTGCGCACAGCCGAGATCCTCGGCCAACCGCAGGCCGGCTCCGAGCACCGGCCGCACCTCGTCGTCTGGCGCTTCTACTGGATCGACGGCCGCTTCATCGCAGGCGATGCCGCAGCCAAGATTGCCGGCGTGCTGGCGCGGCTGCGGGGCCACGGCGACGAGGGCGCGGCGATCGTTCTCTACGCCGACGGCAAGACGGTGGCGGCGTCGAACGCCGCGCTCGAAGCCTTCATGCAGGCCAATCTGGGCAGCTTCGAGACGCTGTTGCGGCGCACGCGCGACGCGCGCTGACAAACGGCGTGCAGCTTGATCACGGCATGACCGCCGCCGGCCGAGAGGACGCCAGGCCGCTCGTGCTCCACCTCGTCTACCGTTTCGACACCGGCGGCTTGGAGAACGGCGTCGTCAACCTGATCAATCACATGCCGGCATCTGCTTACCGGCACGCCGTGGTGGCGCTGACCGAAGTCGAACCCGCCTTCGCGCGCCGCATCGAGCGCGACGACGTCACCTTCGTCTCGCTGCACAAGCCGCCCGGTCACGCAGCGAAGTTGTACCCACGGCTGGCTGCCCTGTTTCGCGAACTGCGGCCCGCGATCGTCCACACCCGCAACCTCGCCGCGCTGGAGTGCCAGGTTCCCGCAGCGTGGGCCCGCGTGCCCGGGCGCATCCACGGCGAGCATGGCCGCGACGTCGACGACCTCGACGGTACGCGCGTGCGCTACCAGTGGCTGCGCCGCGCGTACCGGCCCTTCGTCCATCGCTACGTGGCACTCTCGCGCGATCTGGCCGGCTATCTCGAACACAAGGTCGGCGTGCCGGCGCAACGCATCGCGCAGATCTACAACGGCGTCGATGTCGAGCGCTTCATTGCGCGGCCGCGGCGGCGCCCGCAAATCGCGGGCTGCCCGTTCGTGGACCCTGAATTGATCGTTGTCGGCACGGTCGGCCGCATGCAGACGGTCAAGGCGCAAACCTTTCTCGCTCGCGCTTTCATCCGTGCGCTCGAACTCCAGCCCGCGTTGCACGAACGGCTGCGGCTGGTGATGGTCGGCGAGGGCCCGCTGCGGGCCGAGGCGCAGGAGATGCTCGACGCCGCCGGTGTCGGCCACCTGGCGTGGCTGCCCGGCGAGCGCGCCGACGTGCCCGATGTGATGCGCGGGCTCGACTGCTTCGTGCTGCCGTCGCTCGCCGAAGGCGTCTCGAACACGATTCTGGAAGCGATGGCGAGCGGCCTTCCCGTGATCGCGACGAACGTGGGCGGCAACGCCGAACTGGTCGTGCCCAGAGAAACGGGGGAGATCGTTCCAGCCACCGACTCGGAAGCGCTCGCGGCCAGCCTGATCCGCCTGGCTGCCGATCCGGCGCGAGCCGCCGCGATGGGCCTTGCAGGTCTGGCTGTTGCCAGGCAGCGCTTCAGTCTGCCGGCGATGGTCGCCGCCTACCAAGGCTTGTACGACCGGCTGCTGAAGGGCTCGACGTGAATCCTCGTCGGCCTCGCAAATCGGCCGCACGCAGCGGCCGCGACCGTGCGGATGTCATGCACACCCAATACTGTTGCCTCGGTTTGCGCCCGGTTGTAAGCATTTCCAATACCATTCCGCCAAGGCCGCTCGGCGCGCGCTCTTGACGCTCGCAGTCCGGGCGCTACGCCTCTTCCTGCCCCCGCTGACCACGCAAGACCATCCCCCCACTGACCACCATGTGCGGCATCACCGGCATCTTCGACACTCGCGGCGAGCGTGCGATCGACCGCGGCGCGCTGCAGCGCATGAACGACTCGCAGTTCCACCGCGGCCCGGACGAAGGCAGCGTGCATGTCGAGCCCGGCCTCGGCTTCGGCCACCGGCGCCTGTCGATCATCGACATCGCCACCGGCCAGCAGCCGCTGTTCAACGAAGACGGCTCCGTCATCGTCGTCTTCAACGGCGAGATCTACAACTTCCAGGAACTGATTCCCGAACTGCAGGCCGCCGGCCATCGCTTCCACACCAGGAGCGACACCGAGGTCATCGTCCACGCGTGGGAGCAATGGGGCGAGGCGTGCGTAGAGCGTTTTCGCGGCATGTTCGCCTTCGCACTGTGGGACCGCAACCGGCAGACGCTCTTCATGGCGCGCGACCGGCTGGGCGTGAAGCCCCTGTACTACGCGCTGCTGGACGACGGCAGGCTGCTGTTCGGCTCCGAACTCAAGGCGCTGCTCGCGCACGGCGGCCTGAGGCGCGACATCGACCCGCTGGCGGTGGAGGAGTATTTCGCGCTCGGCTACGTGGCCGAGCCGCGCACGATCTTCCGCCAGGCGAAGAAGCTGCCGCCGGCGCATTCGCTGGTGATTCGCCGCGGCGAGCCGATGGGTGAGCCCAGGCCGTACTGGGACGTGCGCTTCACGCTCGGCAGCCCGATCAGCGCCGAAGACGCCTGCGCCGAGTTGGTTCATCGCCTGCAGGAATCGGTCAGGCTGCGCATGATCGCGGAGGTACCACTGGGCGCCTTCCTGTCGGGCGGCGTCGATTCCAGCGCCGTGGTGGCGACGATGGCGGGCCTGTCGGACGGCCCCGTGAACACCTGCTCGATCGCCTTCGACGACCCCAAGTTCAACGAGAGCGCGTTCGCGCAAATGGTGGCCGACCGCTACCGTACCGACCACCGCGTGGAGACCGTCAAGAGCGACGACTTCGACCTCATCGATACGCTGGCCCGCCTGTACGACGAGCCCTATGCCGACAGCTCGGCGATCCCCACCTACCGCGTCTGCCAACTCGCGCGCAAGCACGTGACGGTCGCGCTCTCGGGCGACGGCGGCGACGAGACCTTCGGCGGCTACCGCCGCTACCGCCTGCACCTGATGGAAGAGCGCATGCGCTCTGCACTGCCCGCCGGCATCCGCCAGCCGCTCTTCGGGCTGCTCGGCCGCGCCTACCCCAAGGCCGACTGGGCGCCGCGCGTGTTGCGCGCCAAGACCACGTTCGAAGGCATGGCGCGCACTTCGGTGGAGGCGTACTTCCACTCGGTGTCGATCCTGCGCGGCCCGATGCGCGCGCGACTCTTCAGCGATGCGCTCGAGCATGAGCTGTCCGGCTACAGCGCGCAAGAGGTGTTCGACTTGCACGCCGGCCGCGCCGGCACCGACGACCCGCTGGCACTGATCCAGTACCTCGACATGAAGACCTATCTGGTGGGCGACATCAACACCAAGGTCGACCGCGCCAGCATGGCGCATTCGCTCGAGGTGCGCGAGCCGCTGATGGACCACAAGCTCATCGAATGGCTGGCGACCTTGCCGTCATCCCTGAAGGTGCGCGGGCAGGAAGGCAAGTTCCTTCTCAAGAAGGCGATGGAGCCGCAACTGCCGAACGACGTGCTGTACCGGCCGAAGATGGGCTTCAGCGTCCCGCTGGCGCGCTGGTTCCGCGGGCCGCTGAAGCAGCGCGTGCGCAGCGCCGTGCTCGGCGAGCGGCTCGCGTCGACCGGCTGGTTCAACCGCGGCTACCTGCAGCACCTTGTCGATGCCCACCAGAGCGGCGCCAGCGACTACAGCTCGCCGCTGTGGACGCTGCTGATGTTCGAGGCGTTCCTGCGCAACGTGGTCGACGGCGCCACCGCAGCGCCGGCCGTTGCGCATGACGCGCAAGCCCTGGCATGACCCTGCGAATCCTGCACGTGCTCGATCACTCCCTGCCGCTTCACAGCGGCTACACGTTTCGCACGCTCGCGATCCTGCGTGAGCAGCGCAAGCTGGGCTGGGAGACATTCCACCTCACGAGCCCGAAGCACACCGCCACCGAGGCGCTGGAAGAGACCGTCGACGGCTGGCACTTCTACCGCACCCCGGCGGCGGCGCACGCCTCGATGTTCCCCGGGCTCGACGAGATGGCGCTGATGCGCAAGACCGAACGGCGCCTGGCGCAGGTGGCCGAGGCTGTGGCGCCGCACATCCTGCACGCGCATTCGCCGGTGCTCAACGCCATCCCTGCGCTGCGCGTGGGCAAGCGCCTGGGCATCCCGGTGGTCTATGAAGTGCGCGCCTTCTGGGAAGACGCCGCCGTCGACCACGGCACCACCGCCGAAGGCAGCCTGCGCTACGGCCTGACGCGACGCCTGGAGACGCACGCTCTGCGCCGCGCCGCGCACGTGTTCACGATCTGCGAGGGGTTGCGCAATGACATTGCCGGGCGCGGCATCCCGGCCGACAAGGTCAGCGTGATCCCCAACGCCGTCGACATCCGATCGTTCGAACCCGGCGGTACCCCGGACGAAGCGCTGAAGGCGCGACTCGGCCTGGCGGGCACGACGGTGGTCGGCTTCATCGGCAGCTTCTACGCCTACGAAGGGCTGGACCTGCTGCTGGCCGCGCTGCCCGCGCTGTTGCAGCGCCGTCCGGACGTGCGCGTGCTGCTCGTCGGCGGCGGCCCGCAGGAGGCCGCGCTGAAGGCGCAGGCGCAGGCGCTCGGCGTGGCCGACAAGGTCGCCTTCACCGGCCGCGTGCCGCACGCCGAAGTGCAGCGCTACTACGACCTGGTCGACGTGCTCGCCTACCCGCGCCACAGCATGCGCCTCACGGAACTCGTCACGCCGCTGAAACCGCTGGAAGCCATGGCCCAGGGCCGGCTGCTCGTGGCAAGCGACGTGGGCGGGCACAGGGAACTGATCCGCGACGGGCAGACCGGCGTGCTGTTCCGGGCGGGGAGTGCCGATGCGTTGGCAACGGCCGTACTCGGGCTGCTCGAGCGGCGTGGCGATTGGCCGGCGCTTCGTGCGGCCGGGCGGCGCTTCGTCGAGACCGAGCGCAACTGGGCGCGCAGCGTGGCGAACTATCGCCGGCCCTACGAGGCCCTCGTCGAGCGGGCCGAAGCGGCGTGACGGCAATGGCTGGCATGCGCATCGGGCTCGTCGGCCCTTTGCCGCCGCCGGCAGGCGGCATGGCGATGCAGACGCAGCAACTCGTCGAGCTGTTGCGGGGCGAACGCGCCGACGTGCTGCTCGTGCCCACCAATCTGCCGTACCGCCCGGCCTGGGTCGAACGCCTGCATGGCGTGCGCGCCCTGTTTCGGATGTTCCCGTTCCTGGTCGCGCTGTGGCGTGCCGCCGGGCGCAGCGATGTCATGCACGTGATGGCCAACTCCGGCTGGTCGTGGCATCTCTTCGCAGCGCCGGCGATCTGGGTCGCTTCGCTGCGGCGCGTACCCGTGATCGTCAACTACCGCGGCGGCGAGGCCGCGACATTTCTTCAGCGGTCGGCGGGACTGGTGCGCGCGACGATGCGTCGCGCTTCGCGGCTGGTCGTTCCTTCGAGTTTCCTGCAGGAAGTATTCGCCCGCCACCAGATGGCTGCCGACGTGGTACCGAACATCATCGATCTGGCGCGGTTTCACCCCGCAGAGCCGTGCGCGACAGTGCAACTGATCGTCGCGCGCAACCTGGAGCCGATCTACGACAACGCCACGGCGCTGCGTGCGTTCGCGCAGGTGCTTACAGAGTACCGCGACGCGCGCCTCGTCGTGGCCGGCACCGGCCCCGAGGAACCTGCACTGCGGCGCCTCGCAGCCGAGTTGGGAATTGCCGAGCGGGTGCATTTCGCCGGTCGCCTGGAACGCGAAGCGATGGCCCGGCTGTTGCGCGAGAGCCGCGTCGCGCTCAACCCGAGCCTGGCAGACAACATGCCGAACTCGGTGCTCGAGGCACTTGCCAGCGGCGTGCCCGTCGTCAGCACGAACGTCGGCGGGGTGCCCCATATCGTGGCGGACGAAGAGTCGGCGCTATTGGTGCCGCCCGCCGATCCCACGGCGATGGCCGGTGCCGTCTTGCGATTGCTGCATGAGCCCGCGCTGGCAGAGCGACTGCGGGCCGCAGGGCTGCGCAGCGTGGCCGCGTATACGTGGGAGCAAGTGGGCCCGCGTTGGGGCGCGGCGTACCGATGTGCGTTGACGCAGGGGCGGCAATGAAGCCGCGCGGGTTGATAAAGGTCGACCAAGCAGCGCACGCCGGCGCCAGAGGCAGCCATGCGTGACCTTCTCATTGCCTTCATCGTCTTCGGGTCCCTGCCCTTCATCCTGAAGCGGCCCTTCTGGGGCATCCTGATGCTGGCCTGGCTGGGTTACATGAACCCGCACCGCCTGTGCTACGGCTTCATGCTCGACATGCCCGTCGTGCAGATCGTGGCGATCACGACGTTGATCGCCATGTTGGCTTCGCACGAAGTCAAACGCATGGTCTGGAGCCGTGAAATCGTGGTGCTCTTGATATTCATCGCCTGGATGGGCGTGACGACCACCCAGGCCCTGTTCTTCGATCTGGCCATGGATCAGTACGTGAAGGTGATCAAGATCCAGATCCTGACCTTCATGACCCTGCTGATGCTCACGTCGCGCGAGCGGGTGCACCTCTTCGTCTGGGCCATCGTTCTCTCGATCGGCTTCTACGGCATCAAGGGCGGCATATTTACCGTGCTGAACGGAGGGGTCTACCGGGTGCAAGGCCCCGTCGGCACCTTCATCGAGGGAAACAACGAACTCGCGCTCGCGCTGATCATGACGATTCCGCTCATTCGCTACCTGCAACTGCAGGAGAAGAGCAAGCTCGTCAGGCTCGGCTTGGCGATCGGCATGACCTTGACGGCGTTGGCGGCGGTGGGCAGCCAGTCGCGCGGCGCCCTCGTGGGCATGGCGGCGATGGGGACGATGTTCTGGCTCAAGAGCCGCAACAAGTTTGCGACCGCTTTCCTCATCATCGTTGCCGCTGTGGTCGTGACTCAGGTCATGCCCGAAGAGTGGTACGAGCGCATGAACACCATCGAGACCTACGACGAAGATGCTTCTGCTCGAGGGCGCATCAACATGTGGTGGATGGCATGGAACCTGGCCAACGACCGGATCTTCGGGGGCGGCTTCGAGTTCTGGCGCGTCCTGTTGTTCAGCAGTTACGCGCCAGACCCGACCAACATCCGGGCCGCGCACAGCATCTACTTCCAGGTCTTGGGCGACCACGGTTGGGTCGGCCTTGTCTTGTTCCTGGCGCTGCTGTGGCTGACGTGGCGCAAGTGCAGCGCGGTAATCCGTCTGGCGAAGCAGCAAGCCGACGCCACCTGGGCGCGCGACCTCGCAGCCATGCTGCAAGTCAGCATCGTGGCGTACATGTCGGCGGGCGCCTTCCTGGGGCTGGCCTACTTCGACTACATCTACCACCTCATCGCCGTCGCTGTCGTCGTCCATGCCCTGCTGACCAGACCGCAGTTGGTGGCAACCGATCCCGTCAAGAGTGGGACCGAGATGTCCTCACCCGTTGCGTCGGTGAACGCACCCGCCCGGCGCTGAACGCTGGGAAAGGCAAAGTGTGCCGTTCGACTGCATGAATCGTCGGCTCGATCAACAGTCGTTCGCGTAGCTCGACTTCCACGAAAACTCAAAGCGAATGATGCTTCGGTCTCGAATTGCCGGCGGTTTGATCTACCCGCTGCAGGAGCGCGTGTTTCGTCGCCCCACATTTGCCTACCTCGCTGAACTCGAGAAGAGCCAATGGCTGACGCGCAGCGCCGTCGAGGCATTGCAACTCGAGAAGCTGCGCGCGCTGTTGAATGTCGCGCGCGCTCATTCGCCCTGGCATCGAGCGCGCATGCAGGAGGCCGGACTCGAGCCCGACGCGACCACCAGCGTGGCGGACTTGCGCAAGCTGCCGCGAATGAACAAGCACGACGCCGCCGCCCATCGCGACGAGATCGTCTGGCAGGGCGTACCCGGTGGCGCGTTCAAGTACAACACCGGCGGCTCCAGCGGGCAGCCGCTGGTCTTTCACTTCGGGCGCTGGCGGCAGGCGTCCGACGCCGCCGGGCGCATGCGTGCACGGCGCTGGTGGGGGGTGGAACCCGGCGCGCCGGAGGTATACCTGTGGGGCGCCCCGGTCGAGCTGAACAAGACGGATTGGGTCAAGACGGTTCGCGACCGCCTCATCAACCAGCTTGTGCTCAATGCCTTTGCCATGTCGCCTGTGCACATGGACCGCTATCTCGATGCGATGGAGGCCTTCGGGCCGCACTGCGTTTACGGCTATGCCAGTTCGCTGGCGCTGTTGGCCGCGCACGCCAGGGCGCGCGGACGCAAGCCTCGCATGGCGCGGCTGAAGGTCGTTTGCGCTACGGGCGAGCCGCTGTACGACCACCAGCGCGCGCTGATCGGCGAGGTGTTCGGGGCGCCGGTGGCCAACGAATACGGCAGTCGCGACATCGGCTTCACCGCCCATGAAGCGCCGCAGGGCCAGCTGCTGCTGACGAGCGAGAGCATCATCCTCGAAGTGCTCGATGAGGCCGGCCAACCCGTCGCGCCGGGTGAGCTGGGCGAGGCGGTGATGACGGGGCTTTGCTCCGATGCGCAGCCGTTCATCCGCTACCGCACCGGCGACATGGTCCGCATGAATGCCACGCCAGACCCAGCCGGGCGGGGCCTGCACGTCATCGCCGAAGTCATCGGGCGGCAGACCGATTTCCTGGTCGGCGCCGACGGCACGATCATGCATGCCCTGGCCGGCATCTACGTCTTGCGCGCCACCGAGGGCGTGGCCGAGTTCAAGCTCATCCAGCACGACCTGCGCGACATCGAGGTGCTGCTGGTGCCGGATGCGGGCTGGTCGCCCGCCGGTGCGGGCGCGATCGACGCCGGGCTGCGCCAACGTCTGGGGCAAGACGTGCGGGTTACCGTGCGTTTGGTTGACCAGATTGCACCCGAGGCGTCCGGCAAGCACCGCTACGTGGTGAGCCATGTGCCGCTCGGCGGTGAACTCGCACGCGCGACATCCACACACTGATATTCGAACTCTCAGCGCATGAACCTCACCGATCTGGTCCGGCTGCCCATCCGCTACAAACCCTGGCGACCTCGTCATGTCGGCCTGGTGTGGGGCGACGTGCTCGGCAAGACGGGCGCACCGCAGCCTCACGAAGTGCATCTCCGCGCGGCCATCGACTGGCTGTGCCGGGCGCAGGACGTGCGCGATGGGCAGGCCGATGCAGGGGGCGTCTCGGCGGGCTGGAGTTTTGAAGACGGCTGGCTTCCGAGCTACCCGGAAACGACCGGCTACATCATCGAGACCCTGCTTGCCGCGGCCAAGGTCCTGCAACGCCCCGAACTGGTGGCGCGGGCGCAGCGGATGATCGACTGGGAGCTCTCGATCCAGTTGCCCGACGGTGCCTTCCCCGGCCATTTCGGCGAGGCAGGCAGCCGGCCGGTGATCTTCAATACGGGGCAGATCATGCATGGCATGGTCGCCGGCCACACCCAACTGCAACGGCCCGAGTGTCTGCCCGCCGCCGTGCGCGCCGGGCACTGGCTGGCGGACCAGCAAGACGACGACGGCTGCTGGCGCAAGTTCGAGCACAACGACACACCTCACGTCTACAACACGCGCGCCGCGTGGCCCTTGCTCGCGACCGGGCTGCTCGCCGGCGACAAGCGCCTGGTGCATGCGGCGCGGCGCAATCTCGACTGGGCGCTCACTCAACAGACCGCTTGCGGCTGGTTTGCGACCAATGCCTTCGTTCCCGGTCGCGCACCGTTCACGCACACCATCGCCTACGCCATTCGCGGCTTCCTCGAGTCGGGTGTGCTGCTCGGCGACGCGCGCTATCTGGACGCAGCGCTCGAGGCCGCACGCGGCGTCGCGGCGGTACAGCGCGCCGACGGCTGGCTGGCCGGAACCTACCGGGACGGCTGGGTGCCCGCCGCCCGCTATGCCTGCCTGACCGGCGTGGCGCAGATGAGCCTGAACTGGACCCGCCTGGCGCAGGCCGCGGGGGCCGAAGCACTGCGCGCCCACGCCCGCACCGCGCTGAGCTATCTGAAGACGAACCACGCGCTGACCCACGCCGACCCGGCGGTGCGCGGCGGCATCGCTGGCTCCGCGCCCATCTGGGGCGGCTACTCGCGCTTCGAGTATCCCAACTGGGCGGCCAAGTTCTTCGCCGACGCGCTGATGATGGATCTGCAGGACATCGCCATCCCGCCCGTGCCCGACATCGCGCCTCGAGTCCATCATGGCTGAGGGCACGAAGACATTGCGGGTGCTGGTGCTGTGCGGGCGCAGCCCGCGACATCTGTACGTCGCCAACACGCTGTGCCAGGCCGCCGAAGTGCTTGCAATCGTGCAGGAATCAGGTTCGGAGTTCTCGTGGAAGAAGCTCGCCCGGACCCTGCGCCCCGACAACTTCTCACGCAAGGCCTGGCGCTGGCTGCGCGACCGGCGCCGCTATACCGGCAACCGCGAGGAGCGGTTCTTCTTTGGCGAACGCCGTGCACAACTCGACCACCCCGGCCTGGTGAGGGAAGTGCCGCACATCAACCACCCGGACGTGGTGGCCTTGGCACGCGAGCTCGAGCCCGACGTCATCGCCGTCTTCGGCACGTCGCTGATCCGCGGTGACCTGCTGGGAATGGGCCGGCTCGGCATGGCCAACCTGCATGGCGGGCTTTCGCCGCAATACCGCGGTGCAGACTGTACCTTCTGGGCGCTCTACAACGGCGAGCCGCAAAGCATCGGCTGCACGCTGCACTGGATCGACGCCGGCATCGACACCGGCGGACTGATCGCCCATGTCAGCCCGAAGATCCTGCCCGACGACGACGAACTGAGCCTCTTCTGGCGCAGTGTGCAGACCAGCGCCGGCGTCTACGCCGAGCTGTTGCGGCGACTGGCGGCCGGCGAGCGCTTCGGTCAGACCCAGCCCGGCAAGGGCCGGCTGTATCAGGTGAAGCAGCGTGGATTGCGCGAGGAGCAGGTCGTTGCGCGACGGTTGCAGGAAGGCCTGCTGCAGGGCCTGGATCTCGACGCGCGAGTCAACTGGTACCCGTCGTCGCCGGCGTCCTCGGCGCCGGCTTGAGGCCCCCTCGGATGTGGAGCGCTGCCCCCTACGCCTGGTGGTTGCTGCCGGCCTGGGTGCTGGGCAATGCCCTCTTGCTCACCGTCTATCGCCGTGACCTGCTTCGCCTCTGGCGCGAGCCGGTGTTCCGGCACCCGGTCCTGATCATCGAGAGCGACGATTGGGGTGCGGGCCCGCTGTCTCAAGCCTCGGCGCTGCGAGACATCGCAAACGTCCTGGCGCGTCATCGGGACGCGGCGGGGCGTGCACCCGTATTGAACCTTGCGCTGGTGCTGGCCGTGCCGGACGGACCGGCCATCCAGGCCGGTGCGGGCTACCACCGAGTCTGCCTGGACGCCCCCGTATTCAGCGCTGTCATGGCAGCCCTGAAGGACGGGCAGGCGAGCGGCGTGTTCGCCTTGCAGTTGCACGGTCTCGAGCACTATTGGCCTGCTGCCCTGATGGCCAGCAACGACGCCGATGTGCACGCGTGGCTGCGCCAGCCCGTACCCGCCACGACCGAGCATCTGCCTTCACCGTTGCAAAGCCGGTGGATCGACGCGGCCAGCTTGCCCTCCAATCCGCACACCTCGGCAGCCATCTGCGCGGCCGTGGCGGAAGAGGTGCAAGCCTACACGCGGGTCTTCGGCGCCCCGCCCAAGGTCGTCGTGCCGCCCACTTTCGTCTGGACCCGTGAAGTGGAGTCGGCTTGGGCAGCGCAGGGGATCGAGTGCATCGTGACGCCCGGCTGGCGCTACACCGGCCGCAACGCCCACGGCATGCCGGACGGCGACGAAGGCCCGATCGTCAATGGGGATCGGTCAGGCAACGTCACCTACCTGGCGCGCACGGACTACTTCGAACCCCGGCGGGGCCGCGACGCCGCCTACGCCTTGCGCGCTCTGGCTCGAGCCGTGGTTGAAGGCCGGGTCTGCCTGCTCGAAAACCACCGCGACAATTTCATTGCCGAGCCCGAACAACATCGGCAAAGCCTGGCCGAACTGGACAAGCTCTATCGCGAAGCGTTGACGCGACATGCCGATCTGCGCTTCCTCTCGTCTTCGGAGTTGGGTACCGTGCTGCGTACCCGCGATCCGCAGTGGCTTGTTCTCGCAACCCGCGAGCGCCTGCCGTTCATCTGGCAGCGGTTGCATCGTGCGGGTCGCTTGTGGAAGCTCATGTCGCTGACGGGCTTGGCAGCCTTGGGCGCGATGATCGTGTGGGCGTTCGGCGCCGGGTCAGCCGAGAGGGCACGCCGCCACCGTTCATGAGGTGATCACCCGCCTGATGAGCGCGACCCTGCGCTGCGGCGTGAACCCGTCGAGGATGCGTTGGCGACCGGCCTCACCCAGACGCTTCGACTCCTGCGCATCCAGCAGCAGTCGCGCAATGCCTGCTTCCACCGCCTCGACCTTGTCGCCGTCGACACGCAGGCCATTGAGCCCATCTTCCACCGCGGACCCGGTGCCGCCTGTGCACCCGGCGATGGCGGGCTTGGCGCAGGCGTTCGCCTCCAGGTAGACGATGCCAAAACCCTCGGTATCACCCTCGATGTCGCGGTTCGGCATCGCAAACAGGTCGCACGCGCTGTACCAGCGCGGCAGGTCTGCAGGCTCGACATGGCCCAGCAGGTGCAGACGATCGCTCACGCCGAGTTTGCTGGCGATCTCTGTCAGATAGTCCCAGTCGTCCCCGATGCCGGCGATCGCGTAGTGCACATCGATGCCGCGCGCCACCAGCCCTGGCAGCGAACGGACCACGTTGTCGAAGCCCTTGCGGCGCTGCAACCGGCCGACCGACAGCACCAGGCGCTGCGCTGGCGCAAGACCGATGGACGCGCGAAGGTCTTCAAACGGCAGGCCGGGATGAAAGCGGTCCGCATCGACAGTCGGGTAGGCGATCACGATCTGCTCGCGGCGCACGCCGATGAGCGAGATCAGCGTGTCCAGCGTGAAGTCGCTGTTCGCCAGGACCTTGTCGGCACGGCGCAAGGCGAAGCACATGGTCTTGAACTTCCAGCCCCTTCCCCAACCCGTGAGCTCCTCGCCGTGCGCATAAATCACGACCTTGCACCCGCGCAAACGCCCGACGGCCCAGGCGACGAGGCCTTCAGGCAGTGCCCGGCCCGCGAGCGCAGCGACGAAACGGTTGGCAAACGACAGCCGAAGCGACTTCGCGAGCAGCCGCAGGTACATGAACAGCGACTCCGGCTTGACCCACGGGCTGCGTTCGAGCGGCAGGCGGTGAACGGTGTTGGGATGGCCAACATCGACCTCGGCATCGCCCCGCACGGCGGCGGTGACGATATGCACCGATCGTCCGCCCAGGCGCCGACAGTCGTCCTCGAACATCACTGCGGTGCCGCCTTTGGTGGGCAGGAACAACTCGGTGATCATGAGCAAGGGCAAATCTCCGGCCCGCCCGCCCGGCAGCAGTTGCCGGTACAGGGCCTCGTACTGGTCCGCGATGACGCGGATCGAATAGCGCTCCACTGCGTGGCGCCTGGTCTTGTCGCGCATGCCGGCGGCAGCAGGCGAAAGGCAGCGCTGCACCGCAGCGCCCAAGCCCGCGCTGTCATCCGGCGCGTAGGTGAAGCCGGTCTCGCCTTCGACGATCAATTCGCGGCTGCCGCTCGCCCGTGCGGCCACACAGGGCAGGCTGCAGGCCATCGCCTCCAGCACCACGTTGGGCATGCCTTCCTTGTACGACGGCAGCACCAGCAGGTCGACGCACTGGTAGTAGGGCACCACGTCGGCGTTGAAGTCGTGCAGCACGAATTGCTGCGGGTGGGCGCGGGCCAGTTCGGCCAGGCTGGCATGCAACACGCCTTGCGGGTCATCACGGCTTTGTGGCCCGACGGCGACGAGCAGCGCGCCCGTGCCGAAAGCATCATGCGCCACCCATTGCTCAGCCAGCCACAGGATGTTCTTGCGCGCGTCGAGCACGCCCACATAGAGCACGATCGGCCGGCCGACCGGCAACCCGAGGTTGGCCCGAAGCACGGGCACGCGCTCGGCGTCCGCGCGGCGAAAGCGGGCCGTGTCCACCCCGTTGGGCACGGGGTGGATCTTCCCCGGGCTCACACCACCGGCGAGGAACTCCTCCACCAAGTCCTTGCTGATGCCCACACAGACGTCGCTTCTGCGCAGCATGAAGCGGTGCAGCCGGCCGACGAGCGGGCGCGACAGACCCAGCAGGTCATCACGCGCAAGGCTCGCCTTGACGAGTGACCTGAGGCCGAGCAGGCGTGCCAGCGGCCCGATGAAGGCATTGGCGAAATAGGCCCCATGGCTGTGCAGGATGTCGAAGTCGCGCCGGCGCGCCCACACATACCTGGCCATGTTGAACCAGAGCCGGAATTCACGGTGCTTGCGCAGGCGGCCGGGCTCCAGGCGCTGCACGGGAAAACCGTCGACCACCGCGGTCTCGCCCAGGCCCGGCCAGCGGTTGGTGATGAACTCGACATGGTGACCACGCAGCCGCAGTTCGCGCGCCAAGGTAAGGGCCTGCAACGCGGCACCGCTGTACTCGGGGGTCAGGTACGCGGTGTACATCAGCACACGCGCAGGGCGCTCGATCGGCTTGCCAGGGCTTTGCATGTCGGGTCGTCGCGCTCAGGTCAGTTCATCGTGTTTTTCGAGCCAGGCCCCCAGCACCACCAGCGCCCAAACGCGAAACATCAGCCGCCGGTCACCCGCCATGTACTGCCGCCCGTAGCGCCGAACCACATCGGCGCGCAGCAACTGCGTATCGAGCCAGCGGCCATGGTTCACATAGCGCTGCACGAGTGCGAAGTCGTCACCCGCCAGGAACTCGTGCAGCGGGAAGTCGAAACCGTGCTTGGGCACGTCCCAGATCTCCCGCGGGACGTAGCGTGCCAGAAGCGCGCGCAGGATTCGCTTGGGTTGGCCGGGCAAGTAGCGCCAGTCAGTGCGAAGTTGCCGGATGAAGGCGTCGGTATCACGCTCGCTGAACGGGCAGCGCACTCTCACGCCGCTGATGAGCGCGGCTTGCGTCAAGCGCTCGATGGGCATCGCGTTCAGCAACGCGCTGTAGCGCTCGTAGTGCGCGTGGCGCGGAAAGCGCGCGAAGGTCCGGTAGAACTGCGTGTGCCCGAAAGACACCGGCTCGCCGCAGAGCTCCTCGATTTCCGTGCGGGTGAACCCTTTCCAGCGGATCATGGTGTCGGCCGGGTGCTCGAAGTCGAGGATGGGCGTGTAGCCGGCAAGACCGGGCACTGCCGACATGGCGCGTACGAGTGCGCGCCGCAGCCCGGCAGGCAGCAGGCTCGCGTAGCCGACGGCCAGGCGCACGTGACGTGGTGGCATGGCCCCGACTGCTTCATCGGCGCCCGTACCGTCGAGCACGCCGTCGAAATGCTCCCGACAGTGGTCGAAGGCGAGCACCGTCGCCATCGTGGCCGGGTCTGCCATCGGTTGGTCCATCCGGCCGCTCAATCGCTCGAACGCGCTCAGGTAGTCCTGGCGGCCGAAGCGAAGCACCTGGTGCGCCGCCCCAATGCTCGCAGCGACCTTCTGCGCAATCGGCGCCTCATCGAATCGCGCGCCGTCGAAGCCGACCGTCAACATCGTCAGGTCGGGCCGCTGACGTGCAGCCATCGCACAGATCAACGACGAGTCAATCCCGCCGCTAAGGAATGCCGCAGGTCGCGCCACATCCCGCAACTGCATCGCGACGGCCCTCGAGAGCTCGAGGTCGAGTCGACTCACGGCTTCGGCGAAATCGGGCGGCTCGGGCTCACCCGTCGCAGAAGGCGGCACAAGCCACTTGGCGATTGCGCGCGGCGAGCAATGCACGACCTGCCCGGGTTCGACGGCATGCGCATCACCACGCATCGTGTTGGGCGCGGAAATATCCAGGAAGCGCAAGTATTCGTGGAGCGACTGGCGGGCCCACCTGGGGCGATCGGCGCCATCGCTCGGCAGTTGCGCCAATTCGGTCGCGAACGCCACGCGGCCACCGGGCAGCCCGGCGTAGAAGAGTCCCTGCAAGCCAGAGGGGTCGCGATAGAGAAAGAGTTCGTTTGCGTTACGGACCGTGAGCGCAAAGCCCCCATTCAGCTTGGCGAACGAGTCGATCGACCAGCGTTGCCATGCTGCCAGCAGCACCGCCTGGAGCGATTCGTCTGGCCGCAGACCCAATTCGCTCCTCAACTCGTCCGCATTGGAAACTTCACCCCGGAGCAGAACCTGCGCGTCAGCGGACGTGCAAACAGTGCATGCGACCGGTGTCACAAGCGGATCGGCGTGTAGGGGCACCTCTGGCGCGTGCAATGCGTAGAGCTTTTCAGGATGGTTACATCCGCAGAAGTCGCTGCAATCTCCAGTGCAAGCCAGCACGAACTCTTCTATGAGCTTGCAACTTCAGCGCGGCCCAGGCAGTACAAAGGGGAACCTTTCTGAAATCTATATTCCTGGGGTCCGCCTCGGCAAGGTACCGATTTGGATGAACTATATTGAGCGGGAACTGATTGCAAATTTCAGCCTCGCGCAATAATATATCATGGGACTCCAAATATTTATTCTCAACAAATAGAACGATGTTTTGTTTATACCATGTATTGACCCTATCGTTGTTCCAAACCCGTCTTCTGATGCAATCGATCACTTCGTACCCACGCCGTCGGAAGTGATCGCTCCAGTAGGTCGGCCACTGCTCGTTGACGTGGCCCACGCCACCTTGGAACGGGATCGCTCCAGAAAATAGCACAACGGGAGCCAAGCCAACCAATGAATCAACAAAAGTTTCCGCATGATGCTCCGGGATATGCTCCGCCACCTCCAATGATATTGCCAGATCAAAAGTGCGATCAAGAATGATCGGCTGCCTAAGATCGCGCGCCATAAACTTCTGTCTTGGGATTTTCAATTTTTCTGGATCCACGTAGTCACCATCTACCCCAAGTATGTCGACAACTCCTAGTGCGTTACATGTCGATAGCCACGCACCACCTCCACATCCAATATCAACCACACTCTTCGGTTTGACAATATCGAACACGTATGGCAACACCTCCATCGCGGACTCTATCGCCTGCTCGAAGTATTCTCCTGCGTTTTGCTCAAACGCCTTCAAATATATATTGTCGTTCATTATTGAGGCGCATCAGTTCATCTATACGGATCGTTGTAGCGGCCAGATGTCAACGATGGGAGAAGCATTTACTGCGGGTGCAGAAGTCAAAGCATCTTGAGCATTGCCACGGCCAGATCCTGCTGCGCCTTAATTTGCGATAGCCCGTTTGCGTTTGGAGCAGAGTGCTTGAGAACGTAGCCAAATTCACCAATCGCGCTTTCAAGATTGAAGCGCTTTTCGATCTTGTCCGTCGAAAATCTGGCCCTATTCATGAAATTGAGGCCCCAGCAGTAGTGATTTGGACCTACAAGCCCTGGCAACAGTTGTTCATAGTATGCCTTCTTGGCTGGGTCGCCTCCCAGGATTCCCTGGCACTCCTCGGGCAGCGCGAGCATCTCCTGGGCTGTCGGCCCGAATGGCAGCTTCGGCTGCGCCAATGCGACGCTGTAAAATGCCAGATAAACGCAAACCGCAGCAGCAAAAGTTGCAGTTCTGATCATCACATGTCACCTCCTTCATAAGTTTTGATTAGAGCATGAATTAGTATGCGGGTGGCGAGCAGACGCCGTTGCGTGACAGGCTCTGGTGGAGCGCAATTGCTGTGGATGAGCGTTCTACTCGAGCGCCCGATTGAGGAGGATATCTCTGAGCAGGCCCAACCCGAGCCTGCCCTGACCCACCGGCGAGAGGGTCAGCATGTTCGCCACCTCCCCAATGGCAGCCCAGCGCTGGCCTTCGCGGTAGCGCCACTTGGCGAAGTCACTATGCACGGCGGCCATGCACTTTCGCCAGTACGCGCCCTGCATTCCCTCAGGCAGCAGATGTCGGTTTTTACTCATCACCTGCGCGCTGGCACGCTTCATGACTTCCAGATTGCGGCTCAGGCTCCCCGGGCGCTTAAGAATCACGACCAAGGACTCGTCGATACATTCATAACCCGCAACGGCGGCCAACCGCATCCACATGTCGACGTCTTCCAAGGCGCGAAGAGACTCATCGAAGACGCCGACCAAATCGAATAACCGCCGTCGCACCATCACTGCCGACGCACTACCGGCCACATCGCCGTTCGCGCCGAAGAGGTGGTGCAGGAGCGGCCCGGTGCATGCCGTGCATGCCCACAGGTTGAGCAGATGTCCTTCGGTGTCTTCCACCCTTGCCGCAGCGGAAACGAAACCCACATCCGGTCTCGCACGCAGCAAGGCAACCTGGCGCGAAATCTTGGCGGGCAACCACCAGTCATCGGCATCGAGAAACGCGACGAACTCGCCACGCGACTCGCGAATGCCCGAGTTGCGTGCGTTCGACAGTCCGCCGTTGAGTTGGGGGACCACGCGAATGGCATTGCCATAAAGAGCCAGGACAGCAGCCGTGTCGTCGGTGCTGCCGTCATCTACCACCAGCAGCTCGAAGTCCCGAAAGTCCTGAGCCAGGACGCTGTCGATCGCCTTGCGCACACACCACGCCGCGTTGAAAGCGGGAATGACCACGCTGACCGCGGGCGCCTCAATCTTGGGTGTCATAGCCCATCTCGCGCATCAACGGCGCAATCATTGGCAGGACTCGCTCGACGGCCTGCGGGTTGTGTTCCTTCCACTTCTGCTTCTTGGGCGTGCCGCTCACCACGCTCGTGGGCTGCAGGTTCGCGCAGCGCGCCTGCAGGTCGGTCGTGAAAGGAACACGCAGTTGTGCAAAGACCGCGCGGAACATTTCCACCGGCCGTTCGAAGATGTCCTCGTAACGCAAGTGCACCCACTGTGCCGCCGGGATGGCCTTCTTCGCCTCCAAGGCCATCCGGTTGGCGCTGATCCACTGAAAGGCGCAAACCTCCTCCAGGCTGGCGTGGTTGTACTGGCGCCAGCCCGGCGCGAGGAAGAAGGACCATTCCTTGAACTCGCCGTTGTTGATCGCCACCGGCTCGGGAAAGAGCCCGAAGAACTGGGACAGCTCGAAGCGGCCATCGCTGCGCCCCACGCGCCAGCCGTCCATCATCGAGCTGATGTTGTCGCGGCCGTCGCGCTGGATGAAGACGAACCTGGCCTGCGGAAAGAGCCGGTGCAGGTACGGAATGCGCATCACGTTGATGCAGGTCTTGTCCAGTACCCAACCGGCACCCAGGCGCTGGTAGAAATACCGCAGCGCAGCGGTGCGGTGCTCGGGCGCCGCGGCGTCGGCGCCCGCCGCTTCCGAATGCCAGCCATTGTTCAGCGGCCCGTGCAGGCTGTTCCAGAACTGCGGAATCTCCCAGCCGAAGCTCAGGAAGGACGAGGAGGCAGCAAGCGTCTCGTAGGTGACGGTGGTCCCCGAGCGCGAGCAGCCAACGACGAAAACCGGATCGGGCACGCGCGGACGGGTGAGGTCCCACCGCAGGCCACGAACTGCCCAGTTCAGCGCGCGCAGATTCTTCGCTCGAATCTCGCGGTCGAGCAGCTTGTGCAGGTTGCGCAACTGCGGCATTGGCGAGACTACCGACACGCAGGCTTGGAGCCCGGTTCCTGCAGCACACTTCTGCGCAACTGCCAGTGGCCGGCGAATTCACCCAAGGTGGCTGCCGCGCGCACCAGATAGAAGCGCCGACGCGACTTGCCAATGGCCGTGCAAGCCTTGATGCCGTACCCCGCGATCTTGCGATACAGATATCGCGGCACACAACTGCCGGCATTGTGCGGTTCGAACCGTACCGTCGAGGCCGTGCGCTTGTAGGCCTTCTTCATCAGGTAGCCCAGCGTCAGACGGCTGGCGTCCACGTAGTGGTACTGCACCATGTCGGGCACATAGCGCAGGTGCGCGCCCAGGCGCAGCGCGCGCAGCACCCAGTCCAAATCCTCGGCACCGCCCAGGTCGTGGCCGGTGGGCCCCATGTCGGTAGCGAACGGACCAATCTTCGCGGACCACCCGGTACGCACAAACAGGTTGCCACCACCCGGCACGGCCACGTCCGGCGTCAACTCGCGGGCAATGCTGCCCTGGTCGAAGCGCGGAACCGGAAGTGGGTAAATGCGGTAGGGCCCGGTGTCATGCACCCAGGCAGGCTCGCTGCCGTCCCAGTCAGGCAGGATGCGGCCGCAAAACAGGTCGGCCTCGGGGTAGGACGCGGCAGCGCGGCACACGGCTTGGATATAGTCGGCGTCCACGCGATGGTCGTCGTCGACGAAGGCCACGATGTCACTGTCAACGCGCGGCAACGCGGTATTCAGCGCGTTCGACTTCCCTGGCGCCGGCTCGGCGAGCCAGGCCAGCGGCAGATCGCCCCGCATGGCGAAATGATCCCGATACTCGTCCAGCAACGCATGGGTGTTGTCGCCGCAGGCATTGGCCGCGACCAGGATGTCCACCTCCCAGTCCGGCGGGCGCGTGGCCGCGTTCAGCGAGGCCAGGGCCTTCGCGAGCAGGTCGCCGCGGTTGTGAGTGCAAATCAGGACGGTGAGCCGCGGCATGTCACTCCGCCCCGGGCACTGGCCCGAAGGCCCACCCGCGAATCTGCCCCAAAAAATATGAAACGTTCATCTCCTTGCGCACGGTGGCGTCGCGCCCTTCCTGCCTGCGCTGGGCTCGCACCGCCGCCATGGCGCGCAGAAGCTGGCCGAACAGATAGCGCGGAGGAATCCGCGACCCGGTACCCCGCTTGCGTATGGCCTCCATGCGCCCCATCCGATAGTGCAGGTCGAAGAAGTAGCTGCGCTCCAGCTTGGATGTCTGAATGCGGTGGTGGATCACCGCCTCGGGTGTCCACCAGACCTTGAAGCCTGCGTCGAGCAGGCGGCGGTAGAAGTCGACCTCCTCCCCGCCAGTGTTGTCGGCGCCTTTGCGGCCAAGCATCGAGTCGAAACCGCCGACGCGTTCGCACACCAGCCGCCGGAAGCCGAAGTTGCCGCCGTAGAACGGCGTGTCGGGGCCCGTCAGCGGCGCGATGTGGTCATACCGGTTCAGCTCGCCGAGGAAGCCAAGCAGTTCATCACGCAGCCAGGGCGGCCGGGCATCTTCGAACAGCACGATCTGCCTGCCGCCGAAGGCGTCAGGGTCATGAACGTCAATCAGGCGTTCGTAGGCGCACAGCCAATCGGGGTCGGCCGTTTCGTCGTCGTCCAAGAAGATCACGTAGTCGCCTCGCGCGTCGGCAATCGCGCGGTTTCGGGCATTGGACAGGCCCAGCCTTTCCTCGCGGACCACCCGCACCTGCCAGCCGGACGGCCAGGCGTGGCGGGCCAGCAGTTCCGGCGTGCCGTCGCGGCAGCCGTTGTCGACGATCAGGAACTCCCAGGGCTGTCGCGGTGGATTCAACCGCGCCAAGTCCACCAATGTGCGCGCCAGGCGGTCGGCGTGGTTGTGCGTGCAAAGCGCGACGGTGTAGCTGACGCTCATGCGTGCGCACCGGCCAGGCGGGTCTTCAAGCGACCTGCGTAGTAAGCCGCGGCATGCGCGAGGCTGCCATCGTTGCTGCCCAGGTGGGTCTTGCGCAGCAGCATCGCCGGCGTGTCGGTGCCGTAGACGTCGATACGACGAATGCGCAGAGGGTTCACGTCACGGCGGTTGAAGCCCGACTGCGTGGAGAACGCCGCGCGGTAGCCGGCAGCATGCGTTGCCGCCTCGACGCGTTCGTCCAGATGCCCGAACGGGTATGCAAGGTACGGCACGTCGTGCCCCAGCAGTTGCGACAACTGCGCCCGCGAGCCGGCCAGTTGATCGGCCAATGCCGCATCGTCCAGCGCCGGCAGGCTGGCATGACTGCGGGTATGGGAATGGAAGCTCACGCCGCGCCGCTGCATGTCCAGAATCTCGTCGGCATCGAGTAGCGGATAGGTCACGCCGGCGGGGTTCTGGGCTCGCGTCCAGGCGTCATCCTGGCCGATGAGGTCGCTGACCAGGAACACCGTGAACGGCCAGCCCAGTTGTTCGAGCACCGGCAGCGCGTGGTCGCGCACACCGCGGAACCCGTCGTCGAAGGTGATCAGGAAAGCGCCCGCGGGCAGCGCCGAGCCCCCTTCGAGCCACGCCACGAGGGCATCGATCGGGAATGCCCTGAAGCCCTTGCGCTGCAGCGCCTGCATGTGTGCGGCAAACGCTTTGGGCGAGATCGCGTATCGGGCCTCCCACTTGTTGCGGGCCTCGCCTACGCGGTGATACATCAGCACGGGCACCCGCGCGGCAGCGTTGTTCTGCGTGCCGTCGCGGTGCGCGGGGAGGAGCGCGGTTTGGGGCATGGGGCGGCTCAAATCGCCTGCAGATGCGGGCGCAGTCGTTCATCGAGGATGTCCAAGGCACGCGCATCGACGCGGCTGTCCAGCTTCAGGGCAAACGGCGCCGTACTCTGCACAACCTCCGGAATCTCGTCGGCGGTGATGACTGCACAGCTTGCGGCGTGCTGTACGTTGCGGGGCCATCGGATGAAACGCTGCACGTCGTTGGCGATGCTCAGGTGCGCGGCGCTGGCGAGGACTGAGGAGAAGAAGGTTTCGTCGGGGACAAGACTGCTTCGCATATAGGCCGTCCAACCCGGGTTCTCGTCGACGAAGCGGAGCAGGAAACGTAGGGCTCTTGTGTCGAGATTCACGAACTGACGCCCGCCCTGCAGCCTGAATCGATCGCCATACGGGAGCCATAGGCGACGGACTCCCAATTTCGTTGGTAGCCCGCGAGGATGCGCAATGATGCGAATCAGCGGTTGATGCGCATTCACCCAAACCCGGCAGCGCTGCAGGCCATGACGCAGCGAGGCAGGCACGCGGTGCCAGTATCTGAACTTCGGCAACCTGAAGTAGCGGAAGTGGAAGCGGGTTTCGGCGGTGCCTGGGGGCCAGTGGTCGGGGTCGTACGCGTCGAAGTGGTAGACAAAACCGTCGTTGCCGCTGGTGGACAGCATCGTCTCGAAGCCGCTCAACGGATGGATCGGGTAGGTCAAACCGGTCAGCGTGACCACCCAGTCGAATTCCAGATGGTGAATGCTCCAACGGAAGGCATGCAGGTACTGCTCCACTAGCGAGAAGCCACCCCACTCGCCTCGGATCGGTTCGGGTACCAGGTGCACACGCCAGTCGTCACGCAACAGGTTCTTGTCGAACCGGGCAAGCTGGGGGTCGTGGTGGATCGCGATCTCGGCACCCGGGCTGAGCCGACGGATGATCGCCGCCAGGCGCGCCACCTGCGGTTGGTGGTCGTGCGAAAAGATGAGATACAGAACCTTCATCAGTGGGGCGTATCGGTCACGCTCGACTCGTTGCTGTCGCGCAGCGCGATCAACCGGGCGTACAAGGAACTGGGCAGGCAGGCGGATGCCACATGCGGGATATCACGCCACTTGAAGCTGCGAGCGCGCGCGACATGCCGGAAAAGATGCTGCGACGACGTGAGATCGCGCTTCCAGACGGCGCGGTAGGCCTGGCGCAGCACCTGACCCTCGGTCAGATCCTGCAGCCGCTCGCGCGACAGGTGGGCGACGAGGTCGGGATGGTCGCGGATGAACCCGCGCTGGGCATCGAGCGCGTCAAGCACCTGGCGCCACCTGACCGCCGAGACCTGCCCTTCCCCGTGCCAGCGGTAGTAGGCGAGTACCTCGGGCACACGCACCATGCGGCGCGTGACGGCCAGCGCACGCAGCCAGAAGTCGTAGTCCATCGACGCGAAGCAGCGCTCGGAAAAGCCACCCAGGCGATCGACCACGCTGCGCCGCACGAGCGCGGCATGGATCGGCCACGGGCAACTGCGCAGAAAGTGCGCAACCGGGTCATCTGCTTCGTAGGCGGGCGGCACATAGGGCGCCGAGCGGATGCCCTGGCCGACGTTCTGCCAGCCACAGTAGGCGATGTCGGCCTGCGCTGCGGCAATGGCGGCGTACAACTCTTGAAGCGCAGTCGCGTCCCACCAGTCATCAGCATCCAGAAATGCAACCAACTCACCGCGTACCAGGCGCAGCGCCTGATTGCGCGCAGGGTATGGGCCGATCCGGTTGCAGTGCGCGAGTACCAGGCGGCCCGGGTGATCCGCAGACAACCGGGCGGCAACATCCGCCGAGCCGTCCGTGGATCCGTCATCCACGAGCACGACCTCGACATTGCCGTAGGTCTGGTTGAGAGCAGAGCCGACCGCGTCTGCCAGATAGGGCGCCGCGTTGTAGCAGGGCATGACCACCGAGACGAGCGGCCGGTTGTCGTGCGCTGCATCCAACCCTGGGTTCACGGCTGCAACTCCTCGCGGATCACCTCCAGCCACGCCCTGCCCCACTTCTGGTCTGGCTCGACGTGGTTGCCTTCCGCCCATTCGTTCCAGGCCTTGAGAAAGACGATCCGATCTTCCACCGGGTGATCGGCGACGCGGGCAATCGCCGCGCTCAACAGGCCGCGGAACTTCTCGGGCGTGGCGTCATGAAAGACCAAACCGCGCATGCCGCTGCGCGGTGTGTTGTCCCAGTTGGGCAACACAAGAGGATAGTCACGCCATTGCGGCCGGTTCGAACGAAGGAGGATGGGCAGTATTTCCTCATAGTCCCAGATGGTCAGTTCGTGCTTGTTGCCCTGCAGGGCCAGCTTCAACTTGGTCGACAGATACCGTCGAGGAATTCGTCCATCGCGCTTCGGCAGCGCCTGCATGGTGGAGGCGTCCAGACCACGAACCCGGGGATCCCACGTCTCGTTGCGGTCGCAGACACCGATGAGGTGCAGACCAGGCAACCCGGCCTTCAGGGCGCGCTCGCGCCAGAAGTCGGTGACCTTGCGCACGTCAGGTATGTGGTCCGGCTTGTAGATGACGAAGATCGGCTTGTCGTCCACCTTCATGTAACGCCTGTCCGTGAAGGCTTGCAGCAGCCAGTCGAAGTGGGCAGCATGATCGTCCCAGCCTGGATAGACCTGCTCGATCAGCATGTTGTTGGTGCCTTGCCATACGGTATTCCAGCTGTGATTGGCCCAGCACAGGCAGAACGGAAAATCGGGCTCCGACGAGAGCAGTATCTCGTCGACCGGCCGCTCCAGAATGCGCCGGCCGCCGAACCAGTAGTGGTAATAGCAGAATCCACCAATGCCGTATTCCTGCGCCAGTTCCGCCTGGGCTTTGCGCGCCTCGGGCAGACGCAGGTCGTAAAAGCCCAGGTCAGCCGGTACATGGGGCTGGTAGTGCCCCGGAAATAGCGGTTTGGCCTTGGCGACGTTCGTCCATTCGGTGAAGCCCTTGCCCCACCACACATCGTTTTCAAGGGTAGGGTGGAACTGCGGCAGATGGAAAGCGATCAGGCGTGCACGTTGGGTCATGGTCAAGAAATGCCGGTCGTGATCAGCGAGCGAGCAAGCGGTTCAAATGCCAGCGGGCCGGTAGTTCGATCCGGCGATAGGTGAAGTATGAAAGTGCGAAGGTCAGCGCTACCAACAAGAACACCTTGAGCGCATAGACCTTGATGGGACTGTAGGAGCCCGCCAAGCCGGAGAACACGTATCCACCATACATCCAGTAGAGCCTGTAGAAAATCCAGTGAGTCATGTAGAGCGAGTACGAGAGCGTGCCCAACAACAGCAAAGGCGGTGACATCAGGACGCGCGCCACGGGTCCTCGGTCATCGGCCGTCGACAGAATCAATAGTGCCAAGGCGAAAAGTATTACCGCCTGACTCCAGCCGAGGTGCAGCGCTGCAATCGCGACGGCCATCGCGGCGACCTGCAGCAAGGTAGCAACCGATGCCACCCGCGCGCGTCGCTGGCGCCAAAGGCGATGCAGCAGCATGCCTGCGATGAAGCCCGCCATGCATCGGGCGAGAGGCTGCTGGTCGCCAATGTCGCTGAAGTTCGCAAACGTGTGCACGTAAATCGTCATGGCCGCGATGGGCAGTAGCGCACGCACTGCCCATCTGCCGTGGTCAGAGAGCAGCAGCAACAGCGGAAAGGCAAGGTATGCGAACGCTTCCGTGCTGATTGACCAGGACGGCACGTTCCATTCGAGGCGATCCATCGTCAACCAGGCATGGGTCAGCGTCAGATGCTGAAGAATCGATCCCCAACTCTTGCGATCGCTGGCAAAGGCGTCGGCGATCTCGGGGCGCAGCACATAGGCCGAAAGTTCCACCGCGATCATTGCCAGCAGGGTGGCAAAGTGCAGCGGGTAGATTCGCGCGAAGCGCGCGAGATAGAAGCGCCGCGTGGCATGCACCTTCACCCCCTTGGCCGACATGGCTGCGCCATACACATGCGACAGGATGAAACCACTGAGTATGAAGAAAAAGTCCACCCAGATGCGCCCGTCGGAGAAGAACACCGTGTGCGAATCGATCGCTTGGCCCACCGACGGCGTGACGTCCCGAAAGTGGTACAGCAGTACCAAGACTGCCGCGACACCGCGCAGGGCATGGTGCGACCTGATCACGTCGGCACCGGGCGAATTCATGCCCGTGCCACTCGTGTGCCGACGCCGTGCAACGATGTTCGCGCCGGCATCTTGGGGGAGTCAGCGGCGCTCCAAGCGGCGAGAGCCGAGGGCGCTTGCGCTTGCCAGATCACTTCGACCGCGGGAGGCGTTTCCCACTCCAGGTCGATCGCCTGGTCGGTCGGGTTGACGATCAGCCACTCTATCGCCTCGCCACGGCTGAGGTTCGCGACTCTCAGCCGGGGGTCGACCGGGTTCGGACAAGGGCACTGCTGAGCGGGTGTCACGGCTTCGGCGTTCGAGCCGAGCAGCGAGGGCGGCAATCCGAGACCGTTGTCCTCCAGGTCCAGAATGGCTTGCGCCAGCCATGCACGATAGCGTTGATCCGGCTTGGCAAGGGCAAGGTGGTAGAGCGCCTCGGCCCAGAAGCCGAGGGCATCATCCTCCTTGCCCTTCAACTCTTTCCAGCGTGCCGTGATGCCGCACTCGTGGGTGAAGGCAAAGCTCTCGGCCAAGAGCAAGTCCATTGCGGCGTCGTCGAACTGGCGTCTCGTTCGAATCAAGTCCATCAAGTTCACGGGCTGATAGCGAACCGAAGATGCCCGCATCGTGAGATCCCGCTCGATGTATCCCCCCGGCATCACCAGGCGCGGTAACCGGCTCTTGATTCGCGGCAGCCAGGGAACGAGGTGCTTCCAGGCCACGCGCTTCAGAGCCCGCAGGGGCAGCGGCAGTGCTCTTGCCCGTTCCGTCGGTAGAAAAGTCAGACCGATCACTCGGAACAGCGGGCGATAAAGCCAATCCGCAGGACGAAGAGCGAGCACGGCGCGAGTGGTGGCGCAGGCCGAAGCAATGAGCTCCGCGTGTCGGCCGTCTCCGCTGACGTCGCGATGGCGGGCCATCGCAATGTTGGTATCCAGGTGGGTGTTGAGCACCAACAGATTGCTCTTTGCCTTGCCCAGAGCACGGCTGTGCACGTAGCGGAATGGATAGCGTTGCATTGCCTCGGTGCTGAGCTCCAGCGAGTCATGGAGATACCAGGCCCCTGATTCCAAACGGTCTGTCTTGGTCGCGGCGAACGCCGCGGCTCTCGCCAGTGCAGCGCCTACGGCTGCATCCCGCGTCTCCTCGAAATGGGCGGCGAGCAGGTGCATCGCCGCACTATGGAGCCGGAAGTGCGACTCCATCTCGTCGGTCCATTCGCCGTGATACCAACCGCCGTCGGCAGCCTGCCGGTCGACCACGGCGAACACCACCTGGATCCTGAGGAGCTCATAGAGCTTCTTGCCCGTTGCTCGCAGCAGCCCGGTCAGGGTCACATACAGCGCATAGGCATCGAGCTCCGAGCACACACGCCAGTACTTCGGCCACACCTCGTGGTTTTCGTAGACGTGGCCGTGCACCCAGTGCAGATAGAGATCGGCCGGCCGCGCGTAGGCGGTGTGCGAGCTCCAGAGAAAGTAGCGTTGCCGTTCGAGTGACGTGAGGTCCTGGAGCGATCGCAGCAGATCGACCTCATCGGCCGGGAGCCGCCAGATCACGACGTCGAGCACGTGACCGGCGGGATGCTCCAGATGCGCGGCAAGGCCGGCCGCTGAAACACCGAACCCGGCAAAGCCCGCCGGCCGTTGAGACAGGATATGACCATGTTCGTCCAGTCGGCGCAGCATGGGGGGACGCGGGATCCAGTAGGCGTCCAGCCCGTCCGTCATCGGCGTCAGCAACCAGCCGCCGGCCGCGACCGACAGCAACTGATGGCCGCCCGTGACACCCAGCGTCAACCGCTGGCCATCGCCGACGGGGAAGCGGACCGCTGCACATTCGACGGCAGACGGCCCCAGGCGATCCATCACCAGCTCAGCCGCGCCCCGCAGCCGAAACCTGGCAAACCCTTCACCACGCAATGACTCGGCCGTGTCGGCCATGACCGCCACTGCCGCGCCGAAGAGAGATTTCAAGTCGACTGCATGCGGCGACGCGCCTGGCGCGCCGCTGCCCGATCCGCTGGACGGGGCTGTGGCATCAGGCCGCGAGCCCTTCGCCGGGACACTGGCGCGCTCGGCAACACCGTGCGGCGATGTTCCGGGGGGTTCGAAGAGTGCGGCGGTATCCACACCTATGCGCGCTGCAGCCGCAGGGCTTGGAGCCAGCGTGCGCGCTCACCTGCGATTGAGCTGATCGGAAGCGTCAGAAAGGCGGCAGCGTAGGCAATACCGCCGGCCAGTGAACCCAGAGCCAGCTCGAGGAGTGGCGACTCCCAAGGCAGATGTTCGAACACCAAGTACTTCATGAAGACAAGAGCGATCAACATGGACAGGCAAAGGACCGCGCTCGACCGCAGCGTTGCAAGCACCTCCAGGGCCGTCATTGGCAGCCGAGTCGCGACCAGCCAAGTGATATGGAGCGCCGCCCCTGCTCGTGCGAGCACGATGCCCGCGGCGATCCCGGCGACACCCCAGTGCATCCCGAGCAAAATGCCTGCCACGGTAGTACCGAGGAACGTGACCTGCACCACGAGCTCGCGTCCGAGCATGTTTTGGGCTGCCAGCACCGCCCCCGCCGGGTGGCCGATGCAGGTGAAGACACCCGACAGGGCCAGGATCGACAAGGGCGTGATTGCCTCGGTCCACTTCGACCCGTAGACGCCCAGGATAAAGGGCTCGGCCAGCCAGGCCATGCCGAGGTAGAGCGGAAGCGTGTAGACCGCCAGCATCTCGATGCTGCGCAGGTACAGCCGCTTCGACTCCGCGAGGTCGCCTTGCACGGTCGACAGTCCGCGAAACAGGGCCTCATAGAGCGAGCCGCTGATCGTCCCGAACGGAATGTTGACCAGGCTGTCAGCCTTGTTATAGGTGCCCACGACGGCGGGCCCCATCTCGCGGCTCATCACGAGATTCGCGGATTGAGATCGGGCGTAGCCGACGATGTCATTGAGGGAAAACTTCAGGCCGAAGGCGGCGAAACGCCGTGCTCGCCGCAGGCTGAGCAAGGGCTGCGGCGCGTATCGCGCAACCCACATCAACGCAGCAATGGTGGCGACGGAACCAACGTACCCGGAGATCACCAGGCTCCAGACGCCCCATCCGTACCAGGCGAGCGCGATGCCGACAAGCCCGGTCAGCAAGCCTGATGCGACATTGACAAGCGACGTCTCCTTGAAGCGCATCTGGCGCCTGAGGATCACCGAGGGGATATTGATGAGTGGCCTCAGCAAGAAGGCAAAAGTCGAAATGCGCACGAGATCGGTGTAAATGGGATCACCGAAGGCCTTGGCAATGAGCGGCGCCGTGACGAAGAAAACGGCGTAGATGAGCAAGCCGATCAGGAATTGCGCGACAAACACGGCGTGAAAGTCGAGACGCTCGACGTCCTTCTCGCGGATCAGCGCTTGACCCATGCCTCCACCGGCGATAAGGCCGGCCAGACCAGTGAAGATCTGGACGGTGACAATGAGGCCGAAATCTGCCGGCGTGAGCAAACGAGCAAGGACAATTCCGATCGCGAACTGGACGATCTGACTACCCAACGAGCCGAAGAGCAGCCACTTGGCGCCGGATCGGATGGACTCACCTATGCTCATTGCGTGGGGGGCAGTCTCTTGAGATTTCTGCGAAAGGCCACTCGGGCACAGGGTTTCGTCAAGTCCGGGCCGGCTCGCTTCAAGCGATTGCCCCGCGGTCATGCCGCAGCCACTGCTCCAGCATCATCAGGATCCACACCATCTCGCCGTAGTACCCTGGGTGCGCGGGCAGGTGCTCCTTCAGCAGCGTGTCGATGAACGCCGGCTGCACGATGCCGCGCCCCGCCAGCGACTGCAGCGAATCGCTGGCGAAGCGCCTGAGCGCATCGTGCCGGTTCGCCCACACCCCGAACGGCAACCCGAACCCCTGCTTCTTCTTCGCCAGGATCTCGTCCGGCAGGAAGCCCCGCAGCGCCTCCTTGAAGAACCAGCGCAGCTTCAATCCCTTGAGCTTGTAGTCGCTCGGCAGCTCGAGCGAGAAGTCCACCAGCGCCCGGTCGAGGAACGGGAAGCTGACCGCGACGCCGGCCAGGCTCGCGCTGCCGCAGACCTTGGGCAGGTCGGCCTCGGCCAGGGTGTAGCGCCAGTCGTAGGCCAGCATGCGGTTCAGCGCGCTGGCCGGGGCCGGCACCTGCTGCCACACGCCTTGCTGCTGGCGCAGCGGGTCGGCTTCGTCCATCCGGGCCAGGAAGTCGGCGGTGAACACCTGCCGCGGATCGAGCCGCAGCAGCAGGTTGTACATCTGCATGCGGTCCGGCAGCGGCACCTTGGCCTGCTCGACGTAGCTGCGCCCCTTGCGCGCGAGCGGCAGCGCGCCGAGCGGCGTCTTCTGCAGCAGCGGCTCGAGCACGCCGCCGCGCAGCGCGCCGGGCACGTGGCCGTACCAGCCGAAGACACGCTGCTTCGCGTAGCGCACGTTGCCGCCGAAGAGCTCATCCCCGCCGTCGCCGGCCAGCAGCAGGGTCACGCCGTCTTCGCGCGCCATCCTGGCGCAGTAGTACGCCGGCAGCACCGATGAGTTGCCGAAAGGCTGGTCGTAGTGCGCGGCCACCGCCGGGATGCTCTTGACCAGGTCGCCCGGCGTCACGTAGTACTCGTGGTGCTCGGTGCCGAAGCGCTTGGCGGCAATGCGCGCGAAGCGCATCTCGTCGTAGCCCTCGGCCTCGAAGCCGATCGAATACGTGGCCGCCGGCCGGCCGGCCACCTTGCCGATCATGCCGGCCACGGTGGAGCTGTCGGTGCCGCCGCTCAGGAAGCACGCCGGCTTGCTGCCGTCCAGCCGCGCCGCCACCGCATCCTGCACGAGCTGGCGGAACTCGGCCGCCAGCGCGGAGAAGTCCGACCGCGCGGGCTCTTCGAAGCGCGGCACCCAGTACGGCGCGACGTCAAGTCGCCCGCCTTCGAACCACGCGCAATGCGCGGGCGGCAGCCGGTACACGCCCTTGAAGATCGTGCGCGGCGACGGGATGACGTGGAAGTAGACGTAGTCGAAGATCGCCTGCGGGTCGATCTCGGCGCGCGGTGCGAGCGCTGCCAGCTCGTCGGCCCGCGCCGCGAAATGAAGCCGCCCTTCGATGACGCGATAGCACAGGGTGCGGATGGCGAAGCGGTCCACCGCGAGGAAGCAGCGCCCCGCCGCGTCGATGAGCCCGACCGCAAAGTCGCCTTCGGCGCTGTTGGCTGCCGCCGCAGCGCCTTGGGCCAGGGCCGCCTGCCACGCCGCCGCATCGCCCTGCGTGCGCGCCAGGCCGGCAAGCCGGCTGTCGCTGAAGCGGGGGGAGCCCAGCGTCAACGTGGGCGTGGCACGGCGGGAAGGGGCGAAGACGGCTTCGTTCATGCGGTGCACAGGCTTGCGCGCAGGGGGCCGACTGTCTTGGCCGCCCTGGTTTCGCCGGTTCGCGCGATGGTTGTTGGCATCCCGGATTCTGCGATGAATTCATCGCATCGAGCCTGCTCCCGATCGGCCGCCGCGCACTTCCGTGACTTTCTGACTCACATTCCGACATAGGTCGCAGCACCTCGGCCGGCCCGAGAGCGGCCAAGCCCCGTGGCACGCGGTCCCCCGCAAACATGGTCACCCGTAAACCCCTGTCAACGCTAGACTGTCAACCCCAAGCCAGCATCCCGCCCACACCCGTCGTGCCGATGCGCCCAGTGTCCGATCGCCCCCATCGCCTTGTGCAGCACGGCGCCTGGCTGCTGGCGCTGCTCTGCGGCGCGGCCTGCGCGCAAGTGCCGACGCTTTCGCTCGAATCGCTGCCCAGGCCGTCGACCCCGCCGCCCGAGATCGGGCCCGTCGTGCCGGTGCAGGTTCAGCGCTGGCGCGGAGAAGCCCTGGCCTACGAGCATGGCGACGGTGTGCCACGCGACCCCGTCCTCGCGGCGCAGTTGTATTGCCGCGCTGCGCGCTACGGCGATGCCGAGGCGCAGTTCAACCTGGCATGGATGCTGACCAACGCGCGCGGCATCGAGCGCGACGATGCACAGGCGGCGCATTTGTTCGCTGCCGCCGCCGAGCAGGGCATGGTGCAGGCCAAGAACATGCTTTCCGCGCTCGGCACGCCGCGCGGCCCGGTGCCGGCGTGCCTGCGCCCGCCGGAGGCCGACGCCGCTGCACCCGCTGCGGCGGTTGCGCGGCAGAACGCGCCGGTGGCGGTACCGCCCGCCCCTGCCAACGCACCGGAGCCGATCGTCAGGTTCGTCAAGCTCGTCGCACCCGAGTACCGCCTCGCGCCGCACCTGGTTCTGGCGGTGATGGCAACCGAATCGAACTTCGATCCATGGGCGGTTTCGCCGAAGAACGCGCAGGGCCTGATGCAACTGACGCCCGACACGGCAGCGCGCTTCAAGGTCCGCCGCATCACCGACCCGGTGCAGAACATTCGCGGCGGCATGGCTTACCTGCGCTGGTTGATGGCGTATTTCGAAGGCGACCTCACGCTCGTGCTGGCTGCGTACAACGCCGGCGAGAAGGCCGTCGAGCGCTATCACGGCGTGCCGCCCTACGCCGAGACGCGCGAGTACGTGCGGCGCATCCTCGGCGCCGTCGGCGGGCAGCGTTCGTACCCGTTCGACCCTGCGGTGACGCCGCCATCGGATCTGCTGGCACTGCTGCGCGAACCGCCGCGCAAGCGCTGAAGCGCCGCAGGCATCACCCGGGCGCGCGGGTGTCGGCCGGGCTGCAGCGGCCGATCGGCGGGTGCGTCGCGGCGACGTATCAGCGGGGCGAAAGCGCGGCGATGTCGATCCGCCGATTGCCGCCGCCGTCCCAGCCGGCGGCAAGTCAAGTTCCCCCGGGCCGACGAAGCGGTTGTCGGCGATGCGCACCGGGGTCTCTCCTGCCAGACGCTCGGCCCACACATGAACGAAGCGCGCCTGCGGGCCGGCGGCATTGACCAAGGTGTTGTCCGTCAGCACCAGGCTGCCGCGCATGCCGTCGCGCGCCTCGGCGCCCATGCTGACCAGGTCGGGGTTCTGCGTTTTCGCGCTCTGGGCGATCAGGTTGCCCACGACCACGTTGTCGCCACCGTTCGGAAACTCGATCTCGTACGAGGCTTCGCCCGCCGGCCTGTCGTCGAGGTGGTTGTAGAGCACACGACTGCGCAGCGCCCTCGACTTCAGCAGGTGGCCGCGCCAACCCCCGCTGAAGCGGCTGCCGCGGATGCTGAATTCGCCGATCGCGCCGACGTACAGCAGGTGATGCAGCGCTCCCTCGTGGCGCGGCGCGGCGCCGAACTCGCAGCCGGCCACGTCGAGCTCCATGTCGGCGTCGTTGGCGGTCAGGATGCCCATCTCGTTGTCGAAGAAGCGGCAGCGCCGCACGGCGAGCCGGCCCCGCTCGAAGCGGATGCCGGCCCCGTTGCCAGCGGGCACGCGGGCACCGCGGAACTCGAGGTTCTCGACCACGACATCCCCGCGCACGACCAGAATGCCCTTGCCTTCGGCATCCCGCCCGTCAGCGTGGAACACGGCGCCAGCGCCGAGACCGCGGATCGTCAGCCGCGGCAACGCCACGACCGCCGCGTCGCCGTGGTACTCGCCAGGCTGGACCTCGACGACGTCGCCGCTGGCGGCTGCATGCATCGCGGCATGCAGCGTGCGGAAGCGCTCGTTGGGGCCGACACCGAGCGTCCGACGCATGCCGCTTTGTGCACGTACCAGCAGCGGCGCGGCCAAGGCCAGAGCCAACGCCCGCCGAGCGCGCCCAACCCGAGAGAGCCCATCGTTCACTCGGGGCGACGCAGCGAGCGCAAGAGGTTGTTGATCGGAATGTGTGCCGCCCGCCATTCGGACTCGTCAGGCTGTCTCCCGGGCCGGGTGCCAAGCCGATCGTCTCCGTGTCTCTGAAGTGGGCCTACCGCCCGTCAAGCTGGGTGCAGCGCGTATTCGTGCGCCACTCGCGGTTCACGGCGGCCAAACATGAAGCCGATCACTGCCAGGCTCAGGTAAAGCTGACTGAAGCGCGGTGAATCGACGACGCTGTCGATCAGGCCCACGCCCTGAAACGCCAGCAACGCAATCGCGACGGCGAAGAAGTACGGGCGCCCGGCCGAGGCCGCACGCCACGCGCCGAGGACGCCGGCCAGCAACAGGCCCAACTGGGCAACCACACCGACCGCACCTTGCTCGAAGAACACCTGCAGCCACAGGTTTTTCATGTGCCAGGTCAGATGACTGTCAGACGAATAGAGCCAGTGCGCCGCCCCCTCGTCGAAGCTGCCGTTGCGCAGGCGCTGGTGGCCTTGCGCATCAGTGACAGCCAGATCATCGACATCCACCACGCCGCCCCCACTCGAGTACAGCGTGAAGCGGATCGGCCTCGGCGGCCAGCCGGCCTGGGGGTTTACTGGCAAAGTGATCGGTGCCGACACAGTGTGCCATTGCCCATCCGGCAGCGCCCGCAACGTGGCGCCACCGCATTGGCGACTCTGAATCAGGTCCTTTTCACAGAGAAGTGCCTGGATCCCGCCTCCCTCAGTGGCGCGCAGACGTGCGCTGATCGTCAGCCGCTCGCCATACGCAGCGTCGACACGCTGATCCAGGTAGGACAGCGAACCGGGGTGCGAACGCAGCCAGGTGTTGTCAGCCTCGCGGTGCAGCGCGAAGATGCCGGGCCTGGCCTTCGGGTCACTTTGCAGGTAAGACGCGCGGCCGAAGCTGCCCAGCCCATTGCCGAAGAGTTGGGCTGCCGCACCGTGGCGCCCGAACGTGAGGCTCTCCTTCCAGTGACTGATTCGAATCCGGGCATCCGCAGCCAACTGTTGGAAGCGCCCGGAGGCATACGGCGCGTCCAGGATCCTGCCAGCGATGATCGCGACTGCGATCGCCAGCAACCCGGCCTTCGCCCACAGCGGGAAACGCCCGACGGGACCTGGGCGCATCACGCGGCGGGTTGCCAGCAACACGATGCTGGCGCCGACCGCAAAGAGGAAGACCACCTGACCCCCCCGCGAATAGGTCACCATCGTTGCATAGGCTGCAGCCAGAACCAGCAATGCGCTGGCCCAGCGTGCCATCCGCCACTCTTCATGCATCGCAGCCACGACTGCAAAGGGCACTGCTGCCGCAAGGAAGCACTCGATATAGGCGCCGCCGAGCGCGATGGCACTGAACGGCCCGGGCGCGCGGTAGTCAGACGAGAAATCGAATGGTCCAACGAAGGAAAGGCGCTCGCTGACAGTGAGGAACACCACACCGGCCAGCGCGACGACCATGCCGCGCCCGAACATCAGCGCGGCCGGCGCGGCGTCGAGGTTCAGGCGTTGCACAAAGATGGCGAGCACGAGAGCCCACAGCAGGCCCTTGGCCTGCATGGCGCCGAACGCCGAACCCAGGGGCGTGAGCAGCGCGCCGGGGTCGAAGGCATCGAATCCGCCGAAGCCGATCACCGCCCCGGGGATCAGGCCGAGCAGCAACCACGCACCAAGGGGCCAGGAGCGCGGCCCATTGCCGGGGCGGCGAACGTTCGGATGAACGAACGCCAGAACAGCCGTCGCCAGCATCAGCAGGTCCAGCGTGTCAAACCAACGTATCCCCGTGTACGGCGCATCGTCTGCCAACGCAATGGCCACGGGTATGAGGAGCAAAGCCAGATGAGGCGCACTCCAGATGCAATAGGTGTATGTCGCCACCGCCAGCGCCATGGCCAGCGCATTGCCGGGCGCTGCATGGGCGGTGCCGACGATTGCAGCGGTGCCAAGCACCGCCAACAGGCCGACGCCGCCCTCGCCACGCGCCGGCCCGATAGCGGCGGCCGTTGAGGAGGAAACTGGCCGGGCGAGAGTCGCCGCGGGAACACCGGCTGCGGCCGCAGCCCACCGCAGCTTGTACGTCACCAGATGGGCGACCCATGCTGCGGAGGCAGCGATGAGCACGTTGGTCGGATCGGGATGACGGCCGACGAGGACGAGTTGCGAGGCCTCGACGAACAAGGCCGTCAGGCCCGCCAGCGCCGCGACGAAACGGGGCCGTGGAGTTGCCCAGAGCAACCCGCCGGCGACGCCGACCCACATGTAGCTGGCGACGCATCGAAGCAGGCTCGTCAGCGCACTCGATTCGCTGGTGAAGTAGTGGTAGTAGAAAGGCAGGTAGTTGAGCTTCGCCGCGCGCTCGAACCATCCCGCCACGGCGACCTGGCTATGGCCCCAGCCTGCCAGAAACGCAAGCACGAGCAGCCAAGGTCCGGCGGCGGCGGCCACAATCAGGCGCAAGCGGTCGGCCGTCATCTTCGCTTGGAGCATGCCGGCGCGCGGGGCCAGCCAGGCACCCACGGCAAACCCGACGCCCCGGGAGAGCACGGACGCGCCCTGCGACGTCGCAGCGAGCAGGAACAACTGGGCGATCTCGATGACAGCGCCGAAACCGATGCCGAGCATGGCGGCTTTGGGCCAACGCATGCGTCGCGAGCCCCTGCCGAGCGCAAATCCGAATGGGACCGTGAGCAGCACCTCCACCAGGACTTGCAACACGCTCCGAGGGAGGTGCACCGCATTGATCGGGGCAACCCACCATCCCGCACCCCCGGTGGCGAGCTTTTGCTCGAACACCGCGGCGGCGGTGGTGAAATCGAACGGGAAGAAGCTCAGGCCGAGGTAGGCAAGCAGGTACAGCCACAGCAGCGCCGCCCCCGGCTGGGCATCGTTGGATTTGGCTCGCGCGAGAAGGCGCATGAACGCGCGGCCGAACAGGAGGGCCAAGGCACAGCCGATCGCGGTTCCGCCGATCTCGGCGACAACGTCGTTGAGAGAAACGGTACGCGGCGGGAAGTAGATCTGTGTGAACTCGATCGCCGCGGCGAGGACAGATCCCGCGACGAGAACGGCCAAGGCCGCCCCGGCGGCATGCAAGCTGCGGGTCGGCTTGCCGCGACCCGGATCGATCATGATTGCGCAGGTTCCGATGAACCCCACGGGGATGTAGAGCAAGGCGTTGGCCAGCCAGTCCAGGCGCCCGCCCAGATCGATGTTCAGCCACGGCAGATGCGCGAAAAGAGCCGCCGCCCGATCCCACGGCACCCAGCGCAGGTCAAACGGCAACAGGCTGCCATAAATCACGAACGCGCACCACGCGATCCAGGCTCGAGCGAGGATTCGGCGCATCTCGCGTGAGTTGGGCATGCAGATCAATCGGCTCGTCGTCGCCCAGTGGCCTTGGATTGCCGCAGGATTGTGCCGTTCAATTGCTCTTGGCGCGCTGTATATCGCCGCTCGGGTTCCCGACCGCTTGTGGATCGCCTCGCCGCGACGCAGGCGCCATCCGCAACGTCTCCCCATGCGGCCAGTCTCGCTTGTGCATGCGCAAGCCCGATCGTGGGCGCGGCCCCGGTAGAAACTCAGGCCGCCTGCGCCCGCCTCCGGCCCTCGAACCACTGCACGAACCTCGCGAGCCCCTCGCGCAGCGGCGTCGCCGGCTCGAATCCCACCCGCGCGCGCAGCTTGTCGACATTCGCACAAGTGGCCCGCACGTCGCCCGGCTGCATCGGCAGGAAATCGAGCTTCGGCGTCACGCCGAGCAGGGCCGAAAGCGTCTGGATGAATTCGAGCACCGTCACCGGCGCGTGGTTGCCGATGTTGAAGATCTCGTACGCCGGGTCGCCGCCGCGGCGCTGAGAGAGTGCCAGGCGGACCACGCCTTCGGTGATGTCGCCGATGTACGTGAAGTCGCGTTGCAACGTGCCGTCCGCGAACACCGGCAGCGCTTCGCCCGCCACCAGGCGCTGGGCGAAGCTGAAGTACGCCATGTCCGGCCTGCCCCAGGGCCCGTACACGGTGAAGAAGCGCAGCCCCGTGCAGCGCATGCCGTGGACGTGGCTGTAGGCGTGCGCCATTGCCTCGTTGGCCTTCTTGGTCGCGGCGTACAGCGACACCGGGGCGTCGGTGCGCTGCGACTCCTCGAACGGCGTCTGCACGGAGTCGCCGTAGACGCTGCTCGAGCTGGCGTACACCAGGTGCTCGACATTGCCGAGCCGGGCCGCCTCGAGCACGTTGGCGAAGCCGACGAGGTTCGCGCTGACGTACGCCTGCGGGTGGCTGATCGAGTAGCGCACGCCAGCCTGCGCCGCCAGATGCACCACACGCGCCGGGCGATGGCGTTCGAACAGCGCGCCAAGTGCCGCCGGGTCCGCGACGTCGACCGCCTCGCATTGCACGCCAAGCGGGGTGAGCAGCGCTGCGACCCGTGCGTGCTTGAGCGCCGGGTCGTAGTAGTCGTTGAAGTTGTCGCAGCCGACGACGCCGTGACCGAGTGCGCGCAGGCGCGCCGCGACATAGGCGCCGATGAACCCGGCGGCGCCGGTGACGAGGATGGGTGAGGTCGACATGGAGGGGTTCGTGATGAATTGCCGGCGGCGCCCGGTGGCCGGATTGTCGATGATCGACGCGCCCTTCCCGGCCCGGCCGGCTGCGTGACAATCGGCCGGGCGCGGCCATGCCGGCACTGCCCGGCAAAGGGAATACAAGGAATGCCTGCCCGATGAAGATCACTGTCAGCGGCTCCGGCTACGTCGGTCTGGTGACGGGCGCCTGCCTGTCCGAAATGGGCAACCACGTCGTCTGCCTCGACGTGGACGAAGACAAGATCGCCGTCCTCCAGGGCGGGGCCCTGCCGATCCACGAGCCCGGACTGCTGGAGATGGTGACGCGCAACGCCCTGGCCGGGCGCCTTCAGTTCACCACTGACGTCGACCACGCGGTGGCGCACGGCACGGTCCAGTTCATCGCCGTCGGCACCCCACCCGGCGAGGACGGCTCGGCCGATCTGCAGCACGTGCTGCGGGCGGCACGCGCGATCGGCGAACGCATGACCGACTACAAAGTGATCGTCGACAAGAGCACGGTGCCGGTCGGCACCGGCGACGCCGTCGAGTCCGCGGTCAGCGCGGCGCTCGCGGCCCGCGGCGTGCCGCTCGCGTTCTCGGTCGTCTCGAACCCAGAGTTCCTGAAGGAAGGCGCGGCAGTCGAAGACTTCATGCGGCCCGACCGCGTGATCATCGGCGCCGACGACGAGCGGGCCGTCCTCCTCATGCGCTCGGTGTACAGCCCCTTCGTTCGCAACCGCGACCGCCTGCTGGTGATGGACCGGCGCAGCGCCGAGCTCACCAAATACGCGGCGAACGCGATGCTCGCCACCCGCATCAGCTTCATGAACGAGCTCGCGAACCTGGCGGAACGCCTGGGTGCGGACATCGAGCTCGTGCGCCTGGGCATCGGCAGCGATCCGCGCATCGGCACCCAGTTTCTGTACGCCGGTTGCGGCTACGGCGGTTCGTGCTTTCCGAAGGACGTGAAGGCGCTCGTGCACACTGGCGCTGCTGCCGGCATGGACCTGCAGGTGCTCAGAGCCGTCGAGGCCGTGAACGAGGCGCAGAAGCAGACCCTGGTCGACAAGGTGATCGCGCGCTTCGGCAGCGAGCTCGCCGGCCACCGGTTTGCGTTGTGGGGCCTTGCCTTCAAGCCGGGCACCGACGACATGCGCGAGGCGCCGAGCCTCGTCGTCGTGCAGGGCCTCACCGAGCGCGGCGCGGTCGTCGTCGCCTACGACCCGGTGGCGACGAGCGAGGGGCAGCGCCGGATGAAGGGCTGGCCGGGCATCGAGTTCGCGCCCAGCGCCGCCGAAGCCGCGGAGGGCGCCGACGCGCTCGTCATCGTCACCGAGTGGAAGGAGTTTCGAAGCCCGGACTTCGAGCACCTCAGGCGCACGCTGCGCCATCCGGTGGTCTTCGATGGCCGCAATCTGTTCGAGCCCGACCGGATGCGCTCCGAGGGGCTCGAGTACCACTGCGTCGGGCGTGCTTCGCCGCTGCCCGCCGAGCAATAGCCGACACGCGCACGACATTCGCGGCGCGGCTCGTCGCCGGGCTCGCATTCATGGCGGGCGCAGGCCTCGCCTGGCATCACCCGGTGGCGCCCGGGCCCGCGCTCATCGCGTTCGTGCTTGCCTGCGCGGCCGTCGCGTGGCGCCCGGGCATCTGGCTGTTCGTCGTGCCGGCAACGCTGCCGGTGCTGAACTTCGCGCCGTGGACCGGCTGGGTGGTGTTCGAGGAATTCGACCTGCTGCTGCTCGCCGTGGCTGCCGGTGCCTATGCCCGGCTGGCGCTGGCGAAGACGGCAGCTTGCGGCGACCAGGCTCGGCCATCGCGCGACATGACGGTCTTCATCGCGCTGGCCGCCGTGTTCGGCGCGCTCAGCGTGGCGGCCTGGGTCAGCGGCATCTCGACGGCAGGCGCGGTCGCCTTCGGATGGTTCCAGGGCTATACCGACCCGTTGAACAGTTGGCGCATCTTCAAGAGCGTGCTGTTCGCAGCGCTGCTGTGGTTGCCGCTGCGTCAGGAGGTCCGGGCGGGAGCTGACCTGGCGGTGCACCGCCTGACTTCGGGCATGCTGGTGGGGCTGGCGATCGTCGCGCTGGCCGTCGTCTGGGAGCGCACGGCCTACACGGGTCTGTGGGACTTTTCTGCCCCCTACCGCACGACGGCGCTGTTCTGGGAGATGCATGTCGGGGGCGCGGCGATCGACGCCTACCTGGCGCTCGCCACGCCCTTCGTCGCCTGGGCGCTGTGGACGTCGCGCACGCCGCTGCGCTGGGCTGTTGCGGCCGTGCTGGCGCTGCTGACGGGCTATGCGTGCCTCACGACTTTCTCGCGCGGCGTCTACCTCGGCGTCGCCGTCTCGCTGGCATTGCTCGGCCTGCTCCTCGCCCGGCAGCACGCCGATGGCGACGTGCGTATCTCGGCGCTGCGCGCAGTGAGAATCACCGCGCTGCTGCTCGTCACGGCCACCTGCCTGGTGCTGGCGTTCGATGCCGGGGGCTTCGCCGGCGCCAGCGCGGTGCTGGCGGCCATCGCGCTGGCGCTTGTCGCGCTGCGGCGGCGGCTGTCGCTTCGCCACTGGCGCAAGGCGGCGAGCCTGGCACTGGCGCTGGCGCTGGCGCTCGAGGTGGCGGCAGTGCTGGAGCTGGGAACCTACATGCGCGATCGCTTCGCGGCGATCGACCTCGACCGAGGGCACCGCATCGAGCACTGGCAAAACGGCCTCGGCCTGATGCACGGCGCCGCCGACTGGCTGCAGGGCATCGGTCTGGGCCGCCTGCCTGCCGCTTATGCGCGGGGCGTTCCCGGCGAGGGGTTTCCAGGCGAAGTGCAGTTCGTTCGAGCCGCCGCCGGCGACCCATCAGGCTCGGTCATCGTGCGCGGGCCGAAAGCGCCTTCGGACACGCGCGGCCTGCTGGCGCTGACCCAGCGCGTCGCGCTGCGCCCGGCGGCGCGCTACCAGGCAGCATTCGATGTGCGCGCCCGTACGCAGGCCGACGTCCTGGTCCAGCTCTGCGAGATGCACCTTCTCTATCCGCGCAACTGCCAGGGCGCGTTCGTCAGGCTGGCGCCGGGCGGCGCGCAATGGCGCCACATCGCCGTGCAATTGCGCGGGCCCGCGCTCGACCCCGGCCGCGCATGGGCGCCGCGCCTCGGCGTCTTTTCGGTCGCCGTCGTCAACCCCGGCGGCGCGGCCGAATTCGGCACGCTGAGCCTCATCGGGCCGGATCGCCGCGAGGTGCTCGTCAACCGCGACTTCTCCGAAGGCATGGCACGCTGGCTCCCGGCGGCGCAGGGTGACTACGTGGCGTGGCACATCGACAACCTCTACCTCGAGCTGCTGATCGAGCGCGGTTTTCCGGCGTGCCTGGCGTTCGTGCTGTGCATGGCCCTCGTGCTGCGGCGGCTCGTCGGCGCCGCCGGACGCGAAGTGGCCATCGCGCCGTTCCTCGCCGCGTCGCTGTGCGGCGGGCTCATCGTCGGCCTCGTCAGCAGCGTGATGGACGTGCCCAGGGTCGCGTTCCTGCTGTTCCTGCTTACGATCTTCGCGGTCGAGATCACCGGCAGCGGCCGTCCCGCCGGGTGTCGAGCGGCCGGCTCAGAGCGTGCGCCGTGACTTGGATGTGCGGCGCATTCCCGGGCGGACCGGCACCGCCTCATTGGGCGAGCGCACGCGGCGCGGCGAGCCTTCGGTGGCAGTGGGCGTGACGTGACGGCGGCCGCGGGCGGGGTCGAGGGATTTGCCCCTTCGCATTCCCGCGCGCCGACGGCTCCGGCGCCGCTGCGCGTACGCGCGGTAGCGCACGACCCCTGCCGCCGCGCTGCCGAACACCGCCAGCAGTACCACCAACCAGGTGAACGGATGACCCGCGATCGTCTTGACGAGTTCGATCGCCTCCTGGACCAGATTGAGCTTGCCGACCGGTCGGCCCGCCGCTGTGAACTGCGGCGATGTCGTCCCGACCTCAGGTTCCACGATCAACGGCGACACGGGCGCGGGCTGGACCCTTGCCGGGTTCGGCGCCGAGGCGGCGGCTGATTCTGCCGCGAGCCCATCCTGCTGTGCCGGCAACACGGCATCTCTTGCCTCATGCGCCCATTGGAGCGCGGCCTTGGCGGCTTCCTGCAGGTCGGTGTCGATCCCGGCGTCGGGCTCGCCGCCGGCAGATGCCGCCTGCAGTGCGGGCCTGGCTCGCGCGGCCGCCGGCTTCGCGGCGGGGCGCGCCTCGCTCGGGCGTTGCGGGTGGGTGACTTGCGCGCCTGACGCAGAGGCCGGCTGCTGCTGTCCGGCGGGCGCCCCGTCGGCCCGCGAAGCATCGGAGGCAGGCGCCTCGGCAGGCAGCGGCGCGCCAAGGCCCGGACCGTCGTCAGCAGCCGGATCGATCCGCAGCTTCAGCGGCTTCGCCGACAAGCCCGCATCGTCCTGCACGACGGGGCCGGCGGCCGCCTGCAGCGCAACAAAGCACGCTTGCAGGAGCAGCGCCGATACGAGGGTACGTGATCGGAACTGCATTTTCAAAGATAGACACGAAGCACGACCTGCAGTGTTTGCTGTTGCGGCACGCTGTAGTACACCGACCCGGGCCGCCCGCTGAAGACCTGCCACTGCAGCGCCAGTTCGGCGCGCTCCCACGCATAGCGGCCCTCGAGCCAACCGGCGCGGCTGCTCGTCTCCATGTCGTGGCGCAGGAAGCCCGACACGTCGAGCCGGCGCACGAACACGTCCTTCCAGATGGCATAGAAGAACCATTGGCGCCGCGTCGGCAAGTCCTGCAACGCCTGCGCGGTGGCAAGCACCTGCTGTTGGGCGTTGCCGGGCAGCGCGCGCCACTGCGCATCGTCAGGCGCGGCGCTGCTGTACTCGGCTTCGGCGGTGAGGCTGAGGTTGAACGCGGTGGTGTAGGTCAACCCGACCGAGGCGCGCTGCTGGTCGGTCCGCGCCTCGGGCAAGGCGAGCGCCTGCGCGACGAGCGAGATGCCCTTGCCTGCCGAGACTTCGCCATACACCACCGCCGCGTCGCCGATCAGCGCCGAGAGGTTCAGGCCCGCCTGCGCCGGTATGTCGTCGCCGCCATAGGCCAGCAGTTGCGGGCTGAACTTGTCGCTCACCTTGACGCTGCCGGCCAGCAGCCAGCGGTTGCTCGGGTTGGTGGCGCCGGCATTCAGCGCGAAAGTGGCGCTGTCGGCCGAGCGCGCGAGCCGGGGCGAGAAAGCCGCCGTCACGGCCCCTTTGCTCCACAACTGCTGCGCCTGCACGACGACCGTGCCCTGGCGGTTCTCGCGCAGCACGGCGGGATCCGGGTTGACGATCGCGCGCAACGCGTTGGCCTTGAACCAGTCGGTCGGATTGAACCCCATCGCGGCGCCGTTGCGGATGTTGACGCGGCCGAGGTCGAAGATCTGGTCTTCCGTGCGGGCCCAGCTCAGATACGCCTCGCGCAGCGTGTTGACGTTCTCGCCGGGCGGAACGCCTTCGCTGTGGACGAGGTCGAGACGGTCGGAGAACACAACGCGCAGACCCTTCGTCAGCGTCGTGTCGAACCTGAGGTCCGCCGACCCGCGCGCGATGCCGAAATGCGAGCCGGTGTCGCGCAGTTGGCCCTCGCCGCCGGCGCCTTCGACGAAGATGCGCCACTGCTGCGCCTGCTGCGCCGGCGCAGCGGGCGCCTTGTCGGCGAGCGTCAGCGCGTCGAGGTCGTCGGGCGGCGCGTCGGGTGCATCGGCGGCGCGCGCCGGCAACATGGCGGCGAGCGCCAGGCACAGTGTGATGGCGGCGGGGCGCATCGTCACTCCGGCTTGAAGCGCGGCAGGTAGTCGCGCTGGAACCAGGCGTCGGGCACCTCGCGCCACGCGTAGTCGCTGTAGCGCAGCACGGTGACCCAGGCGGGATCGAGCCCGTCGATGATGACGACCTCGGTCGGCCGCTCGCGGCCCAGTTGCGGCTGGTACTTGCGGTAGTACGCGGTCTTGAGCAGGTGCCCGCTCTCGGCAAAGAAGCGCGCCTTGATCGGCCGCGACGAAGCGGCATCGACCCACATCTCGACCCGGTGGTAGGTGACGTCGGGCGACACCGCGGCGAGGCCGAGCTTGTAGCTGCGGCGCGTTACGCGCTCGCCGTCGGCGACGTCTTCCTCGCCGAGCAACTCGGCCTTGTAATCCTTGGCCAGGTTGACGGTCACGACGTCGCCGTTCGACGCCTGCCCGAGCAGCCGCTGCTGCGGCGACAGGCGGATGCTCGCCTGGCTGGACGGGTCGTAGAACCACAGGTCGTTGCCGTTCTTCAACATCAGCTTGCCGGCGTCGCGCTGCGGCGCGACGAAGCGGATCAGGCTGCGGTACTGCCCGCTCGCGTCGTCGGCCTTCGAGTAGACCACGAGCGTGTTGCCGTCGGTCTGCTTCGAATTGCGGTATTCGAGCAGCGACACGGTGACGGCGAACGGCTTGGGCGGATTGCGTACGGCATCGCTGGCGGCGAGGATGGTCTGGGCGTCGGGGGCGGCTTGGGCGAGCGCGGTGAAGACGAGCCAGGCGGCCAGCGCCGCAGATCGAAGGGCATGCGTTCGTTTCATCGCGGGCTTTCCAGGCAGGGCGCGATGCGGCGGCGATGACTATTCAATCTCGTCGCCTCGCCGAGGAGCTTCGCCGCCTTTGCGCCGGAGCATCCGGCGCAGGGCGGCCGGATCCGCGCGCCGGCGACGCTCGGCGAAGAACGCCTCAGCATTCAAGACGGCCAGCTTTTCCGCCACCGCCGTAGCGACGAACTGGTTCATGCTGATTCCTTCTTCCCGTGCCAGCTTTTCCACTGCCGCCTTCACTGATCGAGGAAGCCGCAACGGGTAGGTGGATGTTTCACTCATGTCGAGACCTTTTGGAGCGCATCTTTGGGCAGCGCAACCTCGACACCGAAGCGCGCAGGTATGTTGCCGAAGTCTCTCCGATTGAATGTGATGATCGCTTCGGCGCGGCCGTTGACCGCAGCCTCCAGCACCATTTCATCGGCGGGATCCTTCAACTGCGGCCTCCAGACGAAATGCGATTGCACCGGCTCGACCAACGCCGCGACTGCGTCGACGAAAGTCGCAACCTCACTCGCCGTCAGGCCAGCCGCCGCCCGATGTTCTGCCCGAGAGCAGGTGGCCTCGTACTCGAGCACCAGTGCCACGTTGGCCACCAGAATGACCTTGCCGTCCAGCGCGGCTTCAAGCAACGCCGCCGAGGCGCCGGTCGGGCTCCGCAGGGCGGCGACGATCACATCGGTGTCCAGGACGAGACGCACGGTCGAAGTTTGACATCACGGGCGATGTGATGCAACTCAAATCTCTTCGCAATCATGGTGACGGCAGTTGTTGCCTTTTGGCTGACATCCGGGACCAGTGGCAGCGCCGCTAAACATGGCGCAGCGCGTCCACGATGTTCATGCGTGACGCGCGCGAAGCGGGAACGAGGGCGGACACACCCGCCACAAGGATGAGCACGATTCCGCTGGCGAGCATCATGCCGTACTCGCCGGACAGGCGGACTGATAGCGGTATCGGCTCGATGCGCCCCGGCGGCGTCCAAGTCAGGCCGAGACGGTTAATCGTCCACGCTGCGCCGAGGGCTGCGATGTAGCCGACCAGCACGCCGAAGCAACCCAGCACGATGCCCTCACCGATAAACATCGCGCGAATGCCTCCCCGCCTGAGGCCGATGGCACGCAACGTGCCGATCTCGGCTGTTCGCTCCACCACTGCCATGCTCATCGTGTTGCTGACAGTGAACAGCACGATCGCTCCCATCAACACCGAGATGAAGCCGAATATTGCGGCGAACATGGCCAGCGTCTGGCCATAGAACGGGTTAAGCGTCTCGAAGTCGAGGATCGCCAGAGGCTCGCCCTTCAGCGTAGTCTTCAACAGTTCTTCCAGTCGTGCCCGCGCGGCGGGTATCTGCGCAGTGTGATGAAGCTGCAGCGAGATCGCCGTCACCTGCGGGAGCGCGGCCCCAAAGACCAGCTTCTGCGCCTGGGAAAGGTGCAGCGCCACATAGACGTCGTCGAGTTCCTTGACGCCCTGGAACTCCGCGGCCAGCACGCTGACCGCTGCCACATTGGGCGCGCCTCGCGAGTTCGCCGCCAGGATCTCGATCCGCGGTCGCCCTGCAGCTTGCGCCGTTGCAGGCATGCTGGCCGAGCTTGCCAGCGCAGCAATATCGTCGGGCAGCGCCGCGCCCTGGTTGGCGACAATTACCTTGGCCGGTCGACGACAACTATCTTGGCCGGTCGAGGCTGACGCCGGGTAGGTCCGGGGTGCGGGGATAGCGTGAGGTCATCGAGACATCGAGGCCAAGCGCATGCCCGGCAAGAAGATCACGGACCACCAAGTGCTGAAGTACAAGGAACATCGCAAGACACGCACCCAGGCTGCGGCCGCCGCGAAGGCGGGCATCAGCGAGCGCAGCGCCCGGCGCATCGAGAGCAGCCAGACGCTGCCGTCGCAACAAGCGCGGCGAAGCTGGCGCACCCGCGCCGACCCGCTGGGCGACGTATGGGACGCCGAGATCGTGCCGCTGCTGCAAGGCGACGCCCAACTCAACGCCGTCACGCTGCTCGAGGAGATGCAGCGCCGCCACCCCGGCGAGTACGGCGCCGGCATCCTGCGTACCCTGCAGCGGCGCGTGCGCCAATGGCGCGCCGTGCACGGCGCCGAACGCGAGGTCTACTTCGCGCAGGAACACCCGCCGGGCCGGCTGGGTCTGTCGGACTTTACCGTCGCCGACGATCTCGGTATCGAGATCGGGGGTGCCGTCTTCGAGCACCGGCTGTACCAGTTCGCGCTCGCGCACTCGGGCTGGCGCCACGCCAGCGTCGTCACCGGCGGCGAGAGCTTCCTGGCGCTGTGCACCGGGCTGCAGGCCGCGCTGTGGCGCCTGGGCGGCGTGCCCGAGGAGCACCGCACCGACAGCCTCTCGGCGGCGTTCAACAACCTGGCCGAGCAACAGGAGCTGACGCGGCGCTACGACGATCTGTGCCGCCACTACGGCATGCG
>CALMIL010000026.1 GCA_937864005.1 uncultured Burkholderiales bacterium
TTCTTCGCGCCCGAGATCGTGACCTCGCCGTTCAGGCGGCGGCCGCCGCGGATGAGGAGTCTGTCCATGTCACCCTAGAAACGGCAGTCGGACGCGCGCGCCGGCGCCGTGATCGGCGTGCCAGGCAAGGCTAGGCGCAGGCTTGCCCTGCGCTTCGCTTGGGCTGGACGCGGCGGGCTCATGCCCGCAAGGAGGAGCAACGCCGCATGGCGCGCCGAGCGCGGCGCTGGCGAGTGCGTAGCGCGTCCACCCGACAGGTGACATTCGTCCAAGCGGCACGAATCGGCGTTCATGCGGTTCTCGTGAGGTTCTCGAGCGGTCGACTGCCGTTTCTAGGGTCCCGGATTCGCCCGGCGCTGCATCGGCGGGGTCGGGCCCGTCACGGCCCGCCACGGCCGCAGGCAGGCTGCGGCGCGGCCTTCAGTGGTGGTGCGTTCCTTGCGCCGCCGACTGTGCCCACTCGGCGGGGGTCAGCGTCTTCATCGACAGCGCGTGAATCTGCTCGTGCATGCGGTCGCCGAGCGCGTCGTAGACCTGCTGATGGCGCCGCACGCGCAGCTTGCCTTCGAACGCCGTCGAAACGATGGTGGCGAAGAAGTGGCGGCCATCGCCCTCGACCTCGATGTGATCGCAGGGCAGCGCCTCGGCGATATAGCGCTCGACGTCGGACGGGGTGGGATCGGCCATGGTGGCGCGATTTTAGTCGAGCCGGCGGCGGGCGCGGGCGATGGGCTTCAGTGCCTGATCTTGTACCCGCGGCGCAGCAGCTCGAGGCACAGGGCGCATACCAGCGCCAGGCTCGCGAGGACGACCGCGAGCGCCGTCCAGGGCGAGACGTCGCTCACGCCGAAGAAGCCGCGCCGGAACCCGTCGACGATATAGAAGAACGGGTTCAGGTGGCTGAACACCTGCCACGCTGTCGGCAGCGAGCCGACCGAATAGAACACGCCCGACAGGAAGGTCATCGGCACGACGATGAAATTCTGGAACGCGGCGATCTGGTCGAACTTGTCGGCCCACAGCCCGGCGACGAGGCCGAGCGCGCCCATGATCGCGGCGCCGGCGACGGCGAAGACGACGATCCACCACGGCTCGGCGGCGTGCAGCGGCGCGAACCACAGCGTGACGGCCAGCACCCCGGCGCCGACCGCCAGCCCGCGCAGCACCGACGCGCCGACGTAGGCGACGAACCACGCCCAGTGCGAAAGCGGCGTGACGAGCAGCAGCACGAGGTTGCCGGTGATCTTGCTCTGCACGATCGACGACGAACTGTTGGCGAACGCGTTCTGCAGCACGCTCATCATCACCAGGCCGGGGATCAGGAAGCTCGTATAGCCGAGGCTGCCGAAGACCTTGACCCGGCCTTCGAGCACGTGGCCGAAGATCAGCAGGTAGAGCATCGCCGTCAAGACGGGCGCCGCGATCGTCTGGAAGCCGACCTTCCAGAAGCGCAGTACCTCCTTGTAAAACAGCGCGCCGGCGCCCGCGAGCGCGGACTCCATCAGGCGGCGGCGCGATCGAATTCGACCGGCGATGGCGGCGTGGACTGCATGATCTCCATGAAGACGTCCTCGAGATCGGCACGGCCGATCTCCAGGTCTTCGACCGGTACGCGCGCGGCGCGCAGCGCGGCGAGCAGCGTCTCGACCTCGGCGGCGTCGCGCGCCGTCAGCTGCACGATGCGCCCGGTGACGCGCGCCTGCGCCGCGAGTGCCGGCGGCAGCGGCGCGTCGGTCTTGAAGCGCAGCATCGTGCTCGCGGTGCCGGCGAGCAGCGCCGAGGTGCGGTCGAGCGCGACGACGCGGCCCTGCTTGAGCATCGCGATGCGCCCGCACAGCGCCTCGGCCTCCTCGAGATAGTGGGTCGTCAGGAGCACGGTGCGGCCTTCGCGGTTCAGGCGAGCGATGAAGCTCCACAGCGTCTGGCGCAGCTCGACATCGACGCCCGCCGTCGGCTCGTCGAGCACGATCACCGCAGGCCGGTGCACGAGCGCCTGGGCGACGAGGACGCGCCGCTTCATCCCGCCCGACAACTGGCGCATGTTGGCATCCGCCTTGTCGGCCAGGCCGAGGTGATGCAGCAGCTCGTCGATCCAGGCACCGTTGTCGCGGACGCCGAAATAGCCGCTTTGCAGCACGAGCGCCTCGCGCACCGAGAAGAACGGATCGAACACCAGTTCCTGCGGCACGATGCCGAGCTGCCGGCGTGCCGCCGCATAGTCGGCGACGACGTCGCGGCCGTGCACGCGGACCTGCCCGCTCGTCGCGCGCGCGAGCCCGGCGAGGATGCTGATCAGCGTCGTCTTGCCCGCGCCGTTCGGGCCCAGCAGGCCGAAGAACTCGCCCTCCTCGATATCGAAGCTCACGCCGTCGAGTACGCGCAGCGTCTGCCCGGGCCTCGCGCCCGGATAGACCTTGGCGACGGCTTGGAACGAGACGGCGGGCATGGGAGCGCGATTGTAGGCAGTCGCGCCGGC
>CALMIL010000027.1 GCA_937864005.1 uncultured Burkholderiales bacterium
GGCGAACATCAAGGCGGCGCGCAGATGTTCGGGCGTGAGCGCGGGGAAGTTGTCGAGGAGTTCGGCCTCGGGCATCCCGCCGGCCATGTACTCGAGCACGTCGTAGACCGTGATGCGCGAGCCCTTGAAGCAAGGCTTGCCGCCACGCACTCCGGCATTGATCTCGATGAAGTCGTCCACGTTCATGGCGTATGCCCTCCCGACGTCGCGCCCCGATGCTGAGCTTGCCGCGTCTGCATTGTCCAGCTGCAGCGCCACGTCTGCGCGAGGATGGGCAATCTCGGTTTCCAAAGTGACGCGAGGCGCTGCCACTCGACTCGTTCAGGCATCGGTCAATTGCACGTCCGCGCCCCCGCGAGCGCCGCCGCTCGAGACCGTAGCTCTATCGGCGTCGGGCACTGCGCTCTCTGGCCTTGTCCAGCGCCGCCCATGTGCCCTTGCCGACGATGCCGTCGACGTCGAGGCCCTGCTCGCGCTGGAATGCGGCGACGGCAACCTCGGTGCCGGGGCCGAAGTCGGCGTCGACGGCGAGCATGAAACCCTGCTTGCGCAGCGCGCGTTGCAGTTCGGTGACGGCAGCGCCCTTCGAGCCGCGGCGCAGCACCGGGCGCCCGTCGGCGGGCGGCGCCGCGCCGGCCAGCACGAAGCCTTCGATTCGCGCGACGGCCGTCTTTGCCTTCGTCGTGCAGACGCGCCGGTCTTCGAGCCCGTTCGTGCCGCCGTTCACCAGCCTTGTCACCTCGACGATATCGTCGCGGTCGCAGGCGGCGTTGATCTTCCTGCGCTTCCAGTACTCGCAGGCAATCTTCAGCGACAGCACCGGTTCGGCGGCCAGCTCCGGGTCGTGCTCGAGATCGACGCCGAGGATGGCCCCGAGCGCGCGGTAGTTCGCGCGGCCGGTGAGCTGCAGCAGCCCGCGCCCCTTGTAGCGCGGTCCGTCGCCGGGCTGGTTGTTGCCGAGGTCGACGCGGCCTTCGTAGCGCGCGCCGGAGGCGAACTCCTCGGTGGTTCGAAAGCCGGCCGATTCGTGGCAGGTCTGGCCGAGAAAGTGCGCGATCCGCAGCCGGCTGTCGATGGAATACGAGGCGAGCGTCTCGGCCAGCACCGCACCGACCGCCGAGATGATCGCGTCCTGGCGCTGGAAGAGTTCGCCGCTGAAGTGCGGCGCGACCTCGCGCAGGGTCTGGGCGTCGACCTGGATCATTCGTTGCTCCTGTGGTGTGGTGGCCGATCGGCGTTGCGCCGCAGGCCGCACTCTGAGGCCGGCACGCCCCGGCTGGCAATCCCTATCTTCGCGGGGCCGGGACGCCGTGCGGAGTGCTCCGGTGCGGGTTCAGGGCAATTCGAAGCCCAGCGGGTCTTCGGCGATGCCGGCGCGCTCGAACAGGTCCGGGCCTAGGGTCGAGGCCGTCGCGCCGACGCAAGGCAGGCTCGCGATGCGGCGGCCGTGCTTTTCGACGACGACGCCGGCCCTGCTGCCCCAGCCGCGGCCGATCGCCGAGTAGACGACGTAGCGATAAGGCGGGTTCGCGAACGCGAGGTATGCGCCGCCGCCGCCGGAGAACATCAGGCCGCCGCCGCGCACCGTGGCGCGCCAGCCGGCGTCGGCCGCCGGCAGCACGAACGGGCTGCGGCCGGGTGCGCCGAAGCGGTATTGCACGCTGCCGGCGTCCCTGGTCAGTTGCGCCGAGGCGCAGACCGACAGCCGCTTGCGCCCGGTGCTGCACGCAAACAGCGTCTGCTCGTCGGCCGTGCAGTGCGACGCGGCCGATGCCTCGCTCGCCGCCGCCTGCAGCGGCAATGCGGCGAGCCACGCCGCGGCGAGCAGGGCCGGGCGAACGCGCGGAGACGGGGAACGGCTCATCGGCGGCGATCATAGATGCCCGTGTCTCTCACTCGCGCGGCCGGCCGACGATACGATGCCGACTCCAACCCTGCTGGAGGCCCGCGATGCCCGATCTGCTGAACCGCCAGACCCTCGCCGACCTGTTGCGCCGCACGGCGGCGCGTCTGCCGCACAAGGCGGCAATACGCTGCGGCGAGGTCGCGTGGACGTGGCGCGAGTTCGATGCCGTCGCCGGCCGGCTTGCGGCTGGGTTGCAGGCGCAGGGCATCGCCGCCGGCGACCGCGTCGCGGTGCTGGCGCGCAACTCGCACGCATTTGCCGCGCTGCGCTTCGCGCTGGCGCGCATCGGTGCGGTGCTCGTGCCGGTCAACTTCATGCTGGGTGCCGACGAGGCGGCCTACATCCTGCGCCACTCGGGGGCGAGGCTGCTGGCGGTCGACAGCGGCCTGGCCGCGCTCGGCCGGCAGGCGGCGGCGCTCGAGACGCGCGTCGAGCGGCTGCTGTGGCTGCCGTCCGAGCAGCCCGGCGAGCCGCTGGCCGGTGCGTTGAATTTCGACGAGCTGGCCGCTTGCACGCAGGCGCCGCAGGAGGCCGATATCGGCCGCGACCACCTGCTGCAGATCGTCTACACGAGCGGCACCGAGTCGGCGCCGAAGGGCGCGATGCTGACGCACGGCGCGGTGATCGACCAGTACGTCAGCTGCATCGTCGACGGCGAGATCGCGCAAGGCGATAGCGTGCTGCACGCGCTGCCGCTGTACCACTGCGCGCAGCTCGACGTCTTCCTCGGGCCCTGCGTCTACCTCGGCTGCAGCAGCGTCATCACCGCCGCGCCGACGCCCGACAACGTGCTGCCGCTGATCGAACGCCACCGCATCAGCGCCTTCTTCGCGCCTCCGACGGTCTGGATCGGCCTGCTGCGTTCGCCGCTGTTCGAGCAGTGCGACCTGTCGAGCTTGCGCAAGGGCTACTACGGCGCATCGATCATGCCGGTCGCCGTGATGCGCGAGCTCACCGAACGGATGCCGCACATGCGGCTGTGGAATTTCTACGGCCAGACCGAGATCGCGCCGCTCGCGACCGTGCTCAAGCCCGAGGACCAGCTGCGCAAACCCGGCTCGGCCGGGCGCCCGGTGCTCAATGTCGAGACGCGCGTCGTCGACGACGCGATGCGCGACGTGGCCGTGGGCGAGGTCGGCGAGATCGTGCACCGCTCGCCGCAGCTGCTGCAGGGCTACTTCAACGACCCCGAGCGCACCGCGGCCGCGTTTGCCGGCGGCTGGTTTCATTCGGGCGACCTGGCGACGATCGACGACGAGGGCTACATCACGGTCGTCGACCGCAAGAAGGACATGATCAAGACCGGCGGCGAGAACGTCGCCAGCCGCGAGGTCGAGGAGGCGCTGTACCGGCTCGATGCGATCAGCGAGGTCGCCGTCGTCGGCCTGCCGCATCCGCACTGGATCGAGGCGGTGACCGCGGTCGTCGTCGCCAAGGCCGGCCGCACGCTGACCGAGGCCGACGTGCTCGCGCACGCGCACGCGCAGCTGGCCGCCTTCAAATGCCCGAAGGCAGTCGTCTTCGTCGACAGCCTGCCGAAGAACCCGAGCGGCAAGCTGTTGAAGCGCGAGTTGCGGCAGCGCTTTGCGGGGCGGTACGCGGAGAACTGATGCGCAATGCATGATGCGCCGCATCAGGAGATTCGATATGCGTACCACCCTCGTCATCGACGATGACATCCTCACCGCTGCCAGACACATCGCCGAACGCGATCGCAGGAGCGTCGGTGAAGTGATCTCCGTGCTGGCCCGCGAGGGCTTGGCGAGCAGCGCTGGCACGGCAGGGGCCGAGCGAAATGGCATACCGCTGCTGCCGGGCCGCCGCGCGGCGGTCCCGGTGACTCCCGAACTGGTCAGTCGGTTGCGCGACGAACTTCCGGGACGGTGAAACTGCTGGATGTAAACGCGCCGATCGCACTGGTCGATCAGGCACCCGTTCAGAATGACGAGGTTCACGATGGGTTCGCCGACTGCCCGCGTTCGCTCGCGCGGAGCGCCTCGCCTCCATGGACCACAAACTGGTCGCCGAGGTCGTGCCCGGCGGCAGGTAGGCACTTGAGTTGATCCCAGCGGGTTGACGACTCGACGGCGGCGTGCCGACGTTGGCCGATCCGGCCGCCGCGTCGCTGCTTCGCGTCGCGAGCCGCGTCCCGCTATTGCTCCGGCAACGAAGATCGACGCTCAGCCCAGCCCGGCCGCAACCGCCGCGATGCGCGCCGTCTGCACCGCCTGACCAACCGCCGGGCCGCGCTGACCGCGGGCGAGCGCGGCTTCGGCGACCGCGCCGGCGTCGCAGCCTTGCGCGAGGCCGAGCACGTGCAGCAGCCGCGCCCGCTGCGGATACGCGGCGTCCTCGAAGCCGAGCCGGCCGCGGGCGTCGCATTCGCAGGCGAAGAGGATCTCGTCGAAGCGCGCCGGCTTGCGAAACGCGTCGCAGCGTTCGAGCAGCCGCACGAGCGCGGCGGCGCCGAACTCGCCGCTGCGGTGGATGTTGCCGTGCTCACGGGCGACGACGACGGCGAGTTCGCGGCATGCGGTCGGCACGCGCCAGCGTTCGCACAACTGGTGCGTCAGGCGCACGCTGCGCTGCTCGTGGCCGACGTGGCGCGGCCACTCGTCGGCCGGCGTCGTGCCCTTGCCGAGGTCGTGGCACAGGCAGGCGAAGCGCACCGCGAGCGGCGCGGCCAGCCGCGCCGCGACATCGAGCACGAGCATCAGGTGGACGCCGGTATCGACCTCCGGGTGATAGTCGGCGCGCTGCGGCACGCCCCACAGGCGGCCGACCTCGGGCAGCAGCTTGACCAGCGCGCCGCAGTCGCGCAGCACGTCGAACATGCGCGACGGCCGCTGTTCCATCAAACCGCGCGAGAGTTCCTGCCAGACGCGCTCGGCGACGAGGGCGTCAACGTCGCCGCTCGCGACCATCCGGCGCGCGAGGGCGAGCGTTTCATCGGCGACGGCGAAGTCGGCGAACCGCGCCGCAAACCTGGCCAGACGCAGGATGCGCACCGGGTCCTCGGCGAACGCGCTGCTCACGTGGCGCAGCACGCGGTCGGCGAGGTCGCGCGCGCCGCCGAAGGGGTCGATCAGGCGGCCGGCGGCGTCCTGCGCCATCGCGTTGATCGTCAGGTCGCGGCGCGACAGATCCTGCTCGAGCGTCACATCGGGCGCGGCATGGAACGCGAAGCCGTGGTAGCCCGGCGCCGTCTTGCGCTCGGTGCGCGCGAGCGCGACCTCTTCCTTCGTCTGTGGGTGCAGGAAGACCGGGAAGTCGCGCCCGACCGGCAGGTAGCCAGCGGCCAGCAGCTGCTGCGGCGTCGCGCCGACGACGACCCAGTCACGATCCGTCAGCGGCAGGCCGAGCAGCCGGTCGCGCACCGCGCCGCCGACGAGGTAGGTTTGCATCACGCCACAGTCTATTGGCGCGCCGCGCCGGCGCGGCTCACTCGTCGCGCGGCGCGTCGATCGGCCGCATGACGGCTGCGCGCCGCGGCGGCGCGGTTCACTCGTAGCGCAGCGCGTCGATCGGCAGCATCGAAGCCGCGCGCCGCGCCGGATAGAAACCGAAGAAGACGCCGACCGCCGCCGCAAAGCCGACCGCGAGCGCGATCGCGCTGCCGTCGAGCACGACCTGCCAGCCGGCGAACGCGGCGACG
>CALMIL010000028.1 GCA_937864005.1 uncultured Burkholderiales bacterium
GTATGAAAGTACTGCGGGTCGTAGCGGCGCGCGAAGCCGATCGCCTCTTCCTCGCTGATCGTGCGCGGCGGGCTGAGGCAGGCGACGCCGGGCTCGAAGTCCTCGAGGTAGTAGCTGCGCTCGCTCATCGATGGTGATCCTGGGGGTTCGACGCCTTGCGCCGCATTGTTGCCGGCACGGCGCGGTTGCGCCGGCCGCCGACGCGATATCCAGCTACGCAAGAAGGGGTGCGAAGTCCGATCCACCGCACGCGAATTGACCATCGGCCACGCAGCCATTGCGCGCCTGCAGGCTCGACCCGGACGAGAAGCGGCTACAGTGGGAGCCGGTTTCGGATCAGCTTTGGAGGAAGCAAATGAGCACATTGGTGGTGGTGAGCTACGAGCAGGAGTTCCAGGCCGAGGAGGTTCGCCTCAAGCTGCGCAAGCTGCAGAAGGACTACCTGATCGACCTCGAGGATGCGGTCGTCGCGACGAAGGACGCGAAGGGCAAGGTCAAGCTGCACCAGGCGATGAATCTGACCGGCGCGGGCGCGCTCAGCGGCGGCTTCTGGGGCGCGCTGATCGGCCTGATCTTCATGATGCCGCTGCTCGGCGCGGCGGTCGGCGCGAGCGCGGGCGCGGTCTCGGGCGCGCTGACCGACCTCGGCATCGACGACAAGTTCATGAAGGACCTCGCGCAGCAGATGCAGCCCGGTGGCTCGGTGCTCTTCGTTTTGGCCCGCGGCGCGACACCCGACAAGGTGATGGAGGAGTTGCAGGGCACTGGCGGCAAGATCCTCAAGACCTCGCTCACGCACGAGGACGAGGCCAAGCTGCAGGCCGTCTTGAGCGCCACGAAGCCGTAGCCCTGGAACGATAGGCGCGACGATGCAGATCCAGGTCAATACCGACAAGCATATCGACGGCAGCCAGGCTCTCGCGGCGCATGTCGAGGCGGTGGTCGAACGCACGCTGCGCCACGTGCGCGACCACGTCACGCGCGTCGAGGTTCACCTGAGCGACGAGAATGCGGGCAAGGCAGGCGCCGGCGACAAGCGCTGTCTGATCGAGGCGCGGCTCGAGCGTCACCCCCCGGTCGCCGTGGCGGATGTGGCGGACAACCTCCACCAGGCGATCGACGGCGCGGCCGACAAGCTGAAGACGGCGCTGCAGGCGATCCTCGGCCGCATCACCGATACGCATCGCCGCCGGTCCGACGCCGGCGGCACCGACTGAACGGCCGGCGCAAGGCAGCGTGTCGGGCGCCCAACGCACCGATCGCGAGGCGCTCGTCACGGCGCTTGCGCTCGCCCTCGGCGCTGCCGTCTCGCTCGGCCTGGCGCGATTCTCGTATGCGGTGCTGCTGCCGCCGATGCGCGACGATCTGGGCTGGAGCTATTTCACCGCGGGCGCGATGAATACCGCCAACGCCGCCGGCTACCTCGGCGGCGCACTGCTGGCGCCGGCGCTGCTCGCGAACGTCGGCGCGCGCACCGCGCTCGTCGGCGGCAGCGTCGGCACCACGCTGCTGCTCGCGCTGCACGGATTCACGGCTTCGGACGCGCTGCTCTGCACATTGCGGTTTCTGACTGGCGTCGCAAGCGCCGCGATGTTCGTCGCCGGTGGCTTGCTCGCCGCCCGGCTCGGTTCGCAACTGGCGAGCGGCTCGCGCATCACCCCGGGGTTCGTGCTCGGGCTCTACTACGGCGGGACCGGCCTCGGGATCGCGGCCAGCGCGCTCGCGCTGCCGCCGATCATCGCCCTGTCGGTAACGCAAGCCGGCCGGCCGGGCTGGCAATGGGGCTGGATCGGGCTCGCCGCGCTGGCGCTCGCATCGACCGTGCCGATCGCGCGCAGCACCGCGATGCTGCGCGACGCGGCCGCCGCGCGCGCGGCACACGGCCGCTTCGACTGGCGGCCGTTCGGCTTTGGCCTGGCGTCGTATTTCATGTTCGGCCTCGGCTATATCGGCTACATGACCTTCATCATCACGCTGCTCAAGGAACAGCAGATGTCGACCGGCGCGCTGGTCGCCTTCTACACGCTGCTCGGATTCGGCGTGATGGCGTCGCCCTGGCTGTGGGCCGGGTTGCTGCAGCGCCAGCGCGGCGGCAAGGCGCTCGCGATCCTGAGCGCGCTGCTTGCGGTCGCGACGCTGCTGCCCGTCGTCTCGGCGCAGGCCGTGCCGGCGTTCGTATCGGGAGGATTGTTCGGCGCCGTCTTCCTGTCGCTCGTCGCGTCGACCACGGCCCTTGTGCGCCACAACCTGCAGCCGGCGGCATGGCCGGCGGGAATCAGCGCATTCACGATCGTCTTCGCGGTCGGGCAGATCGTCGGCCCGAGTCTCGTCGGCCGCCTTGCCGACGGCGGCGGCGGACTGCGCGCCGGTCTCGCGGTGTCGGCCACCATGCTCGCGCTCGGCGCGGTGCTCGCGCTGCGCCAGCGTCCGCTGCCGCTGCCGGCGTAGACGCGCATCCGGGAAGCGCCCAGCAAAAAGCCCCGTCGCTTGGGGCGGGGCTTGCCATCGCCTGCCGGCGCGCGTTGCGCCGGCAATGCAGCGCAATCAGCCGTTGCGGCGGCGACGCGCGACGCTGGCCACGACGGCGAGGCCGGCAAGCATCAGCGCATACGTTTCGGGCTCGGGGATGGCGGCGATCGAGTTGATCCAGCCTACATTGCTGTACACGGCGGTCGAAGCCATCAGATCGCCCCAGCTGCCGCTGTTGGCGCTGCTGTAGTCGCAACTCGGGCTGATGCGGCCGCCGCAGAACTGCCAGCCCCAGCTGTGCACGCCGGTGACCAGCCATTCGCTGCCGTTCCAGACGAAGTCGCCGCCGCCCGAATCGCCGCCCGTGATCAGGGACTCGATGGCGTCGCCATTGTTGCTCGTCCAGAGGTTGCCCGTCATGCCGGCGACGATGCCGAGCGTATTGTTTCGACCTTCCGGATGGGCCTGGCTGGGGGGGCCGCCGTCATAATCGGCGACAAATTCTTCACCGTAGGTATTGTCGCCCGAGCCGTCCCAGGCGTCGAGGAACACCTTCGAGGTCACGTCGAAGGTGTTGTAGCCGTAGTGGCCGTGGCCCCACTCGTTCCAGTTCGGGGCGGTGGCCGTGTTGCCCACCGTCGTCGTACCGTAGCCCATCATCAGCACCTGCTTGCCGAGCGCGCTCTGGGTGTCGATGTTGAAGCCCTGGATGCCTTCCACCTTCTGGTCGAGCTTGATGATCGCCATATCGGCACCGGTCGACAGCGTACCGTTCCAGCCGGGCTTGAGGTAGGCTGCGGCGGCACCGCGCGTCGCGGTGGCGACATCGTTGTTGATGCCGAAATCGATCTGCATCACATTGAAGTTGTCGGCGCAGTGACCCGCGGTCAGCACGTACATGCCGCCCGCGAGCAGCGTACCCGAGCAGACGTAGGCGCCGTTGTTCAGATCTCCGTCGCTGTCGAAGAGAAGGCGTGCGACGCCGTCGAAATTGACGCCATTGAACGTCGAGGACGAATTGAACCGCCAGTTCGACGGCGCGGTGTTGTTCGACATGGCGTGTGCCGTGCCGAAGCCTGCGAGCAGCGCCGCGATCGGCGCAAGCCGCATGGCACGAGATGCGAGTGTCATCCTGATTCTCCTGAACGGGTTGTGAGAATTCCGATTCTGCGTTGACATCCATCACGGCACAACGGCACCCCCCCACGAACGGGGGGGTAGCGTTTCGACTCTTGACAAGTGGCTCGATCGGTTAGAAGAGTGCGGCCTTCTCGAGCGCACCGACGAGCACGTTTGCCAACTCGTCGATCTGGGCCGACACGTCGGTCGCCGCTGGCGCGGTGGCACGGGCACTCCAGATGACCTGGCCGTTGCCCGCGGCATCGACGAGCGTGCTGCTCGCCGCAAGGCCGGTGCCGCCCGAACCGCCGACCGGCATCGCGACGCCGACGCCGCCACCCACGCCGCCGCCCCCGCCCGATCCGCCGAAGCCGCCGATGCCGAAGCTGAACGTCGGCCCGGTGCTGACTACCGAGTTGTCCTGCCTGAGCGTCGTCTGAAAGATCGATCGCGCCCCCGCCGCGCGCGCCGCCGGCAGCGCGGCCTGCGAGCCGGACGGGCCGCCGGTCTGCTCGCTCACCGGCGGCGTCACCGGCCTGGCGCCGAGCGAGGCCAGGCGGGCCGCGAAACGGCTCTCGCACAGCAGGCGCACGGTCGTATCGGGGGCGTCGCAGACGACGAGCACCGTCGTCCCCCGCAGCGACTGCCTGGGCCACTGCGGGTCGGTCCATTGCGCACCGATCTCGGTCGATGCACAGCCTGCGGCCAGCAGGGCGGCGAGCAACGGCGCAGCGAACCGCGCCGGGCGGCGAGACGCCGGTCGATGCCCTTCCCCGATCACTTTCATCGTCATGTCCAGACTCCCAGGTCTTCGGCAACCCGCGGCACGCCCAGGTTCAGGCCGGCGCCGCAAGCTCGCGGCGCGTCACCGGTCCCTTGCCGCTGAAACGATCGAGATAGAGGTAGATCACCGGCGTGATGTAGAGCGTGATCGCCTGCGAGAAGACGAGCCCGCCGACGACCGCGAGGCCCAGCGGCTGGCGCAATTCGGCGCCCGCACCGAGCCCGAGCGCGATCGGCACCGCGCCGCACATCGCGGCGAGCGTCGTCATCATGATCGGGCGAAAGCGCAGCACGCAGGCATCGCGGATCGCCTGCGCGGGGGCGAGTCCCCTGCTGCGCTGGGCGTCGAGCGCGAAGTCGATCATCAGGATCGCATTCTTCTTGACGATGCCGATCAAGAGCAGGATGCCGATCGTCGCGATCAGCGTCAGCTCCATGCCGAAGAGCTGCAGCGTCAGCAGCGCGCCGACCGCCGCCGACGGCAGCCCGGCGAGGATCGTCAGTGGATGGACATAGCTCTCGTAGAGCACGCCCAGCAGCACATAGATGACGAGCAGCGCCGAGATGATCAGGATCGCCTGGCTCGCCTGCGAGCTCTTGAACACCGCCGCGTCGCCGCCGTAGGACGTGATGATCGATGCCGGCATGCGCAGCTCTTCGCGGTAGCGCTCGATGCGGTCGGTCGCGTTGCCCAGCGGCACGCCCGGCGCGAGGTTGAACGATACCGTCACCGCCTGCAGCTGCCCGACATGGTTGATCGCCGTCGGCCCGACGCTGCGCTCGACCGTCGCGAAGCTCGACAGCGGCACGAGCGCACCGCTCTTGCTGCGTACATGGATGGCGTCGAAGGCGCTCTCGTCGGCCTTCGACTCGGGCGCCACCTCCATGATCACCTGGTAGCTGTCGGCCGGCGTATAGATGGTCGAGACCTGGCGCTCGCCGAACGCCGAATACAGGCTCGAGCGCACGGCGTCGATGTCGACGCCCAGCGTATTGGCGCGGTCGCGGTCGATCTTCAGGCTCGCCTGCAGGCCCTTCAGTTGCGAGTCGCTCGTCACGTCGCGGAACATCGGATCGGCGCGCAGCTTGTCCTGCAGCTTCTGCGCCCAGTCGCCCAGCGCATCGGCCTTCACGCTTTGCAGGATGTACTGGAACTGGCTCTTGCTCGGGCGCCCGCCGAGCTGCAGGTTCTGCACCGGCTGCGGATAGGCGGCCAGCCCCGGCACCTCGCGCAGCTTCTTCCTCAGGCCCTCGACGACCTGCTTCATCGGCTGGCGCTCGGCGCGCGGCTTGAGGTTGATGAACATGCGGCCCGTATTCTGCGAACCGAAGCCGCCGTTGAACGAGCTCACCGTCGCCACGTTCGGGTCGGCGCGCACGATCGCCGCGGCGCGATCCTGCAGCGCGACCATCGCCGGAAACGAGATGTCCTCCGACGCCTCGGTGCTGATCCGCAGCTGGCCGATATCCTCCTCCGGAAAGAAGCCCTTCGGAATCGTCACGAACAGCCACGCCGTCGCGGCGAAGGTCGCGAAGGCGACGAGCAGCACCGCGAAGCGATGCCGCAGGGCAAGGTCGAGCGTGCGCGTGTAGCCGGCGAGCGTGGCGTCGAAGCCGCGCTCGAACAGCCGCACCAGCGCCCCGGGCCGCTTCTGGTGTTCGCGGTCGGTGATGAAGCGGCTCGCCAGCATCGGCACGAGGGTGAGCGAGACGAAGGCCGAGGCGATGATCGCGAGCGAGACGACGACCGCGAATTCGTGGAACAGCAGTCCGATCACGCCCGGCATGAAGAAGATCGGGATGAAGACGGCGACCAGCGAGCTCGAGATCGAGATGATCGTGAAGCCGACTTCGCGCGAACCCTTGAGCGCCGCCTCGAACGGCGCCATGCCTTCCTCGATGTGGCGCATGACGTTTTCGAGCATCACGATCGCGTCGTCCACGACGAGGCCGACGGCGAGCGTGAGGCCGAGCAGCGAGACGTTGTCCAGGCTGTAGCCGAAGGCCCACAGCAGCGCGATCGCGCCGAGCAGCGAGACCGGCAGCGACAGCGTCGGGATCAGCGTCGCGACGACGCGGCGCAGGAACAAGAAGATCACGAGCACGACGAGCGCAATCGTTCCCATCAAGGTCAGCGTCACGTCGTGCAGCGCCTCGCGGATCGAACTCGAGCGGTCGTTGACGATCGTCAGCTTGACCGAAGCCGGCAGCTGCGATCTGAACTCGGGAACCGCGGCGCGCACTTCGTCGACGACCTTGACCGTATTTGCATCCGGCTGGCGCAGCACGGCCAGCGAGATCGAGGTCTCGCCGTTCAGCGTGGCGTGCGTCTTCACGGTTTCGTAGCTGTCTTGCACGCTGGCAACGTCGCGCAGCCGCACCTCGCTGCCGCCGCGGCTGGCGACGATCAGGTCGGCGAACTCGGCGGCGTTGCGCAGCTGGCGATTCGCCTGCAGCGTGAGCGTCTGGCGGCTGCCCTCGAGCGTGCCGACCGGCGTATTCGCATTCGCCGCCGTGAGCGCCCGGGTGAGCTCGTCCAGGCTGATATTGCGCGCGGCGAGCGCGGCAGGATGCACCTCGACACGCACCGCATAGCGTTTCTGGCCGTAGACGTTGACCTGGGCGACGCCTTCGAGCGTCGACAGCGTCGGCGCGATCAGATGCTCGGCATAGTCGTTCAGATCAGAAAGGTTCATCGACGGCGACTGCAGCGCGATGAAGAGGACCGGCGCGTCGGCCGGATTGACCTTGCGGTACGACGGCGGCACCGTCATGTCCTGCGGCAGCGAGCGCTGCGCGCGCAGCAGCGCGGCCTGCACGTCGACCGCCGCGGCGTCGATGTCGCGCCCCTCGTCGAACTCGAGCGTCAACGAGGTGCTGCCCAGCGTGCTGGACGAGCTGATGACGGCCAGCCCCGGAATCGTCGCGAACTGCTTTTCGAGCTGCAGCGCGACCGAGGTCGCCATCGTCTCCGGGCTCGCCCCGGGCAGCGCGGCGAAGACGTTGATGACGGGCGTGTTGTAGCTCGGCAGCGCGGCGACCGGAATGCGCCCGTAGGCGATCACGCCGGCGAGCACGATCGCGGCGTTCAAGAGCACCGTCATCACCGGACGGCGGATGAAGAGTTCGGAGAGATTCATCGCGCCGTCACGGAGAGGACCTCGCCTGCGACGCCGCGCCCTGCGGCGCGGCGACCGGCGTGGCGCGCGCGCCGTCGGCGATTGACGCGCGCGCCAGGACGTTCGCGCTCGCCGCCCCCGAAGCCGCGCCATCCGCGGCGCGCAGCTGCACGGCGCTGCCGGGCCGCAGGTTCTGCTTGCCTTCGACCACCACCGGCGTGCCGGGCGCGATGCCGCTGACGACCGCGAGGGTGCCGGCCGAGGCGATCAGCTCGACCTCGCGCTGCGCCGCCTTGCCGTCGGCACCGACGACGAATACAGTCTTCGCGCTCGGCCCCTGGATGATCGCCGCCTGCGGAATCACGATCACGCCGGGCAGGGTGCGAACGACGAGTCGCACGTTGACGTAGGCACCCGGCCACAGCAGGTGCTGCTTGTTGTCGAACTCCGCCTTCAGCCTGACGGTGCCCGACGCCGCGTCGACCACGTTGTCGACGAACTGCAGCCGCCCGGTGAGCGTCGCGCGGCCGTCGGGCAGTTCGGCGCTCACCGGCGCGTTGCCCGCCTTCAGCCCGCCGAGCACGTCCTGCAGATTGCGCTGCGGCAGCGTGAAGGCGACCGCGATCGGATCGAGCTGCGTGATCGTCACGAGCGGCGCGCCGCTAGGCTGCACATAGCTGCCGGCATAGACGTCGATCGCCCCCGCGCGCCCCGCCGACGGCGCGACGATGCGGCTGTACGAGAGCGCGACGCGCGCCGCGGCGATCGCCGCCTGGTCGGCGCCGACCGCCGCGCGCTGGCCCTCGACGAGCGTGAGGTTGGTATCGACCGCGCTTTGCGAAACGAATTTCTGGTTCAGCAGGTCGCGGCTGCGCGCCAGCTGGCGCTCGGCATCGGCGAGCGCCGCCTGGTCGCGCTGGAGTTGCGCCTGCGCCTTCGCGAGGTTCGCTGCGTCGGCCCGGCTGTCGAGCGTGAAGAGCAGCTCGCCGGCCTTCACGAACTGGCCCTCGGCGATGTGGACCTTCTCGATCACGCTGGCGACCTGGGGGCGGATCTCGACCGTATTGAGCGCCGTCACGGTACCGCTCGTCGCGATCGTTTCGGGCCAGTCACGGCGTTCGGCGACGAAGGTCGAGACGCTCACCGGGCCCTCGTTCGCGTCGTGCGCGGCCAGCGTCGTCCCGCTGCCGCGGGCCGCGCCCGGGCTGCCGGATTGCGCCCGCCACACGCCAAGCGCCACGCCCGTGCCGAGCACGACGACGAGTCCCCACAGGATCGGTTTGCGCATGAATGGTCGGTTTTCGGGCCGCAATGCGTAGTTTGCAACAAACGCCGGTGGCGAACGTTTCGGCGCCGTTGCGGTTCGCGCGCCGGCGCGGCGCGACCGTCAGGCCGACTTCACGACGAGCTCGAAGTGCTCGACGGCCGGCGGCGCGGCGAAGAACGGGCCGACGATCGCGCGCCATTGGCCGAAGAGCGGTCCCTGCCGGAAGCTCACGGTGTGGTCCTCGAGCGTCTCCCAGCAGACCATCAGCACATAGCGGTCGGGCGATTCGACGCCGTGATGGACCTCGTAGCCGCGGCAGCCCTCGGCTTTCGCGATCACGGTTTCGGCGCCTTCGCGCAGGGCGGCCTCGAATTCGGCGTTCCTGCCGGGCGTGATACGGATGTCGGCGATCTCGAGAATCATGGTCTGGCTCGGGGTTGGCAGTGGGCTGTGGCGAGGCACGCATCCGCGCCGCGGCGCCTGCGATCGGTCCGCAGGCTCAGACACCGAGCAGCGGAGCGAGTTCCTCGGGCCGGGCCGACAGATCGGCCGATTCGCCGGCCAGCACGATGAGCCCCTTCTCCATCACCACCGCGAAGTCGGTGTTCGCGAGCACCGCGCGGTAGTTGCGGTCGACGATCAGCGTGCTGATGCCGCTGGCGCGGATGTCGCCGATGACGCGCCAGATCTCGGCCACGATCAGCGGGGCCAGGCCTTCGGTCGCCTCGTCGAGGATGACGAGGCTCGGATTGGTCATCAGCGCACGGCCGATCGAGAGCATCTGCTGCTCGCCGCCCGAGAGCTGCTGCCCGCCGTGCGAGAGGCGCTCGGCGAGGCGCGGAAAGGTCTCCATCACGCGCTCGAAGGTCCATTCGCGCCGCCCGTCGACGCCGGCGCGCGCGGTCATGATCAGGTTCTCGCGCACCGACAGGTTCGGGAAGACACCGCGCCCTTCGGGCACGTAGCCGATCCCGAGGCGCGCCATGCGCTCGGGCGGCGAGCGCGTCATCTCGCGCCCCTGCCAGTGCACCTGCCCGGCCGCGGGCGGGACATAGCCCATCAGGGTGCGGATCAACGTCGTCTTGCCCATGCCGTTGCGGCCGAGCAGGCCAACTGCGGCGTGCGCCGGAATCTGCAGGTCGGCGCCGCGCAGCACGTGGCTCTCGCCGTAGTAGGCGTGGATGCCGCTCGCGGCGAGCAGCGCCGGTTGCGCCGCTGCCTCAGCCATGGTCTTCACCCAGGTAGGCGACGAGCACTTCGGGATGGGTGCGGATCACGTCCGGCGCGTCGCTCGCGATGACCTCGCCGTTCACCATCACGGTGATCATGTCGGCGACGCGGAACACCGCGTCCATGTCGTGTTCGACGAGCAGCACCGCGTGCTCGCGCTTGAGATCCTGCAGCAGCGCGAGCATGCGCTCGGCTTCCTCGGCGCCCATGCCGGCCAGCGGCTCGTCGAGCAGCAGCACGCGCGGCGCGGTCGCGAGGCACATCGCGATCTCGAGCTGTCGCTGCTGGCCGTGGCTGAGCAGGCCCGCGGTGCGGTCGGCAAACGCGGCAAGCCCGGCCGCGGCGAGCGCGTGCTCGGCGACGGCGCAGCTCTTTGCGCAGTGCGCCGCCGACTGCCAGATTTGATACGGCCGCTGCAGCGCGGCCTGCGCGCACAGCCGCGTGTTCTCGAACACCGAAAGCGGCGGAAAGATCGTCGTGCGCTGGTAGCTGCGGCCGATGCCGGCTCGCGCGCGCCGCGGTTGCGACCAGGCAGTCACGTCGACGCCAGCGAGCGCGATCTTGCCGCCGGTCGCCGCCAGTTCGCCCGACAGCATGTTGATGAGCGTCGATTTGCCGGCGCCATTGGTGCCGATCACCGCGTGCAGTTCACCCGCGCGCAGCGCGAGCGAGACGCCGCCGACCGCGGTCAGCCCGCCGAAGCGCCGCGTCAACGCGTCCGCACGCAGCAGCGGCTCAGCCATGACCGCCGCCGCGTTTGCGTGCGCCCGACTTCAACTGGGCCATCAAACCGATCAAGCCCTTCGGCAGCCAGGCGACGAAGGCGATGATCGTCAGCCCGAGCGTGAGCTGCCAATGATCGGCGAGGCCGCCGAGCAGCGCGGCGGACTGGAAGAACTCGCGCAGCAGCGTGAACGCGACGGCGCCGAGCACCGCGCCGCGCAGACTGCCGATGCCGCCGAGAATGATCATCAGCAGCACCGCACCCGACTCGTGCCACGACAGCAACTCCGGGTTCACCGCGCCGTCCTTCACCGCGAGCAGAAAACCCGCCAGCCCGGCCAGCGCGCCGGCGATCACGAACGCGGCGAGCTTGTACGGATAAGTCGCGAACCCCGCCGCGCGCATGCGCTGCTCGTTGACGCGGATGCCGGTGAGCGCATGGCCGAAGCGCGAGCGCGCCAGCAGCGCGAGCAAGGCGTAGGTCAGGATCAGCGATACCGCGACCGCGTAATAGTAGTGGCGCTTGTCGTCGAGGTTGACGAGCGTGTTGCCGCCGATCTCGAGCACCGGCCGGGAATACAGGAAGATGCCGTCGCTGCCGCCGCCCACGGCGGTGTCGTGGAAGACGAAGTACGCCATCTGCGCGAAGGCGAGCGTCACCATGATGAAGTAGATGCCCTTCGTGCGCAGGCTCAGCGCGCCGACGAACAGCGCGTAGCCCGCCGCCGCGGCGATTGCCGCCGGCAACAGCCAGACGAGCGAAGGGGCACCGCCGTCGCCGGTGCCGAGCACCGCGACATAGGCGCCGATGCCGAGGAAGGCGGCGTGCCCGAGGCTCACGAGGCCGGTCATGCCGACCAGCAGTTCGAGGCTCAGCGCGAAGATCGCGAAGATCGCGATCTTGACGACCAGATCCTGCGTGTAGGGCGTGAGCACGAGCGGCAACGCGAGCAGCACGCCGGCGGCGGCGAGCGGCGCGATCCATGCCCGCTGCGAGGTCGGCACCGCGCGAACCTCGGCCTGTTCAGTAGCCACGGCGCATCAGCCCTTCCGGACGCCAGACGAGGACGATCGCCATCAGCAGGTAGACGCCGATGCCGCTGTACTCGGCGAAGAACACCTTGCCGAAGGTGTCGACGAAGCCGA
>CALMIL010000029.1 GCA_937864005.1 uncultured Burkholderiales bacterium
TCGAGCAGGATCTTCAGAAAGCTCGGCGTGCCGCAATAGCCCTGCGGATGCAGGTCGGCGATCGCCTGCAACTGCAGCTCGGTATTGCCGACGCCGCCCGCAAAGACGGCGCAGCCCAGCGCGTGCGCGCCCGACTCGAGCATCGCGCCGGCGGGCGTCAGGTGGTAGCTGAAACTGTTGTGCACCAGGTCGCCTTCGCGAAAGCCCGCCGCGAACAGGGCACGCGCCATGCGCCAGTAGTCGGCTGCCCGACCCTGCGGTTCGTAGATCGGCCCCGGCGACTGGAATACATTGCGCGCGCCTTGCGCGCGCGCCAGGCCGCGCCAGCCGATCGCCGAGAAGCCGCCGAAGGGGTCGTCGCTGCGCGCTTCGCGGGCCCGCGTCTGGCGCTCGAGCAGATCGTGCTTGCGCGTCACCGGAAGCTCCGCGAGCGCCTCGCGGCTCGTCACCTGGGTCGCGTCGATGGTGTGCAAGATCTCGGCGAACGCGGTCGTGGCGCGCTGCGCCTGGACCACGAGTTCGGGCAGCGCCGTCAGCAATTCCCGTTCGCGATCGGCAGGATCGCGGATTTCGGCGTCATCGTAGTGGAGCGTCATGATTCAGTCGTCGTCGGCGCGAGCCGCACGGCGCTTGGCGTCGTCGATCAACTTGCGCTGTTCAGTGGGGGTCGCGACCGGATAGCGGTCGAAGCCGCTCGCGCCGGGCTTCTTCAGATCGGCATGCAGCGTTCCGGCGTCGGCATGAAAGTGCACGAAGGACGCACCCCGGCAGTGAAAGACGCCCGGCCTGACCTCGCGCAGACCCTTGATGTCGCGCAACTGGCGCAGCAGCGGCAGCACGGTCGCCAGGGCGGCGGAATCGGCGTGGCTCATCGGGCGCGCCTCACGCCAGCCAGCGCTTGCGGCGGCGATAGCTCTTCACGTCGCGGAAGCTCTTGCGGTCGCCGCCGCCGACACCGAGATAGAACTCCTTCACGTCCTCGTTGTTCGCCAGTTCGGCTGCCGCGCCGTCCATCACGATGCGCCCGCTCTCGAGGATGTAGCCGTAGTCGGCGTAGCGCAGTGCCATGTTGGTATTCTGCTCGGCGAGCAGGAAGGTGACGCCCTCTTTGCTGTTCAGATCCTTCACGATCTCGAACACCTCCTCGACGATCTGCGGCGCGAGGCCCATCGACGGCTCGTCGAGCAACACCATCTTCGGATTGGCCATCAGCGCACGGCCGATCGCGCACATCTGCTGCTCGCCGCCCGAGGTATAGGCAGCCTGCGAGGCGCGCCGCTCCTTCAGGCGCGGGAAGTAGGCGTAGACCTTCTCCATCGTCTGCGCGACCGCCGCCTTGCCGTCCTTGCGCGTATACGCGCCCGTCATCAGGTTCTCCTCGATCGTCAGGTGGGCGAAACAGTGGCGGCCCTCCATCACCTGGATCACGCCGCGCTCGACCATCTCGGACGTCGAGAGCTTCTCGATGCGCTCGCCGCGCAGCTCGATCGAGCCCTTGGTCACCTCGCCGCGCTCGCCGCGCAGCAGGTTGCTCACCGCGCGCAGCGTCGTCGTCTTGCCGGCGCCGTTGCCGCCGAGCAGCGCGACGATGCCGCGCTCGGGCACGCGCAGCGAGACGCCCTTCAACACGAGGATCACGTGGTTGTAGATGACCTCGATGCCGTTCACGTCGAGGAGGATGGCGGCTTGATTCATGCGGTCTTTCCGGCTCCTTCAAGCGCCGCGCGCGGCGCTTGAAGGAGGGCTCGGCGACGAGCCCTCCCGCCAGGGGGCCGCCTGTGGCGGCGGCCCGATCCGGCGGCGACCGCGATCAGGCGTCGCAGTCCTTGGCGCTGCGTGGCGTGATCTTCTTCTCGGCAGCGAACTTCGCGGCTGCGGCCTTGACCATCGGCTTGATGATCTGCTCGTCGGCCTGGTACCAGTCGGCGCCCATACTCCACTTCGCGCCGTCCCAGGTATGGATGCGCGCCCAGGTCGAGCCCATGTGGTCGGCGCACGAGGTGCTGATCGGGCGGATCACGCCGGCGAAGCCGAGCGCGTCGAGCTTCTTCTGATCGAGCGAGAGATTTTCCATGCCCCAGCGTACCTGCTCGCTGGTCATCACCTTGCCCTTGCCGAAGCGCTCCTGCGCGCGCTTCACCGCCTCGACGCCGAGCATCTGGATGACGACGCCGCGCATGTAGAGGACCGAACCGACCTCGTCCTTCGGGCCTGACCCCTGGCCCTTGTCGTGGACGTGCTTGAGGATGTCCTGGATGATCTTGAACTGCTGCCCGGAGGGATTGAGCGCGAGCGCGTTGTAGCCCTTGGCGCCGTCACCGATATCCTTCACGTCCGGCTCGGCGCCCGACCACCAGACGCCGTACATCTTGTCGCGCGGATAGCCGGTGGCCTGCGCTTCCTTGAGCGCGGTCGAGTTCATCACGCCCCAGCCCCACAGCAGCACGAAGTCGGGCCGGCCCTGGCGCACCTGCAGCCAGGTCGCCTTCTGCTCCAGTCCCGGCGCGGCGACCGGCAGCAACTGCAGCTCGAAGCCGTTCATCTTGGCGCGTTCCTGCAGCAGCGGGATCGGCTCCTTGCCGAACGGCGAGTCGTGATAGACCAGCGCGATCTTCTTGCCCTTGAGCTTGTCGAAGCCGCCCTCGCGCTTGGCGATCGCCTGGATGATGATGTCGGCGCCCGTCCAGTAGCTGCCCATGTACGGGAAGTTCCACTTGAAGACGTAGCCGTCCTGGCTCGCCGAAAGGCCGTAGCCGAGCGTCATCAGCGGAATCTTGTCGCCCGGCGCCTTGTCGGTGAGTGCGAAGGTGATGCCGGTGGACTGCGGGTCGAAGAAGGTGTTGGTCTTGCCCTTCAGGCGCTCGTAGCACTCGACGCCCTTGTCGGTCGCGTAGCCGGTCTCGCACTCCTCGTACGCGATCTTCACGCCGTTGATGCCGCCGTCGCGGGCGGTGATCATCTTCAGGTAGTCGAGCTTGCCGTTCGCCCACGGCGTGCCGTTCGGCGCGTAGGGTCCGGTGCGATAGACGAGCAGCGGGAAGAACTGCTCCTTGGCCTGTGCGAATGCGGCCGGCGCGGTCGCGACGCTGCCGATGGCCGCGGCAGCGATTGCCGTCGCCGCGATCAGGGATCTCATTTTCATGTCTGCCTCCATTGGGGGTGAAGCACGCCAGGGTGCGGGAAACGAAAGCTTTCGACGGGCCGGCTTCGGGCTCTGCCGGCCGCGTCTGGGGGTGAGGTGGTCATGCGCATGCCGCATCAATGAGGAAACGGCCACAGCCTGAGCTTTTCCTTGCCGATCGACCACAGTCGCGCCAGCCCGTGCGGCTCGACGATCAGGAAGAAGACGATCAGCGCGCCGAAGATCATCAGCGTCAGGTGCGCCGCGAGCGCGGTGTCGATCGGGATGCCGAACCAGTAGGGCAGGCTGTCGAGCACGATCGGCAGCACGACGATGAAGGCCGCGCCGAAGAAGCTGCCCATGATCGATCCGAGCCCGCCGATGATGACCATGAAGAGCAGGTCGAACGAGCGGTTGACGTTGAAGGTCGCCGGCTCCCACTGGCCCAGGTGCAGGAAGCCCCACATCGCGCCGGCCACGCCGACGATGAAGCTGCTGACCGCGAATGCGGTGAGCTTGGCGTAGACCGGACGGATGCCGATCACGCTGGCCGCGACGTCCATGTCGCGCATCGCCATCCATTCGCGCCCGATCGCGCCGCGCACCAGGTTCTTCGCCAGCAGTGCGAAGACGGTGACGACGATCAGGCAGAAGAGGTACTTCTCGAGCGGCGACGAGACCGGCAGGCCGAATGCCGAGAGTCCGGCGACGCCGACCGACCCGGACGGCGAATGGTTGGTGAACCACGAGATGCGCAGAAAGGCCCAGTCGACGAAGAACTGCGCGGCGAGCGTCGTCACCGCGAGGTACAGGCCCTTGATGCGAAGCGAAGGCACGCCGAAGACGACGCCGACGAGCGTCGCGCACGCGCCGCCCAGCAGCAGCGAGGCGACGAGCGGCATGCCGTCGATGCGCACCGAGAAGTTGTACGCTGCGTAAGCGCCGACCGCCATGAAGGCGCCCGTGCCCAGCGAGATCTGGCCGCAATAGCCGACCAGGATATTCAGGCCGATCGCCGCCAGCGACAGGATCAGGAACGGGATCAGGATGGCGCGAAAGAGATACTCCGGCGCCGCGAACGGCACGACGACGTAGGCGAGGACGAACAGCAGGCCGATCGCGATCCGGTCCTGGCGGATCGGGAAGATCTGCTCGTCAGCCCGGTAGCTGGTCTTGAACTGGCCGTTCTCGCGGTAGAACATGGTCGATGATCTTTTGGTTGCGGCGCGCTTGGCTCAACTTGCCTGCAGCAAGCCGGCTTTCACCGACAGATCATCGATCGCGCACTTCATACGCGATCGATGATTTTTTCGCCGAACAGGCCCTGCGGCCTGAACAGCAGGAAGACGAGTGCGAGCACGTAGGCGAACCAGATCTCGATGCCGCCGCCCAGGAAGGGGCCGATATAGATCTCGGAGAGTTTCTCGCCGACGCCGATGATGAGGCCGCCGATGATCGCGCCCGGAATCGAGGTCAGGCCGCCGAGGATCACGACCGGCAGTGCCTTGAGCGCCACCAGCGACAGCGAGAACTGCACGCCGAGCTTGCTGCCCCAGATCGCGCCGGCCACCAGCGCCACGAACCCGGCGACCGACCAGACGATGATCCAGATGCGCTTGAGCGGAATGCCGATCGACTGCGCCGCCTGGTGATCGTCGGCAACGGCGCGCAGCGCGCGGCCGGTGGAGGTCTTCTGGAAGAACAGCGCCAGCGCCGCCACCAGCAAGGCGGCGACGACCGCGGCGACCAGATCCTCCTTGCTCACCAGCAGGCCACCCTCGAATATGCCGTCCAGCAGCAGCATCGGGTCCTTCGGTATGCCCATGTCGATGCTGTAGATGTCGCTGCCGAAAAGCGTCTGCCCGAAGCCATCGAGAAAGTAGCTGATCCCGAGGGTGGCCATCAGCAGCGTGATGCCTTCCTGGTTGACGAGCTTGCCGAGCACGAAGCGCTCGATGGCCCAGGCGACGACGATCATCAAGATCGCCGCGACGAGAAAGCCGAGCACGTTGCCCAGCAGGCGGCTGTCGACGCCGATCCAGCGCGGAATCCATTCCGCGAAGCGCGCCATCGCGAGCGCCGCGAACAGCACCATCGCGCCCTGCGCGAAATTGAAGACGCCGCTGGCCTTGTAGATCAGCACGAAGCCGAGCGCGATCAGCGAATACAGCATCCCGGCCATCAGGCCGCCGATCAGGGTCTCGAGAAAAAAGCCCATGTGCCGCCCGCCGTCAGTGCGTCGTGCCGAGATAGGCGCTGATGACGTCGGGATTGGCGCGCACCTCGTCGGGCGTGCCATCGCCGATCTTCTTGCCGTAGTCGAGCACGACGACGCGGTCGCTGATGTCCATCACGACGCTCATGTCGTGCTCGATCAGCACGATCGTGGTGCCGAACTCGTCGTTCACGTCGAGGATGAAGCGGCTCATGTCCTGCTTCTCCTCGACGTTCATGCCGGCCATCGGCTCGTCCAGCAGCAGCACCTGCGGCTCCATCGCCAGCGCGCGGCCGAGGTCGACGCGCTTTTGCAACCCGTAGGGCATGCGCCCGACGGGCGTCTTGCGGTAGGGCTGGATCTCGAGGAAGTCGATGATGTGCTCGACGAATTCGCGCTGCCGGACTTCCTCGCGCTGCGCCGGTCCGATGCGCAGCGCCTGCAGGAAGAGGTTGCTCTTCATCTTCAGGTTGCGCCCGGTCATGATGTTGTCGACAACGCTCATGCCCTTGAACAGCGCCAGGTTCTGGAAGGTGCGCGCGACGCCCATCTCGGCGACCTGGCGCGAATTCATATTCTTGAAGGTCCGCCCCTTGAGCGCGATCGTGCCCTGCTGCGGCTGGTAGACGCCGTTGATGCAATTGAGCATCGAGCTCTTGCCGGCGCCGTTCGGGCCGATGATGGCGCGGATCTCGTGCTCGCGGACGGCGAAGCTGATGTCGGTCAGTGCCTTAACGCCGCCGAAGGCGAGGCTGATATTGTTCACCTCGAGGATCACCTCGCCGATGTCGCGGTTCGCCATCTCAGGCCGCCTTCCGTACCGCGGGAAACACCTTGGCGTCCTCGATGCGCAGATCCGCCGCGACCATGCCGGTGCGGCCGTCCTCGAACTTCACCTGCGTCTCGATGTACTGGTTGGCCTTGCCGCCGTACAGCGCGTCGACGAGCACCGCGTAGCGCTCGCCGATGAAGCCGCGCCGCACCTTGCGCGTGCGCGTCAGCTCGCCGTCGTCGGCGTCGAGCTCCTTGTGCAGGATCAGGAAGCGGCTCATCTGGCTGCCGGCGAGCAGATCATCCTGCGCCAGATCGGCATTCACCTTCTCGACGCAGTCGCGGATCAGCGCGTAGACCTCGGGCTTTTGCGCCAGGTCGGTATAGCCGGCATACGGCAGGTTGCGCTTCTCGGCCCAGTTGCCGACCGCCTCGATATCGATATTGATGAAGGCGCAGACACGGTCGCGCCGATCGCCGAAGGCGACCGCCTCCTTGATGAAGGGGAAGAACTTGAGCTTGTTCTCGACGTACTTGGGGGCGAACATCGCGCCGTCGTTCGGGCCGCCGACGATGCGGCCGACGTCCTTGGCGCGGTCGATGATCTTCAGGTGGCCGCTGGCAGCGATGAAGCCGGCGTCGCCGGTGTGGTACCAGCCGTCCGCGGTCAGCACCTCGGCCGTCGCCTGCGGGTTCTTGTAGTACTCCTTCAGGAGACCCGGCGACCTGACGAGGATCTCGCCGTTCTCGGCGAGCCGGATCTCGACCCCCGCGATCGGCACGCCCACCGTATCGGCGTGTGCCTCGTTGTCGGGCTGCAGGCAGACGAAGACCGCGGTCTCGGTCTGGCCGTAGAGCTGCTTCAGATTGATGCCGATCGAGCGGTAGAAGGTAAACAGGTCGGGGCCGATCGCCTCGCCCGCGGTATAGGCGACGCGCACCCGCGAGAACCCGAGCGTATTGCGAAGCGGCCCGTAGATGAGCAGGTTGCCGGCCGCATAGAGCAGCCGGTCCCAGGCGCCGATCGGCTTGCCGTCCATGCGCGCCGGGCCGATGCGCCGGGCAACGTCCATGAAGCTGTTGAAGAGCCAGCGCTTGAACGCGCCCGCATCTTCCATGCGGATCATCACGCTCGTGAGCAGGCCTTCGAAGATACGCGGCGGCGCGAAGTAGTAGGTCGGGCCGATCTCCTTGAGGTCGATCGTCACCGTCGATGCCGACTCGGGGCAGTTGACGACATAGCCGCAGGCCAGCCATTGCGCGAAGCTGAAGACGTTCTGCCCGATCCAGGCCGGCGGGAGATAGGCAAGCACTTCGTCGTTGGGGCCGAGCTTGTCGAAATCCGCGCCCGCCTTCGCGCGATCGAGCAGCGTGAAGTGGCTGTGCACCACCCCCTTCGGATTGCCGGTCGTTCCCGAGGTGAAGAAGAGCGCCGCGACGTCATCGGGCGACGTCTTGGCCACCTCCGCGTCGAAGAGGCCCGGATGTGCCTTCGCATGCGCGCGGCCGGCATCGATCAACGCATCCAGCGGTGCGAGGCCCGGCTCGGCATAGTTGCGCAGGCCGCGCGGGTCGTCGTACCAGATGCGTTCGAGCTGGGGGCATTTCTCGCGCAGCTCGAGCAGCTTGTCGACCTGCTCCTGATCCTCGACGATCGCGAATGCAACGTCCGCATTGTTGATCGGAAAGGCGAATTCGGCCGCCACCGCATCCTGATAGAGCGGGATCGGGACCGCGCCGAGCGACTGCGCGGCGAGCATCGCGGCGTACAGACGCGGCCGGTTCTCGCCGATCACCACCATGTGGTCGTCGCGCTTCAGCCCGGCCGCGGCCAGCCCGCAGGCGAGGTCGCGCACGAGCTCGGCAAGCCCGGCCCAGGTTGTCGTCTGCCAGATGCCGAATTCCTTCACGCGCAGTGCAGCCGCCGACGGGCGCGACTTCGCGTGTTCGAGCATCAGGCGCGGGAAGGTCGTCTTCAACAGGCGGCTCCGACGGAGGGCGGCGGGTTCACTCCGGCAATGCTAGGCTCGAGTTTGACGCCGGGTTGTCGTTACGACGACATTCATCGGGTTCTCTCCCTCGGTATTTCCCCTCAGAAGCATGACCCGCCACCGCGCTCGCCCGGCCTTCGCGCCGGGCCCGCCATCCTGCCGATGAGCACCCAGCCGCTGCGCGCGCGGGCGCGTCCGGCGACGCGCGACGAACTGGCCGGAATCCACTGGCTCGAGGCGCTCGACGATCGCGAAGACAGGGCGCGCGCCGAGGCCGACATCCTGGTCGTCGATGTTCCGGCCGGCGAGCTGCTGTGCCGCGTCGGCCGGCCGGCGACCTACTGGTTCGGCGTCGTCGACGGCCTGCTCAAGATGAGCGGCGACAGCGCGTACGGCGTGCCGATCACCTTCACCGGCGTGCCCAGCGGCGGCTGGTTCGGCGAGGGGACCGTGATCAAGCGAGAGCCGTACCGCTACAACATCCAGGCGCTGCGCAA
>CALMIL010000030.1 GCA_937864005.1 uncultured Burkholderiales bacterium
GCGATGCGCTGGCGCTGGCCGCCGGAGAACTCGTGCGGGTAGCGCTCGAGCGCATCGCGCCGCAGCCCGACCTGATCGACGAGCGTCTCGAGCGCGGTGCGCCGCGCGCCAGTGTCCATCTCGGGGCGCAGCGCGAGCAGGCCCTCTTCGAGGACATCGAAGACGCGCAGGCGCGGGTTCAGCGATGCGAACGGATCCTGGAAGATGATCTGGATCGCGCGCCGCGCGTCGCGCAGCGCGTCGCCCTGCAGCGTGAAGAGGTCGTGCCCGTCGAGTTTGGCGGTGCCCTCGATGAGCGCCTGGCCGCGCAGCAGTTGCACGATCGCCTTGCCGGTCGTCGTCTTGCCGCAGCCCGACTCGCCGACGAGCGCGAGCGTGCGGCCCGCGCCGATGCTGAAGCTGACGCCGTCCACCGCATTGAAGTGGCCGACCGTGCGCTGCAGCAGGCCCTTGCGGATCGGAAAACGCACGGCGAGACTGTCGACCTCGAGCAGCCGGCCGCCGGGCGCTGCGGCGCGCGGCGCCGCAGCGCTTTCCGTCTCGATGCGGACCGCATCGGCGCCTTCTTGCGCCAGTGCCGACGTCGGCGCCACCGGGGTATAGAGCAGGCAGCGCACGCTGCGTCCTCCCGGCTCGTCGGTCAGATCCGGGCGCGTCGTCTTGCAGGCGGCAAAGGCGCGGTCGCAGCGCGGCTCGAAGCGGCAGCCGTCGAAGGCGAGCCACAGCGGCGGCACCGTGCCGGGGATCGCCGAAAGCGCCCTGCCGCGCCGGTCGGCGTCGGGCAGCGCGCGCAGCAGCAGCCGCGCATAGGGGTGCCTGGGCGCGCTGAAGAATGCGTCGGCGCTCGCGACCTCGATGATCTGCCCCGCATACATCAGCGCCACCTGCTGCGCCATGCCGGAGACGACGGCGAGGTCGTGCGTGATCAGCAGCAGCCCGAGGCCGCGCTCCTTCTGCAGTTCCTTCAGCAACTCGAGGATCTGGGCCTGGATCGTCACGTCGAGCGCCGTCGTCGGCTCGTCGGCGACGAGGTAGTCGGGTTCGGCGGCGAGCGTCATCGCGATCATCACGCGCTGCTTTTGCCCACCGCTCATGCGAAACGGATATTCGTCGATGCGCCGCTCGGGCTCCGGGATGCCGACCTTGGCGAGCCACTCGATGGCCCGCGCGCGCGCCGCGGCGCCGCGCAGCGCGGTGTGCGACTCGATCGCTTCGACGATCTGGTCGCCGATGCGCATCACCGGGTTCAGGCTCGTCCCCGGCTCCTGGAAGATCATGCCGATCTTGCCGCCGCGGATCGCGCGCATGCCCGATTCGGGCAGCGCGAGCAGGTCTTCGCCGGCGAGCCGGATCTGGCCTTTCGTGATGCGCCCGTTCTCCGGCAGCAGGCGCATCAGCGCGAGCGCCGTCATGCTCTTGCCGCAGCCCGATTCACCGACCAGCGCGAAGGTCTCGCCGCGGCGCAGCGTGAGCCGCATGCTGTCGATCGCGCGCACGATGCCGGCCTCGGAATCGAGCGCGACTTCGATATCGTCGATCTCAAGCATGGTTCGCCGCCGACAGGAGTTTCTCTTGCAGCTTGCGCGGCCGGTAGGCGCGCGAGCGCGGATCGAAGGCATCGCGCACGCCGTCGGCAAACAGATTGGCGGCGAGCACGAGCGCGACCATGAAGGCGAAGGCGGCGGCGAACGGCCACCAGACGACAGGGTCGCGGCTCATCTCGTTGCGCGAGAAATTGATCATGCCGCCGAAGCTGTTCATCGACGGATCGACGCCGACGCCGACGTAGGACAACACCGCCTCATAGAGGATCAGCGCCGAGAAGTCGAGCACGGTGACGATCAACATCAGGTGCGCGACGTTCGGGAAGATGTGGCGCACCATGATGCGCGCGCTGCTGACGCCGAACGCGTTCGCCGCCTGCACGTACTCGAGCTCGCGCAGCTTCAAGGTCTCGCCGCGCAGCAGCCGGCACAGCCCGGGCCAGCCCGTCACGCCGAGCACGATGCACAGCAGGAAGAGCTTCAGGTCGGCGCGCTCGACGCCGGTCTCGAACATGTCCGGATGGGTGTCGATGAAGACCTGCACCATCAGCACGCAGGCGGCGATGAGCAGGATATTCGGGATCGACGACAGCAGCGTGTAGACGTACTGGATCGCCTCGTCGGCCCAGCCCTTCAGATACCCGGCCATGATGCCGAGCACGACCGCGAACGGCAGCGTCGCGAGCGTCGCGAGCGTCCCGATGACGAATGCGGTGCGGATGCTCTTCAGGGTCTGCAGCAGCACGTCGTTGCCTGTGACGTCGGTGCCGAACGGGTGGTAGTAGCCCATCAGCGAGAAGATGACGCCGCCGAGCGCGAACACGACGGCAAGCGTGAAACCGGCGACGCGCCACGGCGTGGCCGTCTCGCCGCGCCAGATCGCGCCCGCCTTGGCGCGCCAGCCGCCCGCGCCCGGCAGCAGCGCGATCGCGAGCGCACACACGGCGGCGGCGGCGACGATGCCTTGGACGAGGCCGAGGACGATGCGGCGCGCCACGTCGCCCGCCCACTGCGTGGCCGGATCGCTGAGATGCGCGCCGCCGTGCGCAAGGCGCGGCGCGACGCGCGCGACCTTGCCGTCCACGTCCTGCGATTCCTTCGTGAATCCGACGTAGGCGAGCGGCCGCGAATAGGTCGACTCGCGCGAATCGACGAGGTCGCGCAGCACGACGTCGAGCAGCGACTGCACGCGCACGTCGTACGCCGGGCCCGCCGCCGGCACGCCCTTGGCCGGCGGCAGCAGGCTGCGAAAGTGCACGCTGTCGGCGAGCGTCACCAGCAGGCAGGCGGCGAGCACCACGCCCGACGCAAGCGCCGCGCTGTCGGTGAAGACCTTGCGCCAGGTCGACGCGAGGTTCGCCTGGCGGCGCGCATAGAGCGCGTAGGCGATCAGCGCAAGGACGAGCAGCCAGATCGCGATATCGGTCCACAGCGGGACGAGCTTGGGCATCGGTCGACTCTCGCTTTCAGGTCAGCCGCACCCTGGGATCGGCCCAGGTGTAGGCGATATCGATCAGGATGTAGGAGGCGATCGCGAGCACCGAGCCGACGAAGACCATGGTGCGCACGATCGCGAAATCCTGCTTGCTGATCGCCTCGATGACGTAGGCGCCGAGCCCCGGAATGCCGAAGAAGCTCTCGAAGACGAGCGAGCCGAGGAAGACATACGGCAGGTAGCTGCCGGCACTCGTGATGATCGGGATCAGCGCGTTGCGCAGCACGTGGCGGAACATCACGACCGTCTCGGACAGCCCCTTGGCGCGCGCGGTGCGCACATAGTCCTTGCCGATCTCCTCGAGGAACATCGCGCGGTACAGGCGCGACTCGGCGCCCAGCCGCGCGAAGGCCGACAGCAGGATCGGCAGGATCAGGAAGCGCACCGCATCGAGCCCGCTCGCGTAGCCCGAGATCGGCGCCAGCCTCAGCACGCGCGAGAACAGGAACTGACCGACGATGATGTAGAACAGGCTCGAGATCGACAGCATCAGCACGCACAGCACGACGCCCCACAGGTCGAACCGGGTGTGGCGAAACATCACGAGCATCAGCGCGAAGGACGTGCTCGCGATCACCTGCAGCACGAAGATCGGAAGCGCGAGCTGGATGCTCACCCACATCCGGCCCGCGACCTCGTGCCCGATATCGCCCGCGCTCTCGCTGTCGGCGCGCCCGAAGTGCAGCGTGAAGAGCGACACCGAACGCTCCCAGAAGATGGTATCGGTGAGCTTGGCGGCGCCCGCCTCCTTGTCGTTCCAGTACAGCGGCTTGTCGTAGCCGCGCTCGACCTTCCACTTGTCGATCAGCTCCTGCGTCACGCGCTTGCCGCCGATATTCATGCGCGCCATATCGTCCGGCGTATTGACGGAAAAGAACAGGAAGAAGGTGACGAGGTTGACCCCAGCGAGGATCAGCACGCCGTACAGCACGCGCCGGATGATGTAGTTGATCATCGGGCGTGCTCCCTGCGGACAGCGCCTGCGCGCGTCGTCATCGTCATGATGCGAGCACCTCGCCGCGCGCATTCATCCGCTCGCGCCGGCGCAGGCTGTTGCGCGCGAACCAGAAGCCCGCCAGCACGACGGCCGCGATCAGCGCCACCGGCCAGTACAGCGGCTTGTTCCACGCCGCGAGCTTGGCGACGCGCTCGTCGACGTTCAGGCGCAGATAGCGGCCGTGGTCGCGGATCAGGATCGCCGGGTCCGAGTTGTGGACCCAGCTCTGCACCGCGGCCGACGAATACGGGAAGAAGCCGAAGCTGATCGGTGCGTCGCGCTGCAGAATCTTCACCATCTTGTCGATCACGGCCTGCTTCTGCGGCCCGTCGTCGAGCGACTTCAACTGCTCGAACAGCTTGTCGTATTCGGGGTTCTGGTAGTTCGAGGTGTTCTCGCCGTCCGAGACGCTCTTGGCGTTCGGCCCGTAGAACAGGAACAGGAAGTTCTCGGCGTCCGGATAGTCGGCGTTCCAACCGCTCCAGAAGACCTGGTGCTTGCCCTTCCTGACCTTGTCCTGGAACTGATTGTTGTCGGTCGCCCGCACTTCGAGCTGGATATCGAGCTTGGCGAACTGGCGCACGACCCAGTCGATCTCGGGCTTGCGCTCCGGCGTCGGCACGGCGTAGAAATCGTAGCCGATGACGAGCGGCCTGCCGGTCTTCGCGTCGCGACCGTTCGGGTAGCCCGCCTCGACCATCAACTGCCTGGCCTCTTCGATCGAACGGCGCACCGGCACGCCATTCACCAGCTTGTGCGTGACCGGGTTGATTCCCTCGGGCGTACCTTCGCGCGAGCCCGGGATGCCGCGCGGCAGCGGGCTCATCGCCGTATCGCCGGCCTTCTTCGGGAAGATCTTCGAATACTCCTCCCAGTCGACCGCGATCGCGATCGCCTGGCGCAGCTTGCGCGCCCGCTCGCGCCCTTCGGCCGTCTCGCCGCCGCCGAGCACCGGGTCGAGCATGTTGAAGCCCAGGAAGTACATGTTGACGTCGGAGCTCTGCGGGAAGTCGAAGCCCTTCTTCAGATAGTCCTCGCGCACCTCGTCCGAATCCTTCATCTCGACGAGGTAGCTGTTGCCGGTGTCGGTGCGCTCGAAGACCTCGAGGTCGTAGTAGCCGTCGCGGAACTTGTTGCGCAGCGGCGTCGCCTCGCGCTCGACGGTCGCGACGATCTTGTCGACGAACGGCGTCGGCTTGCCGCAGTCGTCGAGCAGGCCCTTTTCCTTGTCGCCGGGCGCGCCTTCGCAGGGATAGGGCTCGCCGCGATAGTTCGGATTGCGCACCATCTCGATGCGGCGGTCCTTCTGGAAGGCGGTCACCATGAACGGCCCGGTGCCCACTGGCCAACTGTCGAGCGTCATGCCGCGCTCGGCCATGCCGGGCTGGGCGTAGAACGCATCGGCCTCCCACGGAATCGGCGCCGTGAAGGTCATCTGCATCCAGTATTTCCACTGCGGATATTTGCCCTTGATGCGCAGCCGCAGCAGATCCTTCTCGGGCGCGGTGGCGCCGATCAGCGGCCACTTGCGAAAGTCGAGAAACGGCTTGTCGAGGCTCGCCGGGTCGAGCCCCTCGCGCAGCTTCTTGTCCTCGGCCTTGATCAGCGCGCCGTACTCCTTCAGGCCGAGCACGTACTCGGAGAAGATGCCGTAGATCGGCGTCGTGATGCGCGTCGTCGCGTGCCGCTTGATGGCGTAGACGAAGTCCTCCGCCGTGAGTTCGCGCGTGCCGGTCTCCTTGAAGTCCATCGGCGTGCGCCGGTCGCCCAGTTCGCCGGGCTTCATGTCGTGATAGAGATAGCGGCCCTGCGCATCCTTCGCGAACGCCGGATGCGGCGCGAACAGGATGCCCTTCTTGATCGGCACGTCGTAGACGCTCTCGGCAACGAGTTCGGCCGGCGCGTCGTCCGGCAACCGGTTGCCGTCCTTGTCGAGGTAGACGGGCGTGACGACCGCGGCGGCCGACTTCGGCACCAGCTCGAAGGGCCGCTTCAGATAGTGGTAGCCGTAGGGCGGCTCGTAGACCTGGTAGGTGACGGCCGTGTCGTTCGACCAGTACGATGCCGTCGGATCGAGGTGGCGCGGCGTGTTCTCGCTCATCGCGGTGTGAATCGTGTTCGATTCCTCGGACCCTTGCGGCCAGGGGTTGTTGCCGCAGCCGGCGAGCAGCGCGAGGGCGACGAAGGCCAGACCCGCGAGCCATGCCATCGGCCCCGTCCGCTTGCGCTCCACGCTCGATCTTTGCCGACCGTTCATGCGGCCCTCCCCTTCCCGACCCGGCGCCGCAAGCTTGCGCGGCGACCCCAACCGAACCCTGCGCGGTATGCGCGGGCCCAAATCAATCTGCCTCCGGCCGACGCCGGCTTGTGACCGCGCGGACCCGAGGCAGGGCGCGATGATACGGCCATCGGCCGTTGCGCGGCACAACGTGCATCGCAACGGCCGACCGGGATCACCATCCGATCAGGACGTCCCGCCCCTGCACGAGCAGCGTCACCTTCGCGCCCACCGGCAGGCAGACCTTGGTCGGCACGTGACCGAACGGCAGGCCGGTTAGGATCGGCGTTTTCGTCACGCTGCGCAGATGCTCGATCGCGCTGCGCAGCGTGTAGCCGCGGTCGAGCGGCGACTTGCGGAATTCGGTGAACGCGCCGAGCAGCACCGCCTTTTGCGCGCCGAGCACGCCGGCCTGGTGCAACTGCAGCAGGCTGCGCTCGATGCGGTAGGGATGCTCGTTCACATCCTCGACAAAGAGCACCCCGCCCCTGATCTTCGGCAAGTAGCGCGTCCCGAGCAGCGACGCGAGCAGGCACAGGTTGCCGCCCCAGAGCGTGCCGCGCGCCTGCAATCCGTCGAAGCCGGCTTCGGTGCGAAAGCCGACCGCCTCGAGCGAGCCGTCCATCGCCTCGGTGAAGCAGGCCTGCGTCACCTCGTCGACCGGCTCCACTGGCTTCTCGCCATGCTCTTCGGGCGCGCGGCCGAAGTCGTAGCAGGCCAGCGGCCCGGCCCAGCTGCGCGCGCCGGCGTGCGCGAGAAGGCCAAGCTGCAGCAGCGTCATGTCGCTGTGGCCGACCCAGCGCGTGCCCTGCTCGACGCTGCGCGCAAGCAGCTTCCAGTCGATGCGGTCGACGAGGCGCGTCAAGCCGTAGCCGCCGCGCGAGGCCATCGCGATATCCGGCGCCTCGGATGCGACGCGGTGCAGCGCGGCGAGCCGCGTATCGTCGTCGCCTGCGAAGCGCTGGTACTTCGCCAGCGCCGCGGCGTCCGTCTTGACATCGAAGCCGAGCGCTCCCAGCCTTTTTGCGGCGCGCCGCAGCGGCGTCGCGCTCGCGATCACGCCCGACGGCGAGAAGAGCGTGAGCGAGGTCATTCGGGCTTTGGCGCGTCGATCTCGACCGCCTCGCCGGCGGGGATCGGCTCGTCATCGTCGGCGCCGCCCGCTGCGCCGCGGCGCAGGCGATATTGCTCGCGCCGCTCGGCGAAGAAGTCGCGCAGCAGCTTCGCGCAGGCGTCGGGCGAAACGCCGCCCGTCAGCCCGGTGTGATGGTTGAGCTGCGGGTTGGCAAACAGATCGACGACCGACCCGGCAGCGCCGGTCTTCGGGTCCGCGGCGCCGAAGACGACGCGCTTCACGCGCGCGTGCAGCAGCGCCATCGCGCACATCGCGCACGGCTCGAGCGTGACGTAGAGCTCGCACTCGGGAAGCCGGTAGTTGCCGAGCAGGTGCGCCGCGTGGCGCAGCGCGACGATCTCGGCGTGCGCCGTCGGGTCGTGCTCGGTGATCGGCCGGTTGTAGCCGGTCGCGATCACCTGCCCGTCGCGCATCACTACCGCACCGACCGGCACCTCGCCGACGAGCGCTGCGTTGTGCGCCTGGTCGAGCGCGATGCGCATCGCATATTCGTCGGCCGCGCCTCTGTCGTCGCTCACTGCTTGCTTTCCGCGTCGGCGTCGCGCTGCATGCCCTGCTGCAGCGCCTTGTTGATATCGTCCGTCACCTGACGCTGCAATTGCTGCGATTGCTGCGCCGGCGTGCCCGCAAGCACCGGCGCGCTCGCCGCGCCCTGCTCCGGCGCGCCGGTGCGCAGCGCGTGCAGCTGCTGTTTGGCCAGCATGCCGACGATCGCCACCGCGATCAGCAGTCCAACGATTCCGAAGACGATCCGCATCGCGTGATTTCCGCTTGTCCGAAGCTATTTTGGCAGAGTGCCCCGGGCGAAGGCAGCATCTGCAAGCGGGGTGCGGCGCGGCCTCGGCCGAGGAACGCGACCGCGTGGATCGAGCCATCGTCTGCACCACGATCCGCACTTGGTATCGTTGCGAGCGTTCGCCCCGGCAGTCGTGCCTGCCATTCACCAGGAAATCCAGCCATGACCACGCGCTTCCCCTCTCCCCTGGCCGCGGTGCTCCTTGCCGTCGGCGTGCTGGCCGGCTGCGCCACCGCGCCGGGCCAGAAGCCGGCCGACTACGCCGCGATCGTCGCTGCGCCCGACCGCAGCGACGCCGACCGCAAGACCGACGAGCGGCGCGATCCGGTAGCGCTTTACGCCTTCACCGGCATCGGCCCCGGCATGCACATTCTGGAGATGGGCGCGGGCGGCGGCTACACCGCCGAGATGCTGGCACGCGCGGTCGGTCCCGAAGGCAAGGTCTACGCGCAGGACCAGGCGCCGCAGTTTCCGCCCGCCGCGCAGGCCTATGCAGCGCGCGCGGCGAAGCCCGTGATGGCCAACGTCGAGCATGTGCTGCGGCCGTACGACGATCCGCTGCCGCCCGGCGTCGGCCAACTCGACGCGATCACGTTCTTCTTCGCCTATCACGACACGGTGCCGCTCGGCGTCGATCGCGCGAAGATGAACCGGCGCCTGTACGAACTCTTGAAGCCGGGTGGCGTGCTGATCGTCGCCGACCACTCGGCCCTCGCGGGCACCGGCACCGGCGCGACGAAGAGCCTGCACCGCATCGAGGAATCGACGGTCGTCTCCGAGATCGAGGCGGCCGGCTTTCGCCTCGTCGCCACCGGCGACTTCCTGCGCCACCCGCAGGACCAGCGCGACGTGATCGTCTTTCGCGCGCCGACGCCGGTGGATGAATTCGTGTTGAAGTTCCAAAAGCCGCAGTAGCGCCTCATCGGGCGTCACGCCCATACGAACCGAACGATCGCCGCCGGCGATGCCGACGACATCGAGTTCCACCCGTGCACTGAAGAGAGGTCACTCGCCCGCCCTCGTCCCGCGAAGCGTGTCCGCGATCACCGCGAGGGTTTCGGCAAGCCGCCGCGCCGTCTGCGGCGGCGGCAGTGGCAGCCGCAGGCTGCGCGCGCCGGTCGCCGGGTCGTGCTCGATCCAGGGATGCGAAGGCGCCTCGGGATGGCCGGCCGTGCTCAGCGCCGATGCCAACTGCGCACCAGCCTGCAGCAGCACGGCCCAGGGATCGGCGGGCGCGTCCTGCGGCGCCGCCGCGGACCCTTGCGGTACGGCGGCGTCGGCCGCCGATGCCATCTCGACGGCAGCCGCAGACTCGTCGACCGTGTCCGCCTCCGCCGGCAGTTCGACCGGCGCGGTGCCGGCACTTGCCGCCTCTTCGGCCGGCGCCACGGCCTCGCCCTCGCCCATGCGGCCGGTGACGCTCTCGACTTCCTTCATGAAGCGGCTCAGGCGCGATCCGCCGAGCGCGATCTCGCTCGCGCCGCCGTCGAGAATGCCCGCCGACAGCGAACGCTTGAAGGCGAGCACCGAGAGCATGCCCTCTTCGATCGTCCCCTTGGCGACGAAGTTGACGATCTGCACCGG
>CALMIL010000031.1 GCA_937864005.1 uncultured Burkholderiales bacterium
ATCGACGTCATCGTGCCCGCCATCGAGCGGCTGCTGCACACCAGCTTCCTGCCCGGCAGCGTCTACCTGATCAGCACCATGCCGAGCGACCCTCAGCGCGGCGACATCGCGCCGATCGTCGCCATCTCGCTGCTGCTGTCGTTCGTCGCGACGCTCTACCCGAGCTGGCGCGCGAGCCGCATGCAGCCCGCCGAGGCGCTGCGCTATGAGTGAAGCTGCGGGCGGCGCGGTCGTGCTGCGTTGCGAAAGCCTGGACAAGCGCTTTCACGACAGCGATGTCGACGTCCACGTGCTGCGCGGCGTGAACCTGCATGTGCACGCCGGCGAGACGCTCGCCGTCGTCGGTGCCTCGGGCTCGGGCAAGAGCACGCTGCTGCACCTGCTGGGCGGCCTCGAGGCACCGAGCGCCGGCAGCGTCGACCTGATGGGGCGCGATTTCGCCGCGATGAGCGCGGCGCAGCAGGGGCAGTGGCGCAACCGGCATCTCGGCTTCGTCTACCAGTTCCACCATCTGCTGCCCGAGTTCAGCGCGCTCGACAACGTCGCGATGCCGCTGCGCATCCGCCGCGTAGCGATGGATGCGGCGCGCGAGCGGGCCGGCGCGGTGCTCGCGCAGGTGGGGCTTGCCGAGCGCGTCCAGCACCGGCCCTCGCAGCTCTCGGGCGGCGAGCGCCAGCGCGTCGCGATCGCGCGCGCGCTCGTCACGCGGCCGGCCTGCGTGCTCGCCGACGAGCCGACCGGCAATCTCGATCGCGAAACGGCCGACGGCGTCTTCCAGCTGATGCTCGACCTGGCGCACGAACAGCGCACCGCTTTCGTCCTCGTCACCCACGACGAGGGCTTCGCCCAGCGCTGCGACCGCCTGCTGCGCCTGAAGCTCGGCGTGCTCGTCGGGCCCGGCTGAGGCTGCGCGCCGCGCCTACTCGACGAGCACCTTCTCGATGCGACGGTCCGGAACGAGCCAGATCAGTGCCACCAGAACGTAGAGTCCCGCCGCGAGCCAGCGCGCTGGAAATGCAAGTGCGATGGCGATGACGTACAGCACGATCGAGAGGTGCGTCTTGCGGTCCCTGCCGAAGGCCCGCGCGAGGGCCGACTGCGGGCCGTGAAGGCGAACCAGCGCATGCGCCAGGATGTAGAACGCGACCGCCGCCATCAGCAGCACGACGCCGTACATCGCGACCGGCAGCGAAGCGAAATGGTTCTCGCCCATCCAGCCGGTGACAAAAGGGATCAACGACAGCCAGAACAGCAGGTGCAGATTCGCCCACAGCACGCCGCCGCTGACCTTGCCGACCGCATGCAGCATGTGATGATGGTTGTTCCAGTAGATGCCGACATAGATGAAGCTCAGCACGTAGCAAAGCAGCACCGGCAGCAGCGGCACGATCGCGGCGAGATCCTCGCCATGCGGCACCTTCATCTCGAGCACCATGATCGTGATGATGATCGCGATGACACCGTCGCTGAAGGCCTCGAGCCTCGTCTTGCCCATGCTGCGCCCCTTCTCGAACCTGCGGCGCGCGAGCATAGCGCAGCGCGCCCGCGGCGTTGCGGCCGCCGGATGCCGCCGATCGGCGGCATCATGTAGTGCATGGGCTGGATCGACACCCACTGCCACCTCGACGCGCCGGAATTCGACGCCGACCGCGGCGCCGTGATCGCGCGCGCCCGGGCACGGGGCGTGACGCAGATCGTGCTGCCCGCGGTCGAGGCCGCGAATTTCGACACCGTGCGCCGCCTCGCGCACGAAGAACGCTTCGCCTACGCGCTCGGCATCCACCCGCTGTATGTCGATCGCGCCGACGATGCCGCGCTCGGCGCGCTGCGCGACGCCCTCGCGACGTCGCGCGACGACCCGCGACTGGCCGCGGTCGGCGAGATCGGGCTCGACCATTTCGTCGCCGGCATCGATCGCGCACGGCAGGCGCGCATCTATGCCGCGCAGCTCGCGCTGGCACGCGAATTCGATCTGCCGGTGATCCTGCACGTGCGGCGCTCGGCCGACGATCTGCTCGCGCATTTGCGCAGGGTGGGCGTCGCGGGCGGCATCGCGCATGCATTCAACGGCAGCGAGCAGCAGGCGCGGGCCTTCATCGGCCTCGGCTTCAAACTCGGCTTCGGCGGCACGCTCACCTTCGAGCGCGCGCTGCAGATCCGCCGCCTGGCGCAAACACTGCCGGATACCGCGATCGTGCTCGAGACCGACGCGCCCGACATCGCGCCACAGTGGCTCTACCGCAGCGCGCAGGAACGCGCGCGCGGCGCAGCGCCAGCGCGCAACGAACCGGCCGAACTGCCGCGCATCGCCGAAGCACTTGCCGCGCTGCGCGGCTGGACGCTCGCGCAGACCGCGGCGACGACGAGCGCGAACGCACGCGCGGCGCTGCCCCGTCTCGCGGCGCTCGACGCCGATGCGGGCGTCGCCGTGCAGCGCGGCGTTGATGCGCGCGTCGCCGCACAGGGCGGCGCCGATGCGGGCGTCGCCGCGCAGCGCGGCATTGGTGCAGATGTCGCCGCGCAGCGCGGCGACGGGCCAACCTCGGCATGACCGCCGATCGCCTCGTCGGCCTGCCGCCGGTGATCGCGCGCGATACAAGGCTCGTCGTCCTCGGCAGCTTTCCGGGCGTGGCGTCGCTTGCCGCGCGCCAGTATTACGCCCATCCGCGCAACCAGTTCTGGCCGCTGCTGTCGGCGCTGTGGAGCGTCGATCTGAGCGCCCTGCCCTATGCGCGGCGGCTCGCCGTGCTGCGCACGCGCGGGCTCGGGTTGTGGGACGTCTATGCAAGCTGCCGGCGCGAGGGAAGTCTCGACAGCGCGATCGCCGATGCGCAGCCGAACGATCTCGCGAGCCTGCGCCGGCGCGCGCCGCGGCTGCGCGCCGTCGCCCACAACGGCGGCGAATCGGCGCGCTTCATGCGCGCGACGGCGGCGCTCGGCGTGCCGGTCGTGCGCCTGCCTTCGACGAGCCCGGCGAACGCGAGCTGGTCGTTCGAACGCAAGCTCGCCGCCTGGCGCGCGGCGTTCGACGCGTATGGAGTCTGACGGCCGGCGGCGCAACGCACGGGCGCCGCGGGATAGCATGAGCGCCATGTCCGCCGACACCGCCGCCCGCCGTCGCCGCACCGCGCGCCGGCAGCGGCGCGGGCGATGAAGGCGGCACGCTTCGGCCGCGCGGCCACGGCGTCGGCTGACAAAACCGCGGCGACGATCTCCGAGATCGACGGCGTGCGCTATCTGCACCTGGGCACGCCCTGGGTGCAGGGCGCGATGCGGATCGCGAGGCCGCTCGCGATCGAGCTGGAATATGTGCAGCGCATGATGGTCTGGCTGCTGTGGCGGCCGAGCGAGCGGATCGCCGACGGCCTGGCCGTCCAGCTCGGCATGGGGGCGGGGGCGATCACGCGCTTTTGCCATCGCAAGCTGCGCATGCGAACGCTCGCGGTCGAGATCGACGCCTCGGTCATCGCCGCCTGCCGGATGTGGTTCCGGCTCCCCGAGGATGACGAACGCCTCGCCGTGCGGCACGAAGACGCCGCGCGCTGGGTGCGCGATGCGGCCAACCGCGCGACGGTGACCGCGCTGTGCGTCGATCTGTACGACCACGATGCCGCCGCGCCGGTGCAGGACGACGCCGCGTTCTATGCCGCGTGCCGCGCGACGCTCGCCGACGGCGGCGTGATGACGGTCAACCTGTTCGGCCGCGACGCGAGCTTCGCCGTGAGCCTCGAACGCATCACCGCCGCGTTCGGCGCGGGGTGCGTCTGGCACCTGCGGCCGACGCGCGAGGGCAATACCGTCGTCGTCGCCACACGCGGTGCGGCGCTGCCGGATCGGGCGACGCTCGCCGCGCGCGCCGCCCACATCGAAGCGCGCTATGGCCTTGCGGCGCGCAAATGGCTGCGCATGATCCGCGTGCCCGCAGCGCCGAGCACGCCGGCACGACGCCGACGATAGCGTTCGCCCGGCGTCCCTTGCGGCCCGAGCGCCGCCCGCCTGACGCTACGCAGCGAAGGCGATCGCGACGGCGCGCCGATGCCGTGCGCGTCGAACCGATCGGGCCAGGGATGCAGTTCCGGATCGCAAGCTGTACGACAATCGCGGCGGGCCGACGCGAGTGAAGGGAGGATTCGTATGGAACGGATTGTTCACTGCGCATGCTTGCTGCTGTGCATCGCCGCGGCGCCGGTCGCATCGGCACGGGCGCAAACCGTCAAGCTGCCGATTGCCGAGGGCGCATGGGTCAAGACGGACACCGCCTGCAACGCCGCCGTCATCGCGCATGTCTACGGCGGCCATCGGTTCGGCACCGTCTACTTCTACGGTCCCGATCACAGCCTGGGCCCTGCCAATGAAACCGAGCCGCTCACGCGTGCCGGCAAGGCCAGCGACGGCTTCACGATGATCAACGAGGGCCCGCTGGAAGTGCTCGCGCTCCCCAACGGCCAGGCTGCGGTGCGCGCCTTCTCGCCGAGTCAGGGCGAGCAATGGCGCGACACCGTCAGGCTGTGCAGCGCCGCCAGCCTGTCCGCCAGGATGCGCACAGCGCTGACGCGCCTGGGACTGCTGACGACGACGGCCGGCCGGCCCTGAAACGACGCGCCGCCCGCCGCGTTCGCGCACCCACTTGGCCTGGCGCGAACGACTCCCCATGGCCCGGACGCGGGGCCCGTCGCCAGGCCGCGCGGCGCGTGCCTCAGAATCGAGTCCATGACGAGCAAGACCGCAGCAAAGACCGAAGCCCCGAGCGGGCCGCTGACCTGGCGCAAGCTGCTGCACTGGCTGCATGAGGACGGCCTCGTGAGTGCCGCCGCCGTCGCCGACACGACGCAGCGCTTCGGCGCGAGCGACAGCCGCCAGCATCCGCTCGTGCGCCTGGGCAGCGCCGGCCTCGTCGATGCGAAGCACGGCATCGATCTCGACGCCGAGGCACTCACCGAATGGCTGGCGCGCCGCAGCCACCTGCCCTATCTGCGCATCGACCCGCTGAAGGTCGACGTCGGCCGCGTCGCCGAGGTGATGTCGATCACGTATGCCGAACGGCGCCGTGCGCTGCCGGTGCAGGTCGGCGCGCGCGAGGTGACGATCGCGACCTGCGAGCCGTTCGACACCGGCTGGGTCGCCGAGATCGAGGCGCATACGAAGAAGGCGGTGCGCCTCGTCGTCGCGAGCCCCGTGGACCTGCAGCGCTTCACGACCGAGTTCTACACCTTGTCGCGCTCGGTGCGCGCGGCGATCAAGAGCGGCGAAAGTTCGGCCGCGGCGAGCTTCGAGCAGCTCGTCGAGCTCGGCCGCAGCACGAAGCCGCTGGACGCCAACGACCAGGGCGTCGTGCAGGTCGTCGACTGGCTGTGGCAGTACGCGTTCGACCAGCGCGCGAGCGATATCCACCTCGAGCCGCGGCGCGAGCTGGGCGCGATCCGCTTTCGCATCGACGGCGTGATGCACACCGTCTACCAGATGCCGCCCGGCGTGCTCGCCGCGATGACGGCGCGCATCAAATTGCTCGGCCGCATGGACGTGGTCGAGAAGCGCCGCCCGCTCGACGGCCGCATCAAGACGCGCAACCCGAAGGGCGAGGAAGTGGAGATGCGCCTGTCGACGCTGCCCACCGCCTTCGGCGAGAAGATGGTGATGCGCATCTTCGACCCCGACGCGGCGGCAAAGAAGACCGCGGCGCTCGGCTTCGGCGCGCACGACGCGCCGCGCTGGGAGGCGCTCATCGCGCACACCCACGGCATCATCCTCGTCACCGGGCCGACCGGGTCGGGCAAAACGACGACGCTCTACGCCACGCTCAAGCAGCTCGCCACCGACGAGGTCAACGTCTGCACGATCGAAGACCCGATCGAGATGATCCAGCCGGCGCTGAACCAGACCCAGGTCCAGCCCGCGCTCGACCTCGGCTTTGCCGAAGGTCTGCGCTCGCTGATGCGGCAGGACCCGGACATCATCATGGTCGGCGAGATTCGCGACCTCGAGACGGCCGAGATGGCGATCCAGGCCGCGCTCACCGGTCACCTCGTCTTCAGCACGCTGCACACGAACGATGCGGCATCGGCGATCACGCGCCTCGTCGACCTCGGCGTCGCGCCCTATCTCATCGGCGCGACCGTCATCGGCGTGCTCGCGCAGCGCCTGGTGCGCACGCTGTGCCCGAGCTGCAAGCAGCCCGACGCCGAGACGAACGCCGAGACGCTGCACGACGTCATCAAGCCCTGGCGGCTGACCGGCGAGATGCGCGCCTATAAGCCGGTCGGGTGCCTGGAGTGCCGCATGACCGGCTACCGCGGACGCGCCGGGCTGTACGAACTGCTGAGCGTTACCGAGGCGGCGCGCGCCGCGATCCACCCGCTGCCCGATATCGCGAAGCTGCGCACGCAGGCCCTCGCCGATGGCCTGCGCCCGCTGCGCATGGCCGGCGCGATCAAGGTCGCCGAAGGACTGACGACGATCGAGGAAGTGCTGCGGTCGACACCGGCCTGGGAGGGCTGACGCCGGCCGGCGAGGTCGCCCCGGCCGCGCCTGTCGATCGCGGCCGCTGGCATTGCCCTCGCCTCCCGGTCGGGCGGCGCGCCGATCAGCCCAGTCCGGCCTTCGCGCGCTTGGCCTGCAGGCGCTGGGCGGTCTTCTCCAGGCCGACGACGAAGCGGCTGTGCTTGCCGCGTGCGACTTCCTCGACGGCGTCGCGGGCGCTGAATTCGAAGGTGACGGCGGGGCCGGCGACCTCGGCGAGTTTCACCGTGATCTCGACCCACATGCCCAGCAGCGTCGCGCCGACGTGGTCGAACTCGACGCGCGTGCCGACCGAATCCTTGCCTTCGCCGATGTGCGGCTTGATGAGGTCGCGGCAGGCGACTTCGACGTCGTAGAGCAGGCTGGGCGTCGAGTAGACGCGCAGGTCCTCGCCCATGAAGCCGATCGTGCGGCCCTGGTCGACGTCGATGCGGCAGGTGGCGGTGAGGCCCGGTTTCAATGCTTCGCTCAATTGCTTGTCCTCAAGGTTTGCTCCCGCCGGGGCGGCGGGACTTCAGATACTCGGCATGCTGGCGCGCCTCGAAATAGCGCACCAGCGCCTTCGTGCCGCGCGTGCAGTTGCGAAAGCAGCACACGCCGGCGTCCATCAGCCGCGCCGCCATCGCGTCGTAGAGGCTGCCGCCGTCGAGGATGCCGATGAGCGGCTTGGCGTGGCGGTCGGCGAGCGGCGGCATCAGGTGCACCGTGCTCTTCGGGTCGCTCAGGTCGTAGCCCGGGCGCAGCTTGCTCTGCTCGAGCGCGCGCACCGACGGCGCGGTCGGGTCGAGGCCGACGATCACGGCGTCGATGTTCGGGTCCTGCAGGAAGGCGTCCGAGAACTCGAGGTGCGCCTCGTCGTCGGCGCCGGGGTTCATGTCGAGCGGGTTGCGCACCTCGACGAGCTGGTCGAGCTTCTTCGCGACGAGGATCTGCTCGATGCGCCTGACCGTCTCGTCGGTGAGCGCGCCCATCTGCATCGAGTAGCTGTCGGACTCGATGTTGTCGGCCATCGCGACCGCCTCGAAGCCGGCGCCGCTCATCGCGCCGAGGCGGTTGCCGCCGACCTTCTTGTTGTGCAAGGCGCCGGCGATATAGAACAGGTCGTCGAAGGTGTCGAGGTCCTCGGTGACGATCGCCCCGGCGTGGCGCACGACCGACTCGAACAGCGTGAGTCCGCCCGCGATCGACGCCGTATGCCCCATCACGCCGCCTTGCCCGGGCGCGGTGCGGCCCGACTTGTAGACGACGATCTGCTTGCCGGCGAGCACCGCCTTGCGCACCGCCCGCGCGAAGTGCAGGCCATCCAGATCCTTGAAGCCTTCGACGTAGATGCCCAGCGTCTCGATGCCCGGCAGATCGGCAAAGTAGCTCAGCATGTCGCCGTGCGTGAGGTCGGTCTGGTTGCCGAGCGCGAGCATGTAGGCCGGGTCGAGCCAGGGGTTCTGCGACATCCGGGTGATCATGAAGGCACCGCTTTGCGACAGCATCACCGAGTTGCGCAGCGGCTTCTTCTTCGGCTTCGGGAGCCGCTCGAGCGGGATGAACCACGAGTCGTAGCTGCCCGGGTGCGAGACGACGCCCAGGCAGTTGGCGCCGAGGAAGATCGGCCCGCCGCCCGGTTTTGCATGCGCGGCGTTGATGCGCGCGGCAAGCGCCACCGCCGGCTCGCGGCTCTTCTTCGTCTCGCCCATGCTGCCCGGGATCAGCATCACGGCGTCGACCGAATCGGTCTCGATGATCTGGTCGACGAGGTCATAGACGGCGCTCGCCGCGACAGCGACGATCAGCATGTCGAGCTTGCCGTCGAGCGCCGCGAGGCCGTCTATGCACTTGACGCCGTCGATCTCGGCCTCGCCGGGCTTCAACACCAGCAACTGCTCCTTCGGGAAGCCGCTGCCGATCAGGTTGCGCAGGATGATGCGGCCGAAATTCATGCCGCTGCCCGAGACGCCGATGATGCCGATGCGCTTGGGGTGGATCAGCTTGTCGATCTTCGCGATCGGCCGCGCGAGCCGCACCGGCTGCGGCTTGCCGAAGCTGCACTGCGCGGCGCGCGCCGTGAGCGTGCCGTCGACGCGCACCGGGTTCAATTCGAGCGCCTGCAGCACGAACGGCGCGTCGGCGTTGCCGGGCGCGAACGCGCGTGCGAGCTCGAGCAGGCGCGCGAAGCATTGCGTGAGCGCCGCCTCGGGCAGCGGCTTGCCGCCTTGCTTCGCCAGCGCGGCAAGCTTCTGCCACGCGAGCGTGCGCTTGAAGAGACGCAGGAAGTCCTCGGCGTCGGTCAGCTCGGCGGCGGCGTAGACCGACGCGCGGTCGCGCTTGAAGTTGGCTTCGTCGAGCTCGGCGTCGAGCCCGCCGAAGCCGGCGCCGATCACCATGCCGAATTCGCGCGTCGCATTCAGCGTGATGCGCAACTCGTTGCCGCCGGCCGGCGCGGCGGCGTCGAACGCGACGCCCGCGGCGGCGAGCAGTCTTGTGAGTTCCGCGGCGTCGAGGCGGTCGCGCCCCTGGCCGGCGGCCAGGCGCAACAACTCGGCTGCCTGTGTCGTGATGGAACTGCTCACCGCTTCGACCCTCCGCGCTCACTCGTCGCGTTGCAAGAAGCCGAAGCTAGCACGCCGCAAAGCCGCAGCGGCGCGTCATCTGAACAGTCGTTGACCCACGTCTAACCAGCGGCCACCGCGCGGCGGCCGATCGCGGCGGCGGCGCTACAGGCCGCACCACCAGCGGCGGCGGATCGGGCGCTCGTGTGTCACGACACTGCGCAACGCCGCGACGCACTTCGCGTCAGCTATGCCCCAGCACCGGATGCGGTTCGTAGCCCGCTTCGAGTTGCGCCACCTCTTCGGCGCTCAGCGTCAACTCGACCGCCGCGACCGCCTGCTCGATCTGCGCCAGCTTGGTCGCGCCGAAGATCGGCGCCGTGACGCCCTTGTGCAGCAGCCAGGCGTAGGCGAGCGTCGCGTTGGCGACGCCCTTCGCGTTCGCCATCGCGCTCAGTCGCTCGACGGTCGCGAAGTCGCTCGCGCGGTAGTAGAGCTTGGGCGCGATCTCGTCGCTGCGCGCGCGGGTCGTCGCGCCGGCCGTTGCGTCGTCGGCCTTGCGGTTGCCGGCGAGGAAGCCGCGCGCGAGCGGGCTCCACGGGATCAACGCGACGCCCTGGTCCCGGCACAGCGGGATCATCTCGCGCTCCTCCTCGCGGTAGGCAAGGTTGTAGTGGTTCTGCATGCTCGCAAACGGCGTCCAGCGGTTCGCGCGCGCGACTTCTTGCGCCTTCGCGAACTGCCAGGCCCACATCGAGCTTGCGCCGAGGTGGCGCACCTTGCCGGCCTTGACCACGTCGTGCAGCGCCTCCATCGTCTCCTCGATTGGCGTTGCCGGGTCCCAGCGATGGATCTGGTAGAGGTCGATGTAGTCCATGCCGAGGCGCGCGAGGCTCGCGTCGACGGCGTGGAAGATGCGCTTTCTCGACAGGCCGTGCGTGTTCGGCGGCGGACGGCGGCCGCCGCCCTTGGCCGCCATGCCGCTCGAGAACTCGAGGCCGACCGGGTGGAAGAGCTTGGTCGCGACGACGATCTCCTCGCGGCGGCAGAGCTCGCGCAGGAAGCGGCCGGTCAGCACCTCGGACTCGCCGCCCGAGTACATGTCGGCGGTGTCGAAGAAGTTGATGCCGCACTCGACGGCGTGCTTGACGAGCGGCCGGCTCGCCGCCTCGTCGAGCACCCACGGCCGCCACTTGGGCGTGCCGTAGCTCATCATGCCCAGGCACAGGCGGGAGACGACGAGGCCGGTGCGGCCGAGACGGGTGGTTTGCATGAGAGGGCTTCCTGGGGCAGCGCGAAAGCCCGATCATGCCGCGTCGCTCGATCCGGCGCGCGGCGGCAGACGCTGAGCGTTCGACGCCCTCGCATCAGGGCCAACCCGCTGGCGGTGCAGGCCGTCCAAGCACAGACTGGCGACCCCGTTTCCCGCTTCCGAAGGAGGATTGCATGACCACGTTCGTACTCGTCCACGGCGCCTGGCACGGCGGCTGGTGCTGGCGCGACACCGCCGCCGCGCTGCGCGCCGGCGGCCACACCGTCTTCACGCCGACCCACAGCGGCGTCGGCGAGCGCTTCCACCAATCGGGCGAGAACATCACGCTCGAGACCCACATCCGCGACGTCTGCGGCTGCATCGAATGGGAGGAACTCGCCGACATCGTGCTCGTCGGCCACTCCTACGGGGGCATGGTGATCAGCGGCGTCGCCGACCGCATGACCGAGCGCATCCGCGCCCTCGTCTACCTCGACGCCTTCCTGCCGCAAAACGGCGACTCGTTGAACGGCCTGGTGCAGAAGGCGCTGCCCCCGGAAGTGGCGGCGCAGTTCCTGGCAGGTTTTCGCGGCACCGCGGCCGAGGGCCACAGCGGCCTGATGCAACCGATCCCGGCCGAGATGTTCAACATCCGCGCCGACAACCGCGCCTGGGTCGATCGCCGCTGCCGCCCGCAGGCGCTCGCGACCTTCGAGATGCCGGCGCTGCTCAGCGGCAAGCTCGACAAGGTGGCGCAGCGCGTCTACATCCTGGCCGACGGCTGGGACCCGAGCCCGTTTCGCCACTTCGCGGCGCAGATCGACGGCAAGCCGGGCTGGCGACTCGTCAAGATGCCGTCCAGCCACGACGTGATGGTCGACATGCCCAAGGAACTCGCCGAGGAGCTGATGAAGCTCGCCTGAACCGATGCGCGCTGCGCAAGCGCGCAGCGGCGGGTTCGCGGCCGCCTATTCATGCTCGAGCATCAGCACCGCCAGCGGCGGCAGCGTCAGCGCGAGCGACTGGCCGCGTCCGTGCGATGCTGCCGGCGTCGTCTCGATCGCGCCCAGGTTGCCGACGCCGCTGCCGCCGTAGAGCGTTGCGTCGCTGTTGAGCAGCTCGCGCCAGCGGCCCGCGAGCGGCACGCCGACGCGGTAGTTCGCGCGCGCCAGCGGCGTGAAGTTGGCGACGACGAGGACCGCCGAGCCGTCGCGCGCCCGGCGCAGGTAGGCGAGCACGCTCGCGCTCGCGTCGTCGGCCTCGATCCACTCGAAGCCGGCGGCGTCGAAATCGATCTCGTAGAGCGCCGGCCGCGCGCGGTAGAGCCGGTTCAAATCCTCGACCCAGCGCTGCAGGCCGCGGTGGCGGTCCCCCGCGAGCGACTGCCAGTCGAGCGCGGCGTCGTGCGCCCACTCACCGTGCTGGCCGAACTCGCCACCCATGAAGAGCAGCTTCTTGCCGGGGTGCGACCACAGGTGGCCGAACAGCAGGCGCAGGTTGGCGAACCGCTGCCAGTCGTCGCCCGCCATCTTGGCGACGAGCGAGCCCTTGCCGTGGACGACCTCGTCGTGCGACAGCGGCAGCACGAAGTTCTCGTTGAACGCGTAGAGCAGCGAGAACGTCAGCAGCCGGTGGTGCCAGCGCCGGTGCACCGGGTCCTCGTGCAGGTAGGCGAGCGTGTCATGCATCCAGCCCATGTTCCACTTCAGGCCGAAGCCGAGGCCGCCGGCATCGGTCGGGCGCGTCACCATCGGCCAGGCGGTCGACTCCTCGGCGATGATCTGCACGCCGGGATGGTCGCGGTAGGCGGCGACGTTGAGCTGGCGCAGGAACCCGATCGCCTCCAGGTTCTCGCGCCCGCCGTTGCGGTTCGGGATCCACTCGCCGTCGCCGCGCGCGTAGTCGAGGTAGAGCATCGAGGCGACCGCATCGACGCGCAGCGCATCGATGTGGAACACGTCGAGCCAGAACATCGCGCCGGACAGCAGGAACGCGCGGACCTCGTTGCGGCCGTAGTTGAAGATCGACGAGTTCCACTCCGGATGAAAGCCCTGGCGCGGGTCGGCATGCTCGTAGAGCGCGGTGCCGTCGAAGCGGGCGAGGCCGTGGGCGTCGGCGGGGAAATGCGACGGCACCCAGTCGAGGATGACGCCGACGCCGACCTGGTGCAGCAGATCGACGAGGAACTTGAAGTCTTCCGGCGTGCCGTAGCGCGAGGTCGGCGCGAAGTAGCCGGTCGTCTGGTAGCCCCA
>CALMIL010000032.1 GCA_937864005.1 uncultured Burkholderiales bacterium
CGCGGCGATACCGAGGATCACCCGCTCGCCCGGCTGGGCATCGATACCGACGGCGTGATCCGCCAGGACCTGGCGCGCCAGGGGCTCGCGCCCGACAGCATCCCGGCGGCCGGGCGCCGGGTGCTGATCCAGCGCAACGGCAACGTCGCGATCGACTGCACCGAGCAGGTCCACCGCGAGCTGGCGCGGATCGTCGAGCTGGCGGCGCGCACCGTCGGGCTCGACATCGCAGGCGTCGATCTGGTGTGCGAGGACATCGGCCGCCCGCTCACCGAGCAGGGCGGCGCGATCGTCGAGGTGAACGCCGGGCCCGGGCTGCTCGCGCATCTGAAGCCGGCGGTCGGCCATCCGCGGCCGGTCGGGCAGGCGATCGTCGAGCACCTGTTCCCGAAAGACGGCGAGCAGCCCGACGGCCGCATTCCGGTCATCGGCATCGCCGGCAGCCGCGACAGCACGGCGGTCGCGCGGCTTGCCGCCTGGCTGCTGCAGCTGGCCGGCCATGCGGTCGGCCTCGCCTGCCGTGACGGTCTCTTTCTCGCCGGCCGCCGGATCGACGATGCCGACGCCTGCGACAGCCGCGTCGCGCAGCGCCTGCTGATCAGCCGCGAGGTCGACTGCGCGGTATTCGAGAACGGCGCCGCGACCATCCTCGACCAGGGGCTGGCCTACGACCGCTGCAGCATCGGCGTCGTCACCGACCTCGGCGGCGCCGAAGCGCTTTCGCGGCACGACATCCTGGAGGCGGCACAGCTGCCGCGCGTCCTTCGCACGCAGATCGACGTCGTGCTCGCCGACGGCGCGGCGGTGCTCGACGCTGACGACCCGGCGGTTGCCGCGCTGGCCGAGCATTGCGACGGCGAGGTGCTGCTGTATGCGACCAACCCGACGGCGCTCGCCGCCCACCGCGCGGGCGGCGGCCGTGCGGTGCGCCATGACGCGCGCGGCCTGTGGCTGTGCGAGGGCGCTGCCGAGCGGCAGCTCGCGCTGCACGGCGAGCTCACGCTTGCGCCGCATGTGCTGCTGCCGGCGGTCGCGGCGGCCTGGGCGCACGGCCTGCCGCCGGCGCTGCTCGCCGCCGGCATCGAGACCTTTGCCGACCACGCGACAAACTGACACCATGGACATCAGCCGCATCCGCGCCTTGCGCGGCCCGAATCTGTGGACCAAGGCAACCGCGATCCAGGCCATCGTGCGCTGCGATGCCGACGAATGCGCGATCGAATCGGGGTCGCTCCTCGAGCGCCGCCTGCGCGAGCGGCTGCCTGCGGTGGGCGTGGTGCGCGCGGTCGGCAGCCGCGAGCCGATTCCGCTCGCGCGCTGGCTCGAGCGGCTGACGCTGACGCTGCAGTCGCAGGCCGGCTGCGTCGTCAGCTTCAGCCATACCGCGGCGGCGCCCGAGGCGGGCGTGTTCCAGGTCATCGTCGAGTATTCCGAGGAGAAGGTCGGCCTGCGCGCCTTCGAGCAGGCGCAGCAACTGCTCGCCGCCGCAGCCACGGATGCCGCGTTCGATGCCGAGGCGGTCGTCGCCGAATTGCGCGCGCTCGACGAGGAACTGCGGCTGGGCCCGAGCACCGGCGCCATCGTGCAGGCAGCGCTCGCACGCGGCATCCCGTACCGGCGGTTGACCGAAGGCAGCCTGGTGCAGTTCGGCTGGGGTTCGCGCCAGCGCAGGATCTGGGCCGCCGAGGTCGACCGCACCGGCGCGGTGGCCGAATCGATTGCGCAGGACAAGGACCTGAGCAAGGCGTTGCTCGCCGCGGCCGGCGTGCCGGTGCCGCGCGGCCAGCCGGTGGCCGACGCCGACGCGGGCTGGGCGGTGGCGCAGCGCATCGGCCTGCCGGTCGTCGTCAAGCCGCGCGACGGCAACCAGGGCAAGGGCGTCACCGTCAATATCCAGACCCGGGAGTATTTCGACACCGCCTACCGCGCCGCCGCCGAGATCGGCCAGGTGCTGGTCGAGCAGTTTCTGCCGGGGCACGATTTCCGGCTGCTGGTGGTCGGCGACAAGCTGGTCGCGGCGGCGCGCCGCGACCCGCCGCACGTCATCGGCGACGGCCTGCACACGGTGCGCGAGCTGGTCGACGCGATCAATGCCGACCCGCGACGCGGCGACGGCCATGCGACGGCGCTGACGAAAATCCGCATCGACGAGATCGCCGAGGCGCGGCTCGCGACGCTCGGCCTCGCGCCGGACGCGGTGCCGGTCGCCGGCCTGCGCGTCGTGCTGCGCAACAACGCCAACCTGAGCACCGGCGGCAGCGCCACCGACGTCACCGACGACGTGCACCCGGAGGTTGCCGCGCGCGCGGTGGCGGCGGCGTGCATGGTCGGGCTCGAGGTCTGCGGCGTCGATGTCGTCTGCGAGAGCGTCGGCCAGCCGCTCGAGGCGCAGCGCGGCGGCGTCGTCGAGGTCAACGCCGCGCCCGGGCTGCGCATGCACCTGGCGCCGAGCTTCGGCAAGCCGCGTCCGGTCGGCGAGGCGGTCGTCGGGCGGCTGTATGCGCCTGGCGACGACGGCCGCATTCCGGTCGTCGCGGTGACCGGCACGAACGGCAAGACGACCGTCACCCGGCTTGCCGCACACCTGCTGGCGGCGGCCGGCCACCGCGTCGGCATGACGCTGACCGACGGCGTATGGGTCGACGGCCACCGCATCGACAGCGGCGACTGCAGCGGCCCGAAAAGCGCGCGAAAGGTGCTGATGCACCCGGACTGCGACGCCGCGGTGCTGGAGACCGCGCGCGGCGGCATCTTGCGCGAGGGGCTGGCGTTCGACCGCTGCCAGGTCGCGGTCGTCACCAATATCGGCGAGGGCGACCACCTCGGCCTGAACTACATCACGACGGTCGAGGACCTGTCGGTGCTCAAGCGCACCATCGTCGCCAACGTCGCCGAGACCGGCTACGCCGTGCTCAACGCGGCCGACCCGCATACCCTCGCGATGGCCGCCGCCTGCCCGGGGCAGGTGATCCTCTTTGCGACCGATCCGCGGCTGCCGGCGCTCGCCGCGCACCGCGCGCTCGGCCGGCGCGTGCTGACGGTCGATGGCGGCGACATCGTCGCCATCGACGGCTCGGCGCGCGCGCGCATGCCGCTGGCGCAGATCCCGCTCACGCGCGGCGGGCGGATCGGCTTCCAGATCGAGAACGCGCTTGCCGCGGCCGGCGCGGCCTGGGGCTGCGGCGTACCGTTCGACGCCATCCGCGCTGGTCTCGCGAGCTTCGTCAACGATGCCGACACCGCGCCCGGGCGCTTCAACCTGATGGACATCGGCGGCGCGACCGTGATCGCCGACTACGGCCACAACCCGGACGCGATGCGCGCCCTCGTGCAGGCCGTCGATGCGCTGCCCGCGGCGCGGCGCGCGGTCGTCATCAGCGCCGCCGGCGACCGGCGCGACCAGGACATCCGCTCCCAGACCCGCATCCTGGGCGCCGCGTTCGACGACGTCGTGCTCTACCAGGACGCCGCCCAGCGAGGACGTGCCGACGGCGAGGTGCTCGCGCTGCTACGCCAGGGCCTGCAAGACGCGCCGCGCACGACGCGCGTCGACGAACTGCACGGCGAATTCAAGGCGATCGACTTCGCGCTCGCGCGGCTGCTGCCCGGGGATCTGTGCCTGGTGCTGGTCGATCAGGTCGACGAAGCGCTGGCGCACCTGGCGCTGCGGCAACGGGCGGGGGTGGCGGCGTAGCGCGGCGGCGCACGTGCGTTTCACATCTCCCGAGACGGCGGAGTTCGCGCCGCCGGGAGTGCATGTGCTTCAATCGTGCGGGTGAGAACAAGTCAGGCTTTGCGGGAGTTCCCATGTTTGACCACGTCGTTTTCGCAGTGAGCGACTATGCGGCGAGCAAGGAGTTCTTCGTCAAGGCGCTGGCACCGCTCGGCGTCGTTGTCGTCTCGGAGGGCAGGCTCGGTATCGAGCTCTCCCACCGGAACAGCAAGGCCTCCCTCTGCATTCGTCTCCAGCCAGAGCCGAAGCCCTCTCATCTACACCTGGCGTTCGCTGCCGAGAGTCGTGGTCAAGTCCAAGCCTTCTATCGCGCGGCGCTGGAGGCGGGGGCCAAAGACAATGGTCCACCTGGCCTGCGCCCGATCTACAACGAAAACTACTATGCGGCGTTCGTGATCGGTCCCGACGGGCACAACATTGAAGCCGTCTGCCATGAAGCCGAGGACTAACCGTCATTGCACCCGACTGGCTACAGCGGGCTTCGCCCGCTGCCGCAGGCGGATGAACTCCGTTCGTTGGACCTCACAGGAACGCACCGAGCGATTCTGCGACTTGAATGTGATCACCATGACTACGATGCGCAGGCACGCTCCGAGGAACGAACCATGAGCACTCGAGTAGCGAACGACAGTCCCGAGTCCAGGAAGGCGGTATTTCGCAGGCTGGTCGACATTTATGCAACGGGCAACCTCTCCGCGCTGGACGAGGTGATTGCTCCCGACTATGTTGGTCACGCTTCTGCCGGCGACCGCGATCTCGAAGGGTTCCGGCAGAGCATCTTGTATTTCCACAAGCTCTTCGTCTACGCCGAGGACTCGTTTCAAGTCGACGACCAGTTCGTAGAGGGCGAGAAGGTCGCCACGCGCATGACGGCGCACGTCAAGGTGCGAGCAACCGGAGAACCGATCACGCTCATCGGCATCAATCTCGCGCGAATCGTGAACGGCAAGATCGTCGAAGAATGGAACACATGGGAGCAGCTTCAGCCGCCGGCAGCGCCACGGCAACCGTGAGGCCTGAACCCTGCGTCGTATCGCTGGGGAGATTCTCGCAACGCACGTGACTGTCTGGGGCAATGGGCGCCATCGGCGCTTCGTGCCTCAGCGGCGGCTCGACGCGAATCTCAGGCCGGCGGCGCGCGCCGCCGCTTCGGCCGCAGCTCGACGTGCTTCCAGCGCCGATGCACCCAGTACCACTGCTCGGGGTGGCGCACGACGAGTTTCTCGAGCGCCGCGTTGTAGGCGCGCGTGTTGAGGCGGATCGCCTCGGTCGTGCTGTCGTGCTCGATCGGCGCGAGCGGCGGCTCGAAGCGCAGCACGTGGCGGCCATCGGCTTCGCGCCAGCTCGACGCCGGCAGCACCGGCGCGCCCGTCGAAAGCGCAATGATCGCGAGGCTCTTGAAGGTCCACGCTGTGTGGCCGAGGAAGTCGACCGCGATGCCGTCCGGCGGGCCGGCGTGCTGGTCGAACGGCAGCACGACGGCGTCGCCATCGGCGAGCCTTGCGAGCATCGCGTCGAGCGAATCGCGCTTCGAGAAGACGCCGAAGCCGGCCGCCTCGAAGCGGCGCGTGACGAGCCGGTCGAGCCACGCCGGCTTGATCGGCCGGCGCACGAAATGAAAGCGCCCGTGCATCTCGGGAAACTGTGCGATGCCGGCCGTCGTCGAGACTTCCCAGTTGCCGAAGTGGCCGGTGAGGATCAGGATGCCCTTGCCCTGGTCGCGCGCGGCGATGAAGTTGTCGAGCCCCTCGACGCGCACCAGCGCGAGTTTCTTGGCCGCCGACAGCCAGCGAAAGCGGATGAATTCGCCGAGCAGCCGCCACAGGTGGCCGTAGTGCGCGGCGGCCAGGCGCTCGATCTCGGCCGCGTCGACGACGCTGCCGAAGACGCGCCGCAGATTGCCCATCACGATCTCGCCGCGCAGCGGCAGGAAGCGCTGGAAGAATCGGCCGGCGAGCGTCGACACGGCGCGCGCCGGCACGGCGAGCGCGACGGCCGAGGCGCTCGTGCGATCGTGCGTCAGCGAAAGTTCGATGCGCGCGATGCGGTTCAGGCCGAGCTGGTATTGCGCGGCCGCGTTGCAGACGACCTGCGGCGCGCCATACGCGTCGCGTGCGACCGAGAAGTCGGTCGCCTCGACCTGGCCGAGCGCAGCGCCGCGCGCGAAGAGCTTCAGGCAGGCCTCTTTCGCCGCGAAGCGCGCCGCAAGGCTCGCCGCCCGGCCGGGGCCGTCGCCGGCGTCGGCGAGTTCCTGCGCCGAGAAGAAGCTTGCAAGCCCATGGGCCGGCGTCTCGCGCAGCAGTCGCTCGATGCGCGCGATCTCGACGCTGTCGATGCCGCAGCGCTCGGCTGAGGGGCCTTCGGTCATCGGCGGCGAACCCGGTGAGCAGCGTGCGCGGGGCTGCGTCTGGCGTGTCCCGGCCGCGGCGGGTATCGTTGCGGCCATTCATCGACCAACGAGGAGCACTTCATGGGAATCATCGGAACGATCGTCGTCGGCCTGGTCGTCGGCGCGCTGGCGCGCTGGATCATGCCTGGCGAGCAGAAGATGGGCTGGATCATGACGATCGTGCTGGGCATTGTCGGCTCGGTCGTCGCCGGCTTCGTCGGCCGTGCGTTCGGCTGGTACGAGCCGGGCGAGGGCGCCGGCTGGATCGCTTCGGTGCTGGGTGCGATCGTCGTGCTCTTCGTCGTTCAGAAGCTGCGCGCGAGCAAATAGCCGCCGCCCCTGCCGCGCCGGGGCGCATCGCGCAGGCCCCGCCTACCCGGCACGCACGATCAGCGCCGCATCGGTCCCCGCAAAACCGCGGCAGATGACGAGCGCGGTGTCGCTGCGCGGTGTCTGCGCGGCGCGCGAGACGGGCAGGCCGGCGCACTGCGGATCGAGCGTCTCGAAGTTCGCCGTGCCGGGCACGCTGCGTTGTCGCAGCGCCTCGATCGCGAGTGCCGCATCGAGGATGCCGGCGCCGGCGATCAGGTGGCCGAAGGCCCACTTGAAGGCCGCGACCGGCGGCATCGCGGCGCCGAAGACGCTGCGCAGCGCGGCGGCCTCGGAGCGGTCGGAGGCCGGCGTGCCATTGCCGTGGGCGACGATCATGCCGATATCGGCGGGCCGTAGTCCGGCATCGGCGAGCGCGGCTTCGATGGCGCGCACGACGCCGTCGCCGTCGTCGCTGATCGCGAGCAGCCCTTCGGCTTCGCAGGCCGCGCCGCCGCCGAGCACCTCGCCGAGCACGGCCGCGCCGCGTGCTGCGGCCGAGGCTTCGGTCTCGAGCATCAGCGCGGCCGCGCCTTCGCCGAACTGGCTGCCGTCGTGACGGGCGTCGAACGGCCGCAGCGCCTCGCGCGCGACGAGGCCGACGCGCTCGTAGTACAGCATCATCTGCGGCTCGATCGGCGCATCGTGGCCGACCGCGGCGGCGCGGTCGCACTCGCCGTTGCGCAGCGCCTGCATCGCCTCGATCACCGCCAGCAGGCCGCCGATGCTGTGATTCGTGATGCACGCGTTCGGGCCCTTGAGCCCGTGGCGGATGCCGATATGGCCGAGCACGTTGTTGGGCAGCGTGCGCAGCAGCCACATCGGGTTGACGGTATCGAGCAGCTTCTCGCCGAACGCCCTCAGCTCGCCGTTCGCTTCGGTCAGCAGCGGCAGAAAGTCGTACTGGTTCTGGTAGTTGCCGCCGCCCGAGCCGACGTAAACGCCGCTGCGGTCGCTGAAGGTCGCGGCGGCCGGCTCGTCCAGCGTCGCACGGTGCTCGAGCAGGCCCGACGCTTCGATCGCCCGCCCCGCGGCGTAGAGGCCGAACAGGTCGGTGCGCCGGATCAGCTTGTGCAGCTTGCGGTCCTCGACCAGGGCGCGGGCGTTGAAGTCCTTCACCTCGCCCGCGTCGCGCACCGGCCAGCCGGTCGTATCCCATTGCGTGACGGGGCCGATGGCGCTGCGGCCTTCGACCACGGCGGCAAGTATCTCGGCGGGCGACATGCCGGCGGCGCAGACCGCGCCGCTGCCGGTGACGACGATGCGCGTCATGGCCGTTCTCCGATCAGGGCGTCTGTCTCGTCCGGATGGCGCAGCACGACGCAGCTGTTGGAGCCGCCGAAGCCGAACGAATTGGACATCGCCATCCGCACCCGCTGGCGCTTCGCCTCGCCGAGGACCAGATTCAGGTCGCAGTCCGGGTCGGGGACGCGATAGTTGGCGTTGACCGGCAGTTCGCCGCGCGCGATCGCGAGCGCGCAGACGGCGATCTCGACCGCGCCGGCGGCGGCGATCAGATGGCCCATGCTGCTCTTGGTCGAACTGACGGCAACGCGCTTCACGTCGGCGCCGAAGACCGCGTGCGTCGCCGCGCTCTCGCTGCGGTCGTTCATGCCGGTCGAGGTGCCGTGGGCGTTCAGATAGTCGATGTCGGCGGGCGTCGCGCCGGCATCGGCGAGCGCGGCGCGCATCGCCTGGATCGGGCCGTCGCCGTCGGGCGGCGAGTCGGTAATGCGGTAGCTCGAGAGCGAATTGCCGTCGCCGGCCAGCTCGGCATAGATGCGCGCGCCGCGCTCGCGCGCTGCATGCCACTCCTCGAGCACCAGGAAGCCCGCGCCTTCGCCGAGCAGGAAACCGTTTCTCGTCGCATCGAACGGGCGGCTCGCGCGTTCGGGCGTGTCGTTGTCGGGTGAGACCGCCGACAGCAGGCAAAAGCCGGCCAGCCCGACAGGGCTGATCATCGAGTCGAAGCCGCCCGCGAGCACCCGGTCGACCGCGCCGCGGCGGATCAGCTTGAGCGCCGTGCCGAGCGCCTGACCGCCCGACGCGCACGCCGTATGCACCGCCGTCGCGTAGCCGCGTATGCCGTGGCGCTGCGTCAGGATCGACAGGCCGGCGCTCGCGTGGCTGCGGCAAAAGACCATCGGGTCGTTCGCGGTGGCGTCGGTCGGCAGCAGCTCGGCGTGCAGTTCGCCGTCGGCGGCCGAATGCGCGTGCACCGCCGCGAGGTCGACGAATTCGGACGTCATCATGCCGGCGCCGACCGCGCAGCCCCAGCGCGTCGCGGTCGCCGCGGTCGGCCGGATGCCGGCATCGGCGAACGCCTGCTCGGCGGCGACGAGCGCGAAGCGGTGCGGACGCATCGTGTGCTTGAGCAGCCGGCGGTCGCCGGCCGCCGCGTCGTCGAATCCCTTCACCTCGGCGGCGATGCGCACCGGGAAGCCGCTGGCGTCGAACTGGGTGATCGCGGCGCCGCCGCTGCGGCCGGCGAGCAGCGCAGCCCAGGTCGATGGGACGTCGTTGCCGACCGGCGTCACGAGGCCGATGCCGGTGATCGCGACACGCCGCGTGGATGGGGTCATTGCGTCTCCTTGCTGCCGAATTCGAGCCGCGCCGTGGCGACCGTCCTGCCATCGGTCTCGGCCGAGAGTTTCAGGCGCCGTGCGTCGCTGCGCCGGGCCTCGATGCGCAGCACCTGGCCGGGGGTGATGAACGATCGCATCTTCACGTGCGTCATGCGCAGCGGCACCATGCCCGGCGCCGCGAGCTGCATCGCGAGCCGGATCTGGGCGTCGAGCAGCAGCGTCGCCGGAAACACCGGCCGGCGCGGGAAGTGGTCGCCGAAGAACGGTGCCTGCGTCGGCACGGTCAGCGTCGCCGCGACCGATTCGTCGTCCACCGCCGCATCGGCTTGCACGCTCGGTGCGGCGACGCCGCGAAAGCGCCCCGGCGCCGCCCCCGTTCCGCGCAGCAGCGCGAGGCGCTCGGCGAGCGCCTCGGGGGCGTCGAAATCGGCCACCGGCAGCATCGGGCCGAGGCAGTCCTTCAATTCGATCACGCGCCGGCCGGCGACGCTCGCGAAGCCGGCGTAGGCGACCGCTTCGTCGTCGCACTGTTCGATCTCGACCGCGAGGGCGAGCGTGTCGCCGGGATTCACGTCGCCGTGAAATGTCGTCTCGTTGGCGAGCGCGGCGACCGGCCGGCCGCGAAAGCCGATGTGCTCCATCGCGACCCAGGCCGCGAGCTGGCCGACAGCCTCGGCGACGAGGCAGGACGGGAAGACAGCGATATCCGCCGGCACCGCGAACTCGCCGCGTGCGCGAACGCCGGCATCGAACGACGTGATGCGATCGACGAACGAGAAGGCGGCGAAATGATCGGACATGACGCCGGCGGCGCGATGCGCAAATCAGGCCGCGTTGGCGGCGTCGCGCTGCGCAGTGATGACGAGCTTGCAGAAGGTCTCGGGCGTGAAGAGCCGCGGGATGTCCTTCGCCTTCATCGGCGTCTTGAAGCGATCGGCCGGAATCTCGGTGAGATACGCGCGCAACTGCGCCATGCCGGCGTCGGTGACGATGCCGCCGCTCTCGAACTCGGCCTCGGAGAGCGTGCCGCGCGCATTCTCGACGATCTTGCCGCGCGGGATCTTGATCTTGAATGCGCGCTCGAGGCGAAACACCATGTCGAGAAAGTCGATCGATTCGGCGTCCAGCCCCTCGATCAGCGAGACGTCGAGCTTGATGTCCTCAAGGTCGCAGCCGAGCGCGTCGGCCATGGTTTGCGCAACGGTCGGAAAGACCGCGTTGATTTCTTCCTTGGTGATCGGTGTCGTCATTTGTGTTCTCACTCCATTTTGAA
>CALMIL010000033.1 GCA_937864005.1 uncultured Burkholderiales bacterium
CCGCCACCGCCGTAGCCGCCGCCGCCGCCGCCGCCACCGCCGTAGCCGCCGCCACCACCGCCGTAGCCGCCACCGCCGCGCCCGCCGAAACCACCCGGGCGATCTTCGCGTGGCCGCGCTTCGTTGACGACGATCGCGCGCCCGTCGAGCGCCTGACCGTTCAGGCCGTTGATGGCCGCCTGCGCCTCGGCGTCCGACCCCATCTCGACGAAGCCGAAGCCCTTGGAGCGGCCGGTCTCGCGGTCCATCATGACCTTCGCCGACGTGACCGACCCGAACTGCGCAAAGGCTTGCTGCAGCCCGTCGTCGCGAACACTGTAGGCGAGGTTGCCTACGTAAAGCTTGTTGCCCATGGAAGGCGCCTTTCGTTTCCCGAATGAACTAACGACCTATGTGGAGCTTCAACCCGTCCGGAATCATTCAAGTCAAGGCACCGCCACCCTACACACGAATTCATTATCCGGTCATTCCAGCACCGGACGCACAGGGGTTTGAACTGGCTCGCGAGGGAGTGTTGTTTTCCTGGCAATCATGCCGTGTCGCGCGCGCCGCGAACTCCGGGTTCTCCCCAGTATCATGCCCTCCCGACCGTCAAGGAGCCCTTTGATTCCGCCCCGCCCCAGCGCTGCAGCATACGACCCGGCGCCGCCGCCGCTCGCCGCGCTCGGCCAGGTGCTGCAGGCGCTAGATGCCTTGCGCAACGGTCCGGCGCTCGTCCTCCTGCTCGCGACCTTCGCCGCCGCCGGGCTGCTGCTCGCGATGGCCGAGGCATCGCTCGCGCGCGAAGCGCTCCGCCTGGGCCAGATCGAGGCCGGTGCCGCGCTCACCGTCGCGTTCTACGGCAGCAACGCCGCCGGGCTGCTGTTGATGGACGAGGCGCGCGGCCGGCCGCCGCGCGACGCGCTCGACGCCTTGCACGACGCACTCTTGAGCGCACACCGGCTGCTGGTCGCGGTCGCCATCCTGCTCGCCGGCTGCGCGCTGCTCGGCGGCGCCATCGTCGGCCTGTTCTGGCTCAGCCGCAGCGCCGTTTCCGGGCCGGTGGTCGGGCCGCTGCTGTTCGGCCTGCTGGTGCCGCTCGGGGTCGTCGCGATCGGGCTCATGCTGCTGTCGATGATGTTCGTCGTCGTGCCGCTCGCGGCGCCCGCCGTCTGGTCGGGGGCGACGGTCTTGCAGATCGTGCGCACGCTGCTGCGCCTGATCCGCACCCGGCTGCTCGTCGTCGCGCTGCTGATGGCGGCGGTCGCGCTGCTTGCCGCCGCCGTCGGCGCGCTCGCAAGCTTCGTCGTCATGGCCGGCGGGCGGGTGGTTGCCGAACTCGGCGTCGCCGTGGTCGGCGTCGCGCTGCCGCCGCAGCAACTGATGGCGGGCCTGTTCGGCTACGGCCTGCGCAGCCTCGGCGCGGTCGGCGCGCCGGTCACCGCGTCGGCGCATGGCGCGGCGGCACTCGTCGGCGGCGGCGTCGTCTTCGCACTCGCCCTCGTGCTGCCGGGCCTCGTCTATCTGCGCGGCGCGTGTGCGATCTACCTTGCGATGGACGAGGAATCGAACGAGGCATCGGTCGCCGCAGGCGAGAATCCCGCATGGATATCTACAAGCCGCTGATCGCGCTGCTCGCGATCGTCAACCCGATCGGCGTCGTACCGTTCTTCATCCACTTCACGCAGAGCCTGAACCCGCTGCAGCGCCGGCGCACGGCGCGCGTGGCGGCGTTCAGCGCCTTCGTCGTGATCTCCGTCAGCGCGGTCGCCGGGCTGCGCATCATCGACTTCTTCGGCATCTCGCTCGCCTCGTTCGAGGTCGGCGGCGGCACCCTGCTGCTGATCTCGTCGCTGCAGATGCTCAATGCGAAACCGCCCGATTCGGGCGCCGAAACGGTGCAGGAAGGCAACGACAAGCTCGATGCCGGCGCGAGCATCGCGGTCGTGCCGCTGACGATTCCGCTGCTCACCGGTCCGGCGACGATCTCGACCGTCGTCATCTACGCCGAGAAGACGCGCCACTGGTGGGAGCATGCGGTGCTCGTCGGCTACGGCGTCGTCATCGGACTTGCCGTCTGGCTCGTCTTCAGCGCTTCCGACAGGATATCGCGCGCCCTCGGCAAGACCGGCATCAATGTCATGACCCGGCTGATGGGGCTGATCCTCGCCGCGATCGCGGTCGAGGTGATGGCCGACGGGCTGACCAAGCTCTTCCCGGGGCTTGCGGGGGCCGTCCCGCGCTGAACGCCTGGCGCGGCGCGACGAGGAAGCGCAGGGAAATTCCTAGTGCGCCATTGCTCGCGCAGGCCTAAAGTCCGGCCCACTTCCAAAGTGCGCCGCGAGCGGTTGACGCACTGTGGCTGGGGGATCGAGGAGACAAGGCGAGGGGCGCCAGCCGGTCTGGCGCCCTTTGCCATTTTTGTGGTGCCGCGCGGGCGTCGAGGGCGTCGATGGACGCGTTCAGCGGCGCCGCTCAGCCTTCGAGCGCCGCGTTGAGCAGATCGCGCGTGGCCAGTGCAACGCGCCGCGCGGCCGCGGCGAAGTCAGCGCCCGCACTCGCGTACAACACCGCACGCGACGAATTGACGATGATCGGCGCGCCATCGCGCGCGCCGGCCAGCACGGTCGCCCTGGCGTCGCCGCCCTGCGCGCCGATGCCGGGGACGAGCAGCGGCAGGCGCGGTGCGATCTCGCGCACGCGGGCAATCTCCGCCGGATAGGTCGCGCCGACGACGAGGCCGAGCTGGCCGTTGCGGTTCCACGGCCCGGCGGCAAGCCGCGCGATGCGCTCGAACAGACGTTCGCCGGGCCGGCCGTTTGCGCCTTCGAGGCGCTGGTTCTGCAGCTCGTCGCCGCCGGGGTTGGAGGTGCGGCACAGCAGGATCGCACCCTTGCCCGGATAGGCGAGATAGGGCTCGATCGAGTCGAACCCCATGAAAGGCGAAAGCGTGACCGCATCGGCGCCATAGCGCTCGAAGGCCTCGCGCGCATACTGTTCGGCGGTCGCGCCGATATCGCCGCGCTTGGCGTCGAGGATCACCGGCACCTGCGGCGCAACCTCCCGGATATGCCCGATCAGCCGCTCGAGCTGTCCTTCAGCGCGCTGCGCGGCAAAGTAGGCGATCTGCGGCTTGAAGGCGATCACGCAATCCTTCGTCGCATCGACGATCGCGGCGCAGAAGTCGAAGATCCTCGACGCGTCGCCGGCCCAGCCGGCGGCAAATTTTGCCGGCTCGGGGTCGAGGCCGACGCACAGCATCGAGCGGTTGGCCGCGCCGGATCGCGCGAGCTGGTCGGTGAATTTCATCGTCACGCCGTCGCTCACTTCGACTCGCCGATGCGTCTTGCGAGTTCGGCCGCGCAGCCGGTGTAGCCGGCGGGCGTCAGCGCGTGCAGGCGCGCCTTCTCGGCTGGCGGCAGCGCGAGCGTGTCGATGAATGCGGCCAGCGTCTCGCGCGTGATCGCCTTGCCGCGCGTCAGCGCCTTCAACTGCTCGTAGGGGTTGGGCAGTCCATGCCGGCGCATGACGGTCTGGATCGGCTCGGCGAGCACTTCCCACGCCGCGTCCAGATCGGCGGCGAGCGCGTCGCGGTTCACCTCCAGCTTGCCTAAGCCCCGCTGCAGGCTGTCGAGTGCGAGCACCGAATAGCCGAATGCGACGCCCATGTTGCGCAGCACCGTGCTGTCCGTCAGGTCACGCTGGAAGCGGCTGATCGGCAGCTTCTGCGAAAGATGCGCGAGCACCGCATTGGCGAGTCCGAAATTGCCTTCCGCATTCTCGAAATCGATCGGGTTGACCTTGTGCGGCATCGTCGACGAGCCGATCTCGCCCGCCTTCGTGCGCTGCTTGAAGTAGCCGAGGCTGATATAGCCCCAGACGTCGCGCGACCAGTCGATCAGGATCGTATTGGTGCGCGCGATGGCGTCGAACAGCTCGGCCATCGCATCGTGCGGCTCGATCTGGATCGTATAGGGGTTGAATGCGAGGCCCAGGCGCTGCTCGACGACGCGCCGCGCAAACGCCTCCCAGTCGACCTCCGGATAGGCCGCGAGGTGCGCGTTGTAGTTGCCGACCGCGCCATTCATCTTCGCGAGCAGCGTGACGCCCGCGGCATTGCCGCGCGCGCGCTGCAGGCGGGCGACGACATTCGCGACCTCCTTGCCGACCGTCGTCGGGCTCGCCGTCTGGCCGTGGGTGCGGGAGAGCATCGCGACGTCGGCCTGCGCGTGCGCAAGCTGGGTCAGGCTCGCGATCACCGCATCCAGCGCCGGCAGCCAGACCTCGGCGCGCGCATGCTGCAGCATCAGCGCGTGGCTCGCGTTGTTGATGTCCTCGCTGGTGCACGCGAAATGCACGAACTCGGCCGCCCGCTCGAGTTCGGCGTGTCCCGTCAGGCGCGACTTGAGCCAGTATTCGACCGCCTTCACGTCGTGGTTGGTCGTCGCCTCGATAGCCTTGATCGCCTGCGCGTCGGACTGCGAGAAGCCCGCCACGATGCTGCGCAGCGCAGCGCGCGCCGCTTCGCTGAACGGCATCAACTCCGGCAACCCGGCGTCGGACAAGGCGATGAACCATTCGACCTCGACCTGCACGCGCCGGTGCATCAGGCCCCACTCGGAGAGCAGCGGGCGCAGCGCAGCCACCTTGGCGGCGTAGCGGCCATCCAGCGGCGACAGGGCGGACAGGGCGGACGGCGGAGCAGGGTTCACGGGGCGCGGCGGCTTGCGAGCGGGCCGGATGATTCTAGGACCCAAACACGGCGCGACAAGCCGCGGGGCACGGGCGGCAGCGCAGCGCCGCTTCAGTCGCGCCTGGCCCGGTTCAGCATCGACAACTGGTCGTTGAGCGTCCAGTAGTCGTACAGATAGCCGAGCCCGGCGAGCCCCACGGTCAGCAGGTAGAGGATGCCGGTGAGCCACTTGCCCATGTACATGCGGTGCACGCCGAACAGGCCGAGGAAGGCGAGCAGCAGCCACGCCACCGAATAGTCCAGCGGCCCGGCTTCGAAGCGCAGATCCGCCTGGCGGTCCATCGACGGGATCAGGAAGAGGTCGATCAGCCAGCCGATGCCGAGCAGGCCGAGCGTGAAGAACCAGATCGTGCCGGTGACCGGCTTGCCGTAGTAGAAGCGGTGGGCGCCGGTGAAGCCGAAGATCCACAGCGCATAGCCGATGACCTTCGAGTGGGTGTCTTGCTGCGTCATGCGCGAAGTCTACGGCGCGCATCAGCCGACGAGCGTCCACAAGGTCACGACGCCAAGCGCGAGCAGCATCGAGACACCGTAGACGAGCGCGACCGCCAGATTGCGCCCGATCAGCACCCACCAGCGTCCGCCGTAGACGCGCCGGGTTGCGAGCAGCGCATAGACCGGCATCCACAAGATCGGCACGGCGGCCAGCGCGCCCGGAACGATCTGCACCAGCAAGAGCGCCGCGAACCAGAACGCATGCAGGTGCAGCGCGAAGACGAGATGCTCGGTGTAGCGCATGCGCCGGTTCAGCCAGGCGAGCTTCACCCACAGCGCGAACAGCGGCACGAGCGCGAACATCGCACTGCCCCAATGGCTGACGAAGCGCTGCGATGCGTCCTCGAACTCGCGGCGAACGTTCTTCGGGTCGAGGTCCAGGCGACGCTGCAGCCGCGCGCAGATCCAGTCCGCCAGGTTGTCGCAGAAGAACACCCCGCGACGCATGCCGAGCCGCCAGCGGCCGAAGTCGAGGTCGAGGTTGACGTCGTCGCTGACGACAGGCGGGCCCGGTGCGTGCTCCACCTTCATCGCCCCGCTCAGGTTCATCGCGAGCAGCGCGACCAGGCTCACGGTGAGGTACAGGCGCAGCGGCAGCACGTAGCGGCGGCGGCCGGCCAGGTACTCGCGCGTCAGCTCTCCGGGGCGGGTGAAGAGCAGCACCAGCGTGCGCCACAGCGCACCCTCGGCGGCCATGATGCTGCCGCCGAACTGTTGTGCGAACTCGCCCAGCGTCGGCGGCCTCGGGTTGCTTTCCTGGCCGCAGTCGGGGCAGTAGTTCGGCCGCGGCATGCCGAATGCGCAGCCGCAATTGAGGCAGACACGGTTCGCGTCCAGGGTTGTCGTCATCGGCGCGTGCTGCGGCGGGGACCGAAGCGGAGACAATGGCGCCGATGTTAGCGAGCCAAGCCTTTGCCCTGCGGCCGGCCCCGCACCCGGGCATGCCGCGCCGGCGATGGGCATGAAGCGCATGGCCGACTGGGCGGCGCGCCTGCGCGCGGGCGCGGCGCGCGCCTGGGGCCCGTGGGTCGGCACGGTCGACCGCAGCTCGGTGCGCGCCGACGCGCAGGCCGGCCTGGTCGGCGCGATCGTCGTCCTGCCGCAAGGCATCGCGTTCGCCGCGCTCGCCGGGCTGCCACCGGCCTGGGGGCTCTATACGAGCATCGTGCCGTGCATCGTCGCCGCGCTCGCCGGGTCGAGCCGGCTGCTCGTCTCCGGGCCGAGCAATGCGATCTCGCTCGCGCTGGCCAGCATGCTCGCGCCGCTCGCCGCGGTCGACAACCCGGCCTATCCGCTGCTCGCGGTCGCCGTCACGCTCGCGGTCGGCATCCTGCAGGCGACCCTCGGCCTGCTGCGCCTGGGGGCGATCACGAACTTCATCTCGCCGACCGTGATGCTCGGCTTCCTGACCGGCGCCGCGGTGCTGATCGGGGTGCAGGCCGGCCACGACATGATCGCCAGCTGGCCGGAGTTCGCGGTCGGCGCGCTCACGCTCGCGACGGCCATCGTCTCGCGGCGCTGGCTCGGCACCGGGCAGCACCTGCTGGCGGCACTCGTCGTCGGCAGCGTGTGCGCGTTCGGCATGTCGCGCTTCGGGATCAATACGATCCTCGTCGGCGCCCTGCCACAGACACTGCCCAAGCTGCACGCGCCGCCGGTCGGCTGGGGCGAGGTGCGCAAGCTCGGCGGCATTGCCTTCGCGATCACCATCATCGCGCTCGGCCAGACGATCGCGATCGGCCGCGCGCTCGCGAACCGCCACGGCGAGCCGTTCGATCCGAACCGCGAGTGCCTCGGGCAGGGGCTTTCGAATATCGCCGGCTCGATGTTCTCGTGCATGGTCGCGTCGGGTTCGATCAACCGCAGCGCGCTCAACGAGGAAAGCGGCGCCCGCACCCCGCTCGCGGCGGTGTTCTCCGGCCTGATGGTGATCGTGCTGCTGGTGATCGCCTCGCCGGTGCTTGCCTACATCTCGGTGGCGGCGATCGCCGGGCTGCTGCTGATCGTCGCCTGGGGGCTGCTCGACACGGCGCAATGGCGGCGCGTCCTGTACCTGGACCGCACCGAGGCGGCGATCGCGCTCGGCACCTTCGTCGCGACGCTGACCTTCTCGCTCGACGCGGCGATCCTGGGCGGCGTCGCCGCCTCGCTCGTCACCTATCTCTATCGCAGCGCGCGGCCCTCGCTGCGCACGATGGGATTCAACAGGACCTACGCCGACGATGCGCTGCGGCCCTTCGTCATCGTCGACGATGCGCCGGCCGGCACGCTGCCCGAATGCCCGCAACTCAAGCTGCTGCGGATGGAAGGCTCGGTCTACTTCGGCGCCGTCGCGCATGTCGCCGAATACCTGCACATGCTGCGCTCCGAACCCGAGCCGGCCAGGCGGCTGATGGTGATGACCAAGGGCATGACGACGATCGACATGGCCGGCGCCGAGATGTGGGACGCCGAGCTGCTGCGCCGCCGCGCGATGGGCGGCGACCTGTATTTCCACCGGCCGCGGCCGCAGGTGATGTCGGTCTGGCAACGCGGCGGCTTCCTCGACCGGCTCGGCCCGAACCACATCTTCGCGAGCAAGCGCGACGCCATCGCGACTGTCGTGCCGCAGCTCGACGACGCCATCTGCGCCCGCTGCAGCGCGCGCATCTTCGACGAATGCCGCTTCCGGCCGGGCGGCGCAGAGTACAAGCCATGACCGGCCCCGAAATCCGCTGCAGCATGGTCTCCGTCGTCGTCCTGCGCGGCGCGGGCGACGCCACGCGCGTCCTGCTGCTGCAGCGCGCCGGCAAATATCTGCACGGCGTCTGGAGCTACGTCGCCGGCCACATCGAGGCCGGCGAAACCGCCGCCCAGGCGGCGCGCCGCGAGCTCGCCGAGGAGACCGGCCTCGCCCCGCACGCCTTCTACGCGACGAGCTTTTGCGAGCAGTTCTACGACGCCGGCAACGACTGCATCATGATCGTCCCCGCCTTCGTCGCGCGCGTCGCCGGCGACTGCGCGGTGCGCCTGAACCGCGAGCACGGCGCGCTGCGCTGGCTGACGCTCGACGCCGCGATGCGCGAACTGCCGTTCGGCAGCCAGCGCGAGCTGTTCGCCTACGTGCAGCGCGAATTTATCGACCGCCCGCCATCCGAATTCCTGCGCATCGACACCTGAGCGTGCCGGCCGAAACGCGGCGCGGCACCACATGGCCGGCAGCCGCCGGATCGGACGCTCAGCCGTTCAGCAACTGCTCGATCAGCCGGTGCAGCGCCGGCTCGAGCGGGTCCAGGTCGAGCGCCGGCTCGCGAACGACGCGAATCATCAGCCCTTCGAACAGACACTGCAGCAGCACGGCACGGGCTTCGAGTTGTGCGCGCTTGTGTGGCTTGCGTTGTGCAAACCACGCCCGCAGGTCGCTGCGCGTCTCGCGATCCGCAGCCAGCACGGCGGCGCCGATCTGCGTGTCGCGGCTGCCCTCGGCGCTGGTTTCCAGGAACAGCGCCGCATGCATGGTCTCGGGATTGCCGGCACAGCCTTGCTTGAGGAATTCGATAAGACTTGCCGTCACCTCGGCCGCGCCGCGCGTTTGCTGGATGTGCAGGCGCGCGGATTCGAGCTGGCGCCGGATGATCTCGAGCACGATGTCGTTCTTGCTCGCGAAGTAGCGGTACATCAGGCCCGGGCTCATGCCGGCGGTGTCGGAGATCAGCGCCATGCTGGCGCCGTGAAAGCCCCTGTCGATGAAACACTGCCGCGCCGCGGCGAGGATGCGTTCGCGCTGCGCATCGGCGCGCGGCCCGGATTTGGCCAGTTTGCGCACCATCGGCTGGGCCACCGGTTTCATTGACTGCGCTCCAGCCAGCCGCCGCCGAGCACCTTGTACAAGGTGATGCGGTTGATCTGTTCGGCCAGCACCGTCGAGACCAGCGCCTGGCGCGCCGCGAACAGCGTGCGTTGCGTATCGAGCTGCACCTGGTAGTTGTCGCGCCCGGCCTTGAAGCGCGCCAGCGAGAGCTGATTGGCCTTGGCCGCCGCTTCGACCAGCGCCTGTTGCGCTTTGCGCTGCTGCACCAGCGTGCGCGACAGCGCGAGCGCATCGGCGACCTCGCGAAAGCCGGTCTGGATGGCCTGCTCGTATTCGGCCAGCGCGATCTCCTGATCCGCCAGCGCCATATCGAGGTTGCCCTGCAGCCGGCCGTTGTCGAAGATCGGCAGGTTGATCGACGGCTGCAGCGACCAGAACCCGGTGCCGCCGCCGGCCAGCCGCGTCAGCGCGTCGCTGGCCGAGCCGACCGAAGCGGTGAGGCGGATCGACGGGAAGAACGCCGCCCGCGCCGCGCCGATATCGGCATTCGCGGCACGCAGCCGATGTTCGGCGGCCATCACGTCGGGCCGGCGCAGCAGCACCTCGGACGGCAGGCCCGCCGGCAGCGCGGGGAGACCGAAGGTGCGGTCGAGGTCGAAGGCATCGGGCGAGGGCGGCACGGCGCCGGGCGTCGCCGTCAGCAGGTTCAAGGCATTGACGTCGCGGGCCACGTCGCCGGCCGAGCGTGCCGCATCGGCGCGCGCGGTCTCGACGGTGGTGCGCGCCTGCTCGAGATCGAGACCCGAGATGGCGCCCAAGGCATGGCGCTGCTCGGCCAGGCGGAACTCTTCTTCCTGAATCGCCAGGGTGGCCTGGGCAACGGCGAGCAGCGCACGGTCGCCGGCCAATTGCAGATAGGCGCTGGCAACTTCGGCGATCAGTACCAGTTGCGCGGTCTGGCGCGTCTCGGTCTGCGCCAGATACTGCTGCAGCGCGGCGCGGCTCAGGTCGCGCACGCGGCCGAAGAAATCGAGCTCGAAATCGGTGATGCCGAGCCGTATGCTGTAGGCGTCGGGCGCCAGATTGCCCGGCCCGCCGCCGCGCGACGCGAGGCCGGATACGCCGAGCGTCGGCAACTGGTCGGCGCGCTGCACGCGGTACTGGGCGCGTGCGCGTTCGACATTCAGCACCGCGACGCGCAGGTCGCGGTTGGCCTCGAGAGCGCGCGCGATCAGCGATTGCAGCTCGGGGTCGGCAAAGAAGTCGCGCCAGCCGATATCGGCGGCTGCATCGGGCGCGGAAGCTTCAGCGGCGGGCAGCACGGCGCTGGCTTCGATCGTCGTCGCGGGCAGCGGCCAGGCGGCCGGGATTCCGGCATCGGCCTTGGGCACCTCGGGCGCCAGACTGGCGCATCCGCTCAGGCACAAGGCCAGGCACAGCGCGGTGAGGCGCGGGGTGAGACGTCTGTCATTCATGGGCCTGCTCCTGCGCGGCGGCGGTGGCGGCGGTGCCGCCCTCGGCCGGCTTGTGCCGCACCAGCAAACGCTCGATGACGACGAAGAACAGCGGGATGAAGAAGATGCCGAGGAAGGTGCCGACGACCATGCCGCCGAGCACGCCGGTGCCGATCGCGCGCTGCGCGCCGGAGCCGGCGCCCGAGGCGATGGCCAGCGGCAGCACGCCCAGCCCGAAGGCGAGCGAGGTCATCAGGATCGGGCGCAGCCGCTGGCGCACCGCCGCCAGCGTGGCCGCGATCAGCTCCATGCCCTGCTCGACATTCGCCTTCGCGAACTCGATGATCAGGATCGCGTTCTTGCTCGACAGGCCGACGGTGGTCAGCAAGGCCACCTGGAAATATACGTCCCGTTCGAAGCCGCGCAGCGTCGTCGCCAGCGCCGTGCCGAGGATGCCCAGCGGCACCACCAGCAGCACCGCGGTCGGGATGCTCCAGCTTTCGTACAGCGCCGCGAGGCACAGGAAGACGATCAGCAGCGACAAGGCGTAGAGCATCGGCGCCTGCTCGCCGGCCTGGCGCTCCTGGTAGGACGTGCCGGTCCATTCGATGCCGAAGCCCTGCGGCAGCGTGGCGACGATCGCTTCGACCGCCTTCATCGCCGCGCCCGAGCTGACGCCGGGTGCGGCCTCGCCGTTGATATTGACCGCCGGCACGCCGTTGTAGCGCTCGAGCCGCGGCGAGCCGTAGTCCCAGTGCGAGGTGGCAAACGACGACACCGGCACCATCTGGCCCTGGTCGTTGCGCACCGACCAGCGCGCGAAATCCTCGGGAAGCATGCGAAACGGCGCGTCGGCCTGGATCATCACGCGCTTGACGCGGCCGCGGTCGATGAAGTCGTCGATGTACTCGCCGCCCCAGGCCGCCGACAAGGTGCTGTTGACGGCGTCCATCGACAGGCCGAGCGCACCGATCTTCTTGGCGTCGATATCGATGCGGAACTGCGGCGAGTCTTCCTGGCCGTTCGGGCGCACGTTGGCCAGCAGCTTGTTCTGCGCCGCCGCGCCGAGGAACTGGTTGCGCGCCTGGATCAGCGCCTCGTGCCCGAGCCCGGCGTTGTCCTTCAGGTAGAAGTTGAAGCCGCCGGTCGTGCCCAGCTCGAGGACCGCGGGCGGCGCGAAGGCGAACACCATCGCATCCTTGATCTGGCTGAACGCGGCCATCGCGCGGCCCGCGACCGCATTGACGTGCTGTTCGGGCGACTGGCGCTGCGACCAGTCCTTCAGGCTGACGAAGGCGATGCCGGTATTCTGGCCGCTGCCGCCGAAGCTGAAGCCCTGCACCGTGAACAGCGATTCGACGGTGCCCTTCTCTTCCGCGAGAAAGTGCTGTTCCATCTTGCGCATCACCGCGTCGGTGCGCTGCTGCGTCGCGCCCACCGGCGCCAGCACCTGCGCGAACAGCACGCCCTGGTCTTCTTGCGGCAGGAAGGCCGTCGGCAGGCGCAGGAACATGTAGACCATCAGCGCGGCCATCAGCGCGAATACCAGCATGAAGCGCTTGGGCCGGCCGACGATGCGCTTGACGGCAGTCTGGTAGCCGTCGGCGCCGCGGTCGAAGCCGCGGTTGAAGGCGCCGAAGAAGCCGCGGCTGCCGGCGTGTTCGCCCTTCTTCAGCGGCGCGAGCATCGTCGCGCACAGCGCCGGGGTGAGCACGATCGCCACCAGCACCGACAGCGCCATCGCCGAGACGATGGTCACCGAGAACTGCCGGTAGATGACCCCGGTGGAGCCGCCCAGGAAGGCCATCGGCACGAACACCGCCGCCAGCACCAGGCCGATGCCGACCAGCGCGCCAGTGATCTGGTCCATCGACTTGCGCGTCGCCTCGAGCGGCGACAGGCCCTCCTCGCTCATCACGCGCTCGACGTTCTCGACGACGACGATCGCATCGTCGACGAGCAGGCCGATGGCCAGCACCATCGCGAACATGGTCAGCATATTGATCGACAGGCCGAGCGCGGCGAGCACGCCGAAGGTGCCCAGCAGCACCACCGGCACCGCGATGGTCGGGATCAGCGTGGCGCGGAAGTTCTGCAGGAACAGGTACATCACGAGGAACACCAGCAGCACCGCCTCGAGCAGCGTCTTCACGACTTCCTCGATCGACACCCGCACGAAGGGCGTCGTGTCGAACGGCACCACGGCCTTCAGGCCGGCTGGAAAGGTCGGCTCCATCTCCGACATCAGGGCTTCGACGCGCCTGGCCGTGCTCAGCGCGTTGGCGCCGGTCGCGAGCGACACGGCGACGCCCGACGAGGGCTGGCCGTTGTAGCGCGCGATCACGCCGTAATCCTCGGAGCCGAGCTCGACGCGCGCGATCTCGCCGAGCGTGAGCGCCGACCCGTCGGGCCGGCTGGCGACGACGATGGCGTTGAACTGCTCGGGGGTCTGCAGCCGGCCTTGCGAGGTGATCGTCGCGTTCAGCTGCTGGCCGGGCACCGACGGCGTGCCGCCGAGCTGGCCGACGGCCACCTGCTGGTTCTGCGCACGCAGCGCGGCGGTGACGTCGGCGATGCTCAGCTTGTAGGTGGTCAGCTTGTCCGGGTCGAGCCAGATGCGCATCGCATAGCGCGAGCCGAAGACCTGCACACTGCCGACGCCGGCGACGCGGCCGATCGGGTCGGCCAGGTTGGTGACGATGTAGTCGGCGATATCCTGCTGCGTCATGCTGCCGTCTTCGGAGACGAAGCCGACGACCATCAGGAAGCCCGGGCTGGCCTTGCTGACCTGGATGCCCTGCTGCTGCACGATCTGCGGCAACAGCGGCAGCGCCAGCTGCAGCTTGTTCTGCACCTGCACCTGCGCGATGTCGGCATCGGTGCCGCTTTCGAAGGTGATGGTGATGGCCGCGCTGCCGTTCGACTCGCTGGTCGACGACATGTAGATCATGCCGTCCAGCCCGGTCATCTTCTGTTCGATGATCTGCGTGACCGAGTCTTCGACAACTTTGGCCGACGCCCCCGGATAGCTGGCGCTGATGGTGACGGTGGGCGGGGCGATCGGCGGATATTGCGAGATCGGCAACTGCAGGATCGAGATCGCGCCCGCCAGCATGACGATGATGGCGATGACCCAGGCGAAGATCGGCCGGTCGATGAAAAAGCGTGCCATGGCGCTGCCTACGACCTGGCCGGCACGCTGGCCGCGGGGGCCGACGCCGCCGGTGCGGCAACGCGCGCCGGTGCGCCGGCGCGGATCTTCTGCAGCCCTTCGACGATCACGCGGTCGCCGGCGGCCAACCCATCGTCGACCAGCCACTGGTCGCCGACCGTGCTGCTGACCTTGACCTTGCGCTTCTCGACCTTGCCGTCGGCGCCGAGCAGCATCGCGTAGGCGTCGCCGTTCGGATCGCGCGCGATACCCTGCTGCGGCACGAGCAGCGCATCGGCGCGCACGCTGTTGCCGATGACGGCGCGCACATACATGCCCGGCAGCAGCAGATTGTCAGGGTTGGGCACGGTCGCCCGCAGCAGGTAGCTGCCGGTGCCGGGATCGACGGTCACGCCCTGGAAGCCCAGCTTGCCCTTGTGCCCGTACGTGCTGCCATCCTCGAGCATGACGCTGACCGGCAGCGCGCGTGCCTGGTCGATCTGGCCCGCGCCGACCTGCTGGCGCAGCGCCACCAGCTCGGCACTCGATTGGGTGACTTCGATGTAGACCGGATCGAGTTGTTGCACCGTCGTCAGCGCGGCAGTCTGATTGGCCGTGACGAGCGCGCCGGCCGTCACCGACGACGTGCCGATGCGCCCGCTGATCGGCGAGGCGATGCGCGCATAGCGCAACGTCACTTCGCCGCGTGCCAGCGCGGCCTTCGCGGATGCCAGGTCGGCCTCGGCCTGCTGCAGGCCGGCGATCGCGTTCTCGTTGTCCTGCGTGCTGACGGCGTCGATCTTGGCCAGCTCGGCGGAGCGCGCCGCGTTCAGCCGTGCGTTGTTCAGCACCGCCTGCGAGCGCACCAGCGCTGCCTTGAGCGTGGCCACGTCGGCGCGGGGAATGGCGTCGTCCAGCTGGTACAGCGGCTGCCCGGCCTTGACCTGGCTGCCTTCTTCGAACAGCCGGCGCAGCACGATGCCATCGACCTGCGGCCTGACCTCGGCGACCAGTGTCGGGCTGACGCGCCCTGAGAGCTCGCGGCTCAGCGTCACCGTCTGCGGCTGCAGCGTGACGACGCTGACTTCGGGCGCGGGCAACGCGGCGGCGGGCGGGGGCGCCGGGCTGCAGGCGGCCAGCGCGAGCACCGACAGCGCCGCCAGACCGGCGCGATTCAAGGAGGTTCGCATGGAAGGCAATCGGAGTGGGGGAACGAACAGAACCTGGCGCGACTTCTCTCGGGCGCGCCCGTTTTCGAGAAAAGAGAATAAACGATCATTCTCTTTTTTGCAAGTCGCCTGCTTCCTGCGCGAATTCCGCGCGCCGGACATGCCGACGGGCAATCGCTCACCGGACGGGTCAGTTTTCGGCGCCAACAGTTGGGTCTTCTTCCGCTGCATCCGCGAACACTGAGAGCGGTCGCCGGTGGCGTCAATGCCTGGCCAGTCCCGGTTGTTCGTCTCGGCGGGCGGAACTGCCGGTCAAGATTGACAGTGGCCATCCGGCGTGCGCCGAGCTACGCCGGCTGCCTACCCTGACCGGACAGCGGCCATCCCGATTTCGTTGCCGCAGAGCCGTCAGCGGGATTCCGGGAATCTAGATGCCCGACAACACGGCGTCGATGGCTGACACCAGCGCATGGGCCTGCGCGGCCACGTTGTCCACTGCTCGCCGCAAGACCTTGGCCGGCAAAGGCGCGGCATAGTGCGCCAGGGCATGGAAGCGCCGGCCATTGACCACAATGCCCGGACAGAGTGCGGTCGGCACCTTGGCTGCGACATCGAATTCGGCCAGCGGCATGGTCAGCCGCGTGGCAAGCGCGTCAAGCAGGTCGCTCTGAATCACGACCACGTAAGGGATGCCGCTGGCGGCGCTGTGGCTTGGGTTCGTGTAAACGTCGTACTGGGCCATCAGCCGCTCACCATGGGCGCAAGTCGGCAAGAGGAATGCCGTGCGCTTCGAAGCGGGCGTTCTGCGCGGCAATCCAGTCACCGTATTCGGCTTCGAACGCCTTCTTGCGCGCAGCGCGGTGGGCCTTGTCGCGGTGGGCTTGCAGGGCTTGGTACTGCTCGGCCGAGAGAATCACGGTGTCGATTCGACCGGCCTTCTCCACGAACACCGGCTCGGTTTTGGCCTGGGCGCAGAGGCTGCCAAAACGGTTCTTGGCTTCGGTGGCGGTGACGCGCATGGCGGGGACTCTGTGGAAACTGCTGAACGCCCGGCCATTTTAGCCATTGATGGAAGTATCAGCAGCGAAACTCGGCATCCGATGCAGGGTCAGGAGTGACCCTGTCCCAGGGTTTCGAAACGTTCGGTAACAGAAACGATCGGCATGATTGGATGCCACCCACTAACGACCTCCAGTCGCAGAAATGTGGCGCCAGTCGCAATTACTCTGGCGCCCTACGTTGCCTACACGCTCAAGCGTCGATATTCGCCGCCCGCAGCGCATTCGTCTCGATGAATTCGCGCCGCGGCTCGACTTCGTCGCCCATCAGCATCGTGAAGACGCGGTCGGCTTCGATCGCGTCGTCGATCTGCACCTTGAGCAGGCGGCGCACGGCGGGGTCCATCGTCGTTTCCCAGAGCTGGGCCGGGTTCATTTCGCCGAGGCCCTTGTAGCGCTGGCGGCTGACGGCGCTTTCGGCCTGCTGCATCAGCCAGGCCATCGCGGCGCGGAAGTCGGCGACCTTCGCCTCCTTGCGGCGTTCACCTTCGCCCTTGCTGACGACCGCGTCGGGGCCGACGAGGCCCTTGAAGGTGCGGCCGGCGAGGCTGAGCGCCTCGTAGTCGGCGCCGTGCACGAAGTCGGCGCTGATCAGGCTGCTTTTCGTATTGCCATGATGGCGGCGCTCGATGCGCAGCACGTGCTTGTCGGCGCGGGCGTCGAACTCGGCGCCGACCTCGGCGTCGTGCAGCGCGGCCTGCATCGCACGCGCCGAGGCTTCGGCCGACTCGGGCGTATCGAGGTCGATCGCAAGGCCGTCGGCGATCGCGCGCAGCGCCTCGACGTCCATCCACTTGCTCAGGCGCAAGGCGATATTGTTGGCCAGCACGTACTGGCGCGCGAGCGCGGCCAGCGTATCGCCGGCGAGCGCCCCGGCGCCGGGGATGCCGGTCTCGAGGCGCGCGTCGCTCATCGCGACCTCGAGAAGATAGGCGTCGAGTTCCTGGCCGTCCTTCAGGTACTGTTCGTCGCGGCCGAGCTTGACCTTGTACAGCGGCGGCTGGGCGATATAGACGTGGCCGCGCTCGACGAGCTCGGGCATCTGGCGGTAGAAGAAGGTCAGCAGCAGGGTGCGAATGTGCGCGCCGTCGACGTCGGCGTCGGTCATCAGAATGATGCGGTGGTAGCGCAGTTTCTCCGCGTTGAACTCGTCCTTGCCGATGCTCGTGCCGAGCGCGGTGATCAGCGTCAATATCTCGTTGCTCGTCAGCAGCTTCTCGAAGCGTGCGCGCTCGACGTTGAGGATCTTGCCGCGCAGCGGCAGGATCGCCTGGAACTTGCGGTCACGGCCCTGCTTGGCGCTGCCGCCGGCCGAGTCGCCCTCGACGATATAGATCTCGCACAGCGCCGGGTCCTTCTCCTGGCAGTCGGCGAGCTTGCCGGGCAGGCCCATGCCGTCGAGCACGCCCTTCCTGCGCGTCATCTCGCGCGCCTTGCGCGCCGCCTCGCGGGCGCGGGCGGCGTCGACGATCTTGCCGCAGATGATCTTCGCGTCGTTCGGGTTCTCGAGCAGGTAGTCGGTGAGCAGCTTGCCGACGATCTCCTCGACCGGGCCGCGCACTTCGCTGGACACCAGCTTGTCCTTCGTCTGGCTGCTGAACTTCGGCTCGGGCACCTTGACGCTGATGACGCAGGCCAGGCCCTCGCGCATGTCGTCGCCGGCGACCTCGACCTTGGCCTTCTTCGCGAGTTCGTTGTCGTCGATGTACTTGTTGATGACGCGCGTCATCGCCGCGCGCAGGCCGGTCAGGTGCGTGCCGCCGTCACGCTGCGGGATGTTGTTCGTAAAGCACAGGACGCTCTCGTTGTAGCCGTCGTTCCACTGCATCGCGACTTCGACGCCGACGTTGGTGCCGAACTCGCTTTCCTTGTCGCCGAGGGCGTGGAAGATATTCGGGTGCAGCGTCGTCTTGCCCTTGTTGATGTACTCGACGAAGCCCTTCACGCCGCCGGCGTAGGCGAAGTTGTCCTCCTTCGCATTGCGTTCGTCGACGAGGCGGATCTTCACGCCGTTGTTCAGGAACGAGAGTTCGCGCAGGCGCTTGGCGAGCACCTCGTAGTGGAAGTCGATATTCGTGAAGATCGTCTCGTCGGGCAGGAAGTGGACCTCGGTGCCGCGCTTGTCGGTCGTGCCGGTGATCCGCATCGGCGAGATCTCGAAGCCGTCGCGCTGCTCGATCACGCGATCCTGCGTGAAGCCCTGGCGAAATTCGAGAAAGTGGACCTGCCCGTCGCGGCGGATCGTCAGGCGCAGCCATTTGCTGAGCGCATTGACGCACGACACGCCGACGCCGTGCAGGCCGCCCGAGACCTTGTAGCTGTTCTGGTTGAACTTGCCGCCGGCGTGCAATTCGGTGAGCGCGATCTCGGCGGCGCTGCGCTTGGGCTCGTGCTTGTCGTCCATCTTGACGCCGGTCGGTATGCCGCGCCCGTTGTCGACGACCGAGATCGAGTTGTCGGTGTGGATCGTGACGACGATCTCGTCGCAGTGGCCGGCGAGCGCCTCGTCGATCGAGTTGTCGACGACCTCGAAGACGAGGTGGTGCAGCCCGGTGCCGTCCGACGTATCGCCGATATACATGCCGGGGCGCTTGCGCACCGCCTCCAGGCCCTCGAGGATCTGGATCGCGCCTTCGCCGTAGACGTTGTCCGCGGGCTTGGGATCGGGGTTCGGAATATCGCTCATGAATTGTTTGCTACGGAGGGCCCGAAGGGCCCGCGCGTGAATCTGACTGGAACTCCCGCTTCGCGGGGCGCCCGGCGGGGGGCAGGGGGTGCCCCATCCACCTCATCGAAGATGAGGATCTAGCCGCCCTTGGCGGCTAGATCCTCATCGGCATCACGACGTACTTGAAGCCCTCGACGTCGGGGGCCGAGATCAGCGCGCTCGAATTGCCGTCCTGCAGTTCGATGCGCACCATCTCGACGCCGAGATTCGTGAAAACGTCGATCAGGTAGGTGACGTTGAAGCCGATCTCGATCTCGTCGCCGGCGTAGTCGATCTCGAGCTCTTCCTTCGCTTCCTCCTGCTCGGCGTTGTTCGACGAGATGCGCAGGCTGCCGGGCTCGAGATTGACACGCACGCCCTTGAATTTCTCGCTCGTCAGGATCGCGGCGCGCTGCAGGCAGGCCAGCAGCGGCGCGCGGCCGAGCGTGATCGCATTCTTGTGGCCCTTCGGGATGACGCGGTTGAAGTCCGGGAACTTGCCTTCGACGAGCTTGGTCACGAACTCCATTCCCGAGAAGGCGAACTTGGCCTGGTTGCCGGCGAAGCGCATCTCGATCGTGTTGTCGCCGCTGTCGTCGCGCAGCAGGCGCTGCAGTTCGAGCACCGTCTTGCGCGGCAAGATGACCTCCTGCTTCGGGATATCGGCGTCGAGCCTTGCCTGCGCGAGCGCGAGGCGGTGGCCGTCGGTCGCGACGAGGATCAGGTTGCGGCCCTCGGCGACGAACAGGATGCCGTTCAGGTAGTAGCGGATATCGTGCACTGCCATCGCGAAATGGACCTGGTCGATCAGGCCCTTGAGCGTCTTCTGCGGTACACCGAACGCGGGGCCGAAATCGGCCGCCTCCTGCACCAGCGGAAAGTCGTCGGCCGGCAGCGTCTGCAAGGTGAAGCGGCTCTTGCCGCCCTGCAGCGTGAGTTTGGACTGCGCGCTACTGAGCGTGACGATCTGGTCGCTCGGCATCGAGCGCAGGATATCGATCAGCTTGCGCGCGCCGACGGTCGTCGAGAAGGCGTCGGGCGCACCGTCGAACTCGACCGTCGTGCGCACCTGGATCTCGAGGTCGCTCGTCGTGAACTCGATGCTCGGGCCGTTCTTGCGGATCAGCACGTTGGCAAGGATCGGCAAGGTGTGCCGTCTCTCGACGATGCCGGAGACGGCCTGCAGCGCGTTCAGGAGTTTTTCTTGCGCAGCCTTCAAGACAATCATGTGATCCTCTTTAGCGTAGTCGTTTTAGTAGGGGTTGCAGTGCGCTGTGGAGAACGCCATTTTCCCCTTTTCGATCAAGCGTTTAGGTCCCGGTAAACCATGTGGGCAGCGGCCCGCGACGGGCGGGACAAGGTAGCAGCAAGTCGGCTGCCGCGGCGCCGGCTGTGGACAAGGTGCAAGTTGCAAGGGACTTGTCCCCACCCTTGTGCCTTGACAGTCGGCGGCGCATTCGTCATCCCTTGAGCGTCTGCTCGAGGACGTGAAGCTGCTGGTTCAGCTCGGGGTTCTTCTGCCGCTCGGCACCGATCTTGCGCACCGCATGCAGCACCGTCGTATGGTCGCGCCCGCCGAATAGATCGCCGATCTCGGGCAGGCTTTTCTGCGTCATCTCCTTGGACAGGTACATCGCGATCTGGCGCGGCCGCGCGATCGATGCCGGGCGCTTCTTGCTGTACATGTCGGCGACCTTGATCTTGTAGAAGTCGGCCACCGTCTTCTGGATGTTCTCGACGCCGACCTGCCGGTTCTGGATCGATAGCAGGTCCTTCAGCGCGTCGCGCGCGAGTTGGATGTTGATCTCCTTGTGGCTGAAGCGCGAATAGGCGAGCACCTTGCGCAGCGCGCCCTCCAACTCGCGCACGTTGGCGCGAACGTTCTTGGCGACGAAAAACGCCACCTCCTCGGGCATCACCGCGCCCTCGGCCTCCGACTTGCGCATCAGGATCGCGACCCGCATCTCGAGCTCGGGCGGCTCGATCGCCACCGTCAGTCCGGCGTCGAAGCGCGACGTGAGGCGCTGGTCGATATCGGCGAGCCCCTTCGGGTAGGTGTCGCTCGTCATGATGATGTGCGCCTTCTTCGCGAGCAGCGCTTCGAAGGTGTTGAAGAACTCCTCCTGCGTGCGCTCCTTGCCGGCGAAGAACTGCACGTCGTCGATCAGCAGCAGGTCCAGCGAGTGGTACTTGGCCTTGAGTTCGTCGAAGGTCTTGCGCTGGTAGTTCTTGACGACGTCGCTGATGAACTGCTCGGCGTGCAGATACAGCACGCGCGCGTCGGGCCGGTCTGCGAGCAGCGCATTACCGACCGCGTGCACGAGGTGCGTCTTGCCGAGGCCGACGCCGCCATAGATGAAGAGCGGGTTGTACATCGCGCCGGGTGCGCCGGCGACGTGCAGCGCCGCGGTGCGCGCCATCTGGTTGGCGCGGCCGGGGACGAGGGTATCGAAGGTGAGCGCCGGATTGAGCCGGTGGCGCGGCAGGTTCGAAGCAGGCGCGACGGGCGCGGCCACCGCCATCGGCGCTGTCGCCCGCTGCAGCCATTGCGTCGCGACGACCGGCGCATTGACGCTCGCAGCGGGCGGCGCTTCGCGCGGTGCAAGCGTCAATTCGAAGCGCACCGGCCGGCCGGCGATCTCGCTCAGCACCGCCTCGATCCGCCCGGCGTACTGGTTGCGGATCCAGTCGAGCTTGAAGCGATTGGGCACGCGCACCGAAACGACGGTCGGCGCGGCGGTGCTTTCGGTGATTTCGGCGTCGGGGAGCGGGCGGATCCAGGTATTGAATTGTTGTTCCGGCAACTCGGTTGCGAGGCGTTCGCAACTTTGCTGCCACAGGTCGGCGCTCATGCTGTGGAAAACTTCTCGTTCGGAGCGCGGATTGTACGGCCTCGGCGCGCCGGAACGGGAGGGTTATCCACAGTTCGAAGCCGATTTCCGGCTTCCCGCCAGCCCGCGATCGGTGGTGCAAGTCGTTGACCGAAAAAGGACTTTTTGGTGTAATACTCGGTTTCCCGTACTTCCTTTGGCTGGCTCGATGAATTGCTGCAGCGCACAGCAGCGGTTCCCGGGCCCGAGGCAGGCGCACTCTGCGATGGCTGCATCGGTGTAGCGGCAACTTCGCGACGAGCGCCGCGCGCGGCGGCCGACACCCATTCCATCCCGAACCATGGTCCGGCCGGCTCGAGCCGGGCGCGACGAAGACGACTTGAAGAGGACTACAAATGAAACGCACCTACCAGGCTTCGAAGGTTCGCCGCGCGCGCACGCACGGCTTTCTCGTCCGCATGAAGACGCGCGGCGGGCGCGCCGTCATCAATGCGCGGCGCGCCAAGGGCCGCAAGCGCCTGGCCGTCTGAAGGCCTGCGTTCGCGCCGGTCCATCGCATCCGTGCTCGGTCGCATCGTGCGATCGGAAGACTTCGAGCGCCTGCTCGCGCAGCCGGTGCACGCGCGCAGCGCGCATTTCGCGGTTCACTTCGCGGCCGGCGCGCCGAGCCGGGCGATACGCCGATCGAGGCCGCAGCAAAAGGCTTGCGGGGCCGAGCGAGACAAGTTATCCACAGATGCTGAACCGACTTGTCAACAGTCTGTGGATGAAGAGTCCGGCGTCGATTCCGAACGGCGCCCGCAGCCGGGCGTCTGGCTCGGCACGGTCGTCCCGAAACGTCACGCGCGCCGCGCCGTGACGCGCAATCTGATCAAGCGCCAGATCCGCGCCTGCGCCGAACGAATGGATGCCGGCATGCAGCCACTTGCGCCCGGGCTGTGGGTCGTGCGGCTGCGGGCGCCGTTCGATCGAAGCGAGTTCGCGAGCCCCGCGTCGGCTGCCCTGCGCCATGGGGCGCGGCGCGAACTCGATGCGCTGCTGCAGCAATGCCGCACGCGACATTCCCTGCCCGCTGCGACCGCGCCGCGCTGAGCGTCATGCGACCGATGCCGTGCTTCGTTGCTGATCTGCCGCGCCGCCTCCTGATTGCGCTGGTGCGCGGCTATCGATTGCTCCTGAGCCCCTGGATCGGTTCGCAGTGCCGCTTCGAGCCGACGTGCTCTGCCTATGCGCTCACGGCGCTCGAGTCGCATGGCGCCGGCGCCGGGACCTATCTCGCGGCACGCCGCATATTGCGCTGCCATCCCTGGTGCGACGGCGGGCTCGATCCGGTTCCGCCCGAGCGGCCCCGGCTCTTCGCCTGGTATGTGCCGCGCTGCGCGACCCAGGCGGCGCCGCCCACTTCATCAAAGACTGCTCCATGAACGATATTCGCCGTACCCTGCTGTGGGTGGTGTTCTCGATGTCGCTCGTTCTGCTGTGGGATGGCTGGAACAAGCACAACGGCGAGCCTTCGCTGTTCAGTCCGAAGCCGGCGGCGACCAAGGCCGCGCCGCAGGGCGCAGCCGATGCGACCGGCGCGGCCAGCGTACCGTCGAATGCGGTGCCGCCGGCAACCGCCGTTGCTGCGCAGGGCGCAACGGCCGCCGCCGCGCCGCCGGCCGCACCCGCTGCCGCGCCGCGCGCTGAACTGGTCACGATCACGACCGACGTCTTCGCCTTCACCTTCGACTCGAACGGTGGCGATCCGGTCAAGGTCGAGTTGCTCCAGGAAGTCGATCAGAACGACCCGAGCCGCAAGGTCGTGATCTTCGATCGCTCGCCGCATCGCGTCTACCTGGCGCAGACCGGCCTGATCGGCGCGCCCGGAACGGCGCCGCTGCCGACCCACCTTACGCCGATGCAGTGGGTGCCCGGCCCGCGCGAGATGGCTGCCGGCAGCGACAGCCTGCAGGTGCGCTTCGAGTCGGCCGACGTCGGCGGCGCGCGCCTGGTGAAGACCTATACCTTCAAGCGCGGCAGCTACGTGGTCGACGTGAAGCTCGAGGTCGAGAATGTCTCGGCGCAGCCGATCACGCCGCAGATCTACTTCCAGCTCGTTCGCGACGGCAACGCGCCCGAGGGCGAGTCGAGCTTTTATTTCACCTTCACCGGCCCGGCCGTCTACGACAGCGTCGACAAGTTCAAGAAGATCGCGTTCAAGGACATCGACAAGCGCGCGCCGGGTGAGAAGCCCGACCACGCGACGAGCGGCGACACCGGCTGGGTCGCGATGGTGCAGCACTATTTCGCCTCGGCCTGGCTGCTGCCCGAGCACGTCAAGCGCGAGTTCTTCACGCGCAAGGTCGATACCAACCTGTACGCCGTCGGCATGCTCGTCCCGCTCGGCACGATCGATGCCGGCGCGAGCAAGACCTTCGACAGCACGCTCTTCGTCGGCCCGCAGGAGGAGAACAAGCTGAGCCAGCTTGCGCCGGGCCTGGAGCTCGTGAAGGACTACGGCTGGTTCACGATCCTCGCCAAGCCGCTGTTCTGGCTGCTGACGCAGCTGCACGCGGTGCTCGGCAACTGGGGCTGGGCGATCGTCGCCCTCGTCGTATTGCTCAAGATCGCGTTCTATCCGCTCAACGCCAAGGCCTATGCGTCGATGGCGAAGATGAAGGCGATCAACCCGCGCGTGATGGCGCTGCGCGAGCGCCTGAAGGACAAGCCGCAGGAGATGCAGCAGGAGATGATGCGCATCTACCGCGAGGAGAAGGTCAACCCGCTCGGCGGCTGCCTGCCGATCTTCGTGCAGATGCCGTTCTTTATCGCGCTCTACTGGGTACTGCTGTCGAGCGTCGAGATGCGCAACGCGCCGTGGATCCTGTGGATCCACGACCTCTCGGCGCGCGACCCGTACTTCATCCTGCCGCTGCTGATGACGGCGAGTTCGCTCTTGCAGACCTGGCTGAACCCGACGCCGCCCGATCCGGTGCAGGCCAAGATGATGTGGATCATGCCGCTCGTCTTCTCGGCGATGTTCTTCGTCTTCCCGGCCGGCCTCGTGCTGTACTGGCTGACGAACAACATCCTGTCGATCGCGCAGCAGTACATGATCAACAAGCGGCTCGGCGTGCTTGGCAAGTAGCGGCGGCTGCCGGTCGCGTCGCGCCGGCCGCGCTGCTCACCGCCCCACCGGCCGCGCGACCGCCGCGGGCGAGAATGCCGGCATGCTGCTCGCGCGCTACCAGGACCCGATCGTCGCCATCGCCACCGCGCCCGGGCGCGGCGCGGTCGGCATCGTGCGCGCATCGGGCCGCGACCTCTCGCCGCTGATCGGGGCCGTCTGCAATCGCACGTTGTGCCCGCGCGAGGCGACCTACCTTGGGTTCCAGGACGAGCACGGCGAGGCGATCGACCGCGGCCTCGCGATCTGGTTCCCGGCCCCGCATTCGTATACCGGCGAAGACGTGCTCGAACTGCAGGCGCACGGCGGCGCGGTCGTACTGCAGTTGCTGCTCTCACGCTGCCTGCAAGCGGGCGCCCCCATCGGGCTGCGCGTCGCCGAGCCGGGCGAGTTCACGCAGCGCGCGTTCCTGAACGACAAGCTCGATCTGGCGCAGGCCGAGGCGGTCGCCGACCTGATCGATGCCAGCACCGAAGCCGCGGCGCGTTCGGCGAGCCGCTCGCTGGCCGGCGCCTTCTCGGCCGAGATCGACGCGCTGCGTGACAGCCTGATCCTGCTACGTACGCTGGTCGAGGCGACGCTCGACTTCCCGGAAGAAGAAATCGATTTCCTGCGGCGCGCCAACGCCCACGAGCGACTGGCCGCGATCGCGGCGGCGATCGATGCCGTGCTCGACCGCGCGCGCCAGGGATCGCTGCTGCGCGAAGGCATCAGGGTCGTGATCGCCGGGTTGCCGAACGTGGGAAAAAGCTCGCTGCTGAATGCGCTGGCCGGCGCCGAACTCGCGATCGTGACGCCGATCGCCGGCACGACGCGCGACAAGGTGAGCCAGACGATCCAGATCGAAGGCGTGCCGCTGCACATCACCGACACCGCCGGCTTGCGCGGCAACGCGGACGCGGCCGACGAAGTCGAGCGCATCGGCATCGGCCGCGCCTGGGATGCGGTCGATGGCGCCGACGCGGTGCTCTTCGTACACGACCTGACGCGCATCGGCGAGCCCGCCTACGCCGCCGAAGAAGCGCAGATCGCCGCGCGGCTCGGCGACGCGCAAGACCGACTCGTGCACGTCTTCAACAAGGCCGACCTGCGGACCGCGACGCAGTTGCCGGGCGACGCCGTCGCGCTGTCGGCGCGCACCGGCGATGGTCTTCAGGACCTGCGCACGCGCCTGCTCGCCCTTGCCGGCTGGCACGCGCAGCCCGAAGGCGTCTTCATCGCCCGCGCGCGCCACGTGCACGCGCTCGAGCGCACAAGGTCGCACGTCGCCATCGCGCGCGACGGGCTCGGTCAGCCCGCACCCGCGCTCGAACTGCTCGCCGAGGAACTGCGGCTCGCCCACGAAGCGCTGGGCGAGATCACCGGTCAGTTCAGCGCCGACGACCTGCTGGGCGAGATCTTCGGGCGCTTCTGCATCGGCAAGTAACGGACGGAGTCAGAGCCGCTCGAACACCGCCGCGATGCCCTGGCCGCCGCCGATGCACATCGTCACGAGCGCGTATTTGCCCCCGCTGCGGTGCAGTTCGTAGACCGCCTTCGTCGCGAGGAAGGCGCCCGAGCAGCCGATCGGGTGGCCGAGGGCGATCGCGCCGCCGTTCGGGTTGACCTTCTTCATGTCGAACTCGAGCCCGCGGGCGACGGCGATCGCCTGCGCGGCGAACGCTTCGTTGCTCTCGATGACGTCCATCTGGTCGAGCGTCAGCCCGCCCTTCTTCAGCGCGAGCTTGGTCGCCGGGATCGGGCCCTCGCCCATGATCTCGTTGGGCACGCCGGCAATCGCGTAGCTGACGAGGCGCGCCATCGGCTTGTGGCCGGCAGCGGCCGCAACCGCGGCGTCGGCGAGGACGAAGAACGCCGCGCCGTCGTTGATGCCCGACGCGTTGCCCGCTGTCACACTGCCGTCCTTCTTGAACGCCGGCTTCATCTTGGCCAGCGTCTCGAGCGTCGTGCCGGGCTTGACGTGCTCGTCGGTGTCGAAGGTGACCTCGCCCTTGCGCGTCTGCTTGACGATCGGCACGATCTGGCTCTTGAAGCGCCCTTCGGCGATCGCCGCCGCCGCCTTGCGGTGTGAGTCGACCGCGACCTGGTCCTGCTCCTCGCGGGTGATGCCCCACTTGGTGACGAGGTTTTCGGCCGTGATGCCCATGTGGCCGACGCCGAACGGGTCGGTCAGCGCGGCAACCATCGAGTCGATCATCTTCGAGTCGCCCATGCGTGCGCCGCTGCGCATCGCCGTCGACAGGTACGCGCCGCGGCTCATCACCTCGACGCCGCCGCCGACGCCGTAGTCGCAGTCACCGAGCAGGATATTCTGCGCCGTCGTCACGATGCCCTGCAGGCCCGACGAGCACAGCCGGTTCACCGCCATCGCGACCGAATCCATCGGCAGCCCGGCCTGGATCGACGCCACGCGCGCGACGTACGGGTAGCGGCTCTCGGTCGGGATGCAGTTGCCGACCGTGACGTAGTTGATCGCCTTCGGATCGACGCCGGAGCGCTTCACCGCCTCCTTCATCACCATGCCGGCGAGTTCCGCCGGCTCGGTGTCGGCGAGCGAACCGCCGAACGTGCCGATCGCCGACCGCGCCGCACCCAATACAACCACATCACGCTTGCTCATGCTCTCTCTCCGGTTGAAGTCCAACAAATCACGAAGTTGACGCCCTCGGGCTGGCCCACACCTTACGCCGATTCACGCCGCCTGCGGCACAATCCCTACATGCAAACCCTGATGGTCGATCGGCCGCAGACACTCGGCGAGGAGATCGCCAACGCCATCAGTCACGGCGTCGGCTTCCTGCTCGCGGTCGCGTCGCTTCCGATTCTCGTTCATCAGGCGGCGTTGCGCGGAACCGCGTTCGACGTCGTCGGTGCAAGTGTATTCGCGGCGACGATGATCCTGCTGTATCTGGTCTCGGCGATCTACCATGCGATCCCGGCAAGTCGCGCCAAGGTCTTGTTCAACCGGCTCGACCACGCCGCGATCTATATCTTCATCGCCGGCAGCTATACGCCGTTCACGCTCGGGGTCTTGCGCGGCGGCTGGGGCTGGACGCTGTTCGGCGTCGTCTGGGCCTGTGCCGCGCTGGGCGTCGCGATCAAGCTGCTGAACCGACTCAGGCATCCGCTGGTATCGACCGGGCTGTACCTGGCGATGGGCTGGGTGGCGGTGGTGGCCATCGACCCGCTGCTGGCGCGCATGCCGGCCGCGGGCTTTGCCTGGCTCGTCGCCGGCGGCATCGCCTACACGCTCGGTGCGGCCGTATTCCTGCTCGACAACCGGTTGCGCTACGCGCATTTCGTCTGGCACCTGCTCGTGCTCGGCGGCAGCGTGTGCCACTTCTTCGCCGCGCTCGGCTACGCCTACGCCTGAGCAAATCGCTCGGATGCGGCGGCGCCACAGCCGCTCGATACGCGGCTCGAAGCTTCAAATTTCACGCTTGCGGCTGTTGCATTGCAACAATGCGCCGCAGCAGTTCGGCCGCCATGCGTGGATCAACGTATTGTAAAGAGCCAGACGTTATGTGAGCAGACACTTCAATCCGATCCCGATTGCCCAATTATTGGGCAGGGGCTTGAGCTTTTGCGCCCTTTTCGCTACGATTCGGGCTTCAGAATTCAGGGGAAACCCGTGTTTCGCTCCGGAGCGCTGCGGGCGCCGCAAGCGCCTGTGCACCTTGGCCTCTTGGCCTTTCGATCGGTACTTTCAGCGGCAATCGCATCCGGAGCGCTCCTGGCGCCGGCCGGCGTGTTCGCCAAGGGGCCCATCGAGCAAGGTGCAACCGTTGCGCTCGCCGAGTTGCCCCGGGAGGCCCGGGCCACCGAGATCGCCATCCGATCGGGGGGGCCGTTCCACTACAGCAAGGATGGCGCCGTGTTTGGCAATCGCGAACGCCGATTGCCGAACAAAACCAGAGGTTACTACCGCGAATATACCGTCCCGACACCGGGCGCACCGGATCGGGGCGCGAGGCGCATCGTCTGCGGCGGCCATCAGCCGAGCGCGCCCGACGCCTGCTACTACACCGCCGATCACTACACGAGCTTTCGACGCATCGTGGATTGAATCGGCACCGACCGATTTTTTGTTGAACCAAGGAGGATCGCGACCATGCTCTTGCAGACCGTCCGTCCGAACATCGTCCAGTCGATACGCGCCTACCGCGTGGAGGATCTGGCTCAGGCGGCGCAAGCCGTCGGGCAGCACTTCCTGTACGTCAATCTCACCGCGGCGCAGTCGAAGCAGGATGTGCTCGACGCCATTGCGGCGGCGTTCTTGTTCCCGCCGCATTTCGGCAAGAACCTGGACGCCCTCTACGACTGCATGACCGACCTCGTGCACAAGTCGGGGCCGCAGCCGGGCTTCGTCGTCGTCCTCGAACAGCTCCCCGACAACCCCCGCTTCGACCGAGAGGCGCGCGAGCAGCTGCTCGACGTCTTTCGCGATGCGGCCGACTTCTGGGGGGAACGAAAAATACCATTCAGGTGCTTCTATTCTTTTCAGTAGCCCGCTCCCAGGAACACGGGTCATGGGAGCGGGCGACGGAAGGGGCCCAGATCAATACCGACAAGCCGAGCAAGCCGCTGACCAAGGCTGCAGCAAGCGCGAACTTCGG
>CALMIL010000034.1 GCA_937864005.1 uncultured Burkholderiales bacterium
GTCTTCTGCGCCTTCGCGCTGACGCCGCGCCAGTCCCATGCGATGAGCGCATTTGCGGTGGCGCTGCTCGGCGCAACGATGCTGGCGATGAGCCGCCTCCAGCCCGATCGCTATCCGGCGAGCCAGGAACTGGTGAATTTCGTCATCGCCGCCAGCATGCTGGCGGCCGTGACCTTCCTCACCGGGCGCCTGAGCCTGCTGCGCGACAAGCTCAAGGCGCAGCGCGCCGAACTCGCGCAGGCGCTGGCGCGGATCCAGGAGATGGCGACGCGCGACGACCTGACGCTGCTCACGAACCGCAGGCACATGAACGAACTGCTCGCCTACGAGACGGAGCGCCACGACCGCAAGGGCCGCGTGCTCTCGATCGCTCTGCTCGATATCGATTGGTTCAAGCGCGTCAACGATGCCCACGGCCATGCGGCGGGCGACAACGTGCTGCGCGACTTCGCGCAGCAGGCGCTCGGCGCGGTGCGCACCACCGATGTGCTCGCGCGCTGGGGCGGCGAGGAGTTCCTGCTGATGCTGCCCGACACCGAGCCGCAGGCGGCGGCGATGGTTCTCGAGCGGATGCGCTCGCGAATCGCGGCGCACGCCTTCAGCACCGGCGAGTCGCCGCTGCGGATCAGCTTCTCGGGCGGGCTGACCTCGGCGCGCAAGGGCGAGACGGTCGCGGCGACGATCGCCCGGTCGGACGCCGCGCTCTACGCCGCGAAGGCCGGCGGCCGCAACCGGATCGTCTCCGCATGATGCGGCGCGCGGCCCTCGCCCTGGCGCTGGCGCCGGTCTTGGGATGGAGCGCAGCGCCGGGGCGCAACCTGTGCGTCGAGTTGCGCGAGTCGGGCGCCGACGCGGCCGGCTGGCAGGTGAGCAGCGACGCGGCGCGATCCGGGCGCGACTTCCAGCCGCAGCGGCTGTGCGTGCAAAACGGCGAGAGCGTGTCGCTCGCGCTCGAACTCACGCGCCCGGTTCAGCTCTGGCAGGCGGCGCCCGGCGTCGTGCTGCCGATCCCGGTGCCGACGACTCACTGGCTGCACGCCGGCCAGCGCCTCGACGTCCGCCCGCGCTGGGCCGGTGCGAAGGCGCCGGTCAGCATCGAGATCGCGGCCCGGGCCAGCCGCTTCGATCCCGGTGTCGCCGCGGGCAGCGCGCAGGCGCCATCGCGCGCCGGGGCCGAGCTGCGAACGACGCTCTCGGTGCCGCTCGGCGAGTGGGTCACGATCGCATCGACCGGCGACCCGGCACCGGACGCGGGGAGCGTCTCGACCCGCCAGGCGCGCGCCGGCCGCGTGCTGCAGTTGCGCGTCGAACTCGGGCCGTGACTCGATCGGCCCCGGTTTCTACGGCCGCGGCCACAGCACCCACATCCGTAGCGGCTGCTTCATGCGGCCGGCCTGCTGCTCGGCGGCCTCGCCCCAGCCCCAGAAATAGTCGGCGCGCACCGCGCCGGTGATCGCGCTGCCGGTATCCTGCGCCATCACGAGGCGGCGCAGCGGCGTCTCGGCGAGCGGCTCGGTGGATGCGAGCCAGACCGGCGTGCCGTACGGCACGCTCGAAGGATCGACCGCGACCGAGCGCCCCGGTGTGAGCGGCACGCCCTGCGCGCCGTTCGGGCCGAGCGCCGGATCGGGCAGCGGCGATTCGGTGAAGAATACATAGCGCGGATTGCTCCACAGCAAGGCGTTGACGCGCGCCGGGTTGCGCTTCGCCCAGGCGCGGATCGCCGGCCACGAAGCCTGGCCGGGCTGGAGCTCGCCCTGCTCGATCAGCCAGCGCCCGACCGACTTGTACGGCTGGTCGTTGCTGCCGGCGTACGAGACGCGCAGGCGCTGCACGCTGCCGTGGGCCTGTTTGATATTCAGCCGCCCCGATCCCTGGATGTGCAGCACGAGTGCATCGAGCGGGTCATCGAGATAGGCGATCGCAAGGCCATCGAGGGACCGCTTCGCCGCTGCCGTGGTGTCGATCTGCTTGCGCGTCCAGTACGGGCGGCGGCTCGCCAGGTCGGGCGGCGGCGCATAGATCGCGATCCGGTACGCGCCCCGCGGCCGGCGCGAGGCATCGAACTCGGGTTCGAAATATCCCGTCAGCAGGCCGTCCGCGTCGCCGTCGGGCGCCTCGACGCGGTAGGCCTGCAGGCGCTGCTCGAGCCAGGCGCGAAGCTGTGCATCGTCGGCGCCGACATCGGGGTTGCCGACGCGCGCCGCATCCTTGCATAGCGCGACCCAGGCCGATGGCGGGCGCACGCAGCCACGCAGCAGCGCAGGCCACCATTCGCGCGGGCGATCGGCGTTCCAGCCGGGCAGATCGTCGAACGCCACGGCGACCCAGCGCGAGTGCGCGCGCTCGATCACGGCCGGCGGCGTCCTCGCCGGCGGCGCGATGGCGGGTGCGGCCGGCGGAGCCGGCTGCGGCCCGCTGCCGCAGCCGGCAAGCACTCCTAGAATCGACGCGCAAAGCGCGGCGCGCCAGCGGTGCAGCGATGAGGACTCGGCTCGATTCGCGCCGCGCCCGATGGCCGATCGCCGCGCGCCGCCAGGAAACCCGACCATGTGGATCATCGTGCTCGAAGCGCTCGGCGCCGGACTGCTGCTGGTGCTGATCGTGTGGTGGACCATGTTCTCCGGCCGCAAGCGCGGCGAGCGCCGTCCGCCGCCCGACTGAACCCCGCAGTCAGTGCAGCGCCGATGCGAGCGCAAGCGCGAACTCGTCGACCGCCGCCTCGAACGGCATCGCCTCGTCGGTCATGCAGAAATAGCTGCCCTGCATCGTGCCGCTCGGCGTGCGCAGGCGCAGCCAGCTCGTATATTCGAAGCTCTCTCCCGGCTGCAGCAGCGGCTGCTTGCCGACGACGCCCAGGCCGCGCACCTCCTCGACGCGGCCGGTGGCGTCGGTGATGATCCAGTGGCGGCCGATCAACTGCCCCGGCACGTCGCCGCTGTTCGTGATGCGCACCGTATAGGCGAAGGCGTGCGCGCCGGATTCGGGCTGCGATCGCTCGGGCAGGGGGCGCACGCTGACGGCGCAGCTGAATTCGGGTCTGGCCATGGGCGCATTATCGGAGCAGCGCGCCGCGCGCCGCGGCGCACTCCTAGAATCGTGAGGCGCCGCCCGCGCTCACGCACCTTTCGTCGCCATGCGCCAAGCCCTGATCGCCCCGAGCCTGCTGTCCGCCGATTTCGCCCGCCTCGGCGATGAACTGCGCGACGTGATCGCCGCCGGCGCCGACTGGATCCATTTCGACGTGATGGACAACCACTACGTCCCGAATCTGAGCTTCGGGCCGATGGTCTGCCAGGCGCTGCGCAAGCACGCGGTGCGCGCCGACGGCAGCCGGGTGCCGATCGACGTCCACCTGATGGTGCAGCCGGTCGATGCGCTCGCCCAGGCGTTCGCCGACGTCGGCGCCGACAGCATCAGCTTTCACCCCGCGGCGAGCCTGCACGTGGACCGCACGCTCCAGCTCATCAAGACCGCCGGCTGCAGGGCGGGGCTCGTTTTCAACCCGGCGGCATCGCTCGACGTGCTCGAGTGGGAACTCGACAGCCTCGACTTCGTGCTCGTGATGAGCGTGAACCCGGGCTTCGGCGGCCAGCGCTTCATCCCCGGCGCGCTCAGGAAGATCGAGCGGGTGAGAAAACTGATCGACGCCAGCGGGCGCGATATCCGCCTCGAGGTCGATGGCGGCATCAACGCCGAGACGATCCGAAGCGCGTTCGATGCCGGCGCCGATACCTTCGTCGCCGGCAGCGCGATCTTCGGGCAGAAGGACTACCCGGCGGCGATCGCCGCGCTGCGCGCCGCAATCACGCGCTGAGACGAGGGTCATTCGCGCGGTCGGCGCATCGCGCGCGGGCGCGCCGCACCATCGGCCACGCACTTCGCTGCGCAACGAAAGGACGACCCGATGAAGCTCGGCAATCATGCGATCTCGATGGCGACAGGCGCGGCGCTGTTCGCCGCCGTGGCGGGAGCCGCCTGGGCAGGCGAGCTCGAACTGAGCGGCGCGCAGGAGGTGCCACCCGTCACGACGGCGGCGAAGGGCACGGGTGAGATCATGGTGGCGGCGGACGGCGCCGTCAGCGGCAGCGTCAAGACGACCGGCGTGGCCGGCACGATGGCGCACATCCACCTCGCTGCGATGGGCAAGAACGGGCCCGTCATCATCCCGTTGACGAAGACCGGCGACGGCGTGTGGTCGGTGCCGGCCGGCGCCAGACTCAGCGCGGAGCAGATGAAGAGCTACCAGGCGGGCGACCTCTACGTGAACGTGCACAGCGAGGCGCACAAGGGCGGCGAGATTCGTGCCCAGTTGAAGCCTTGAGCCGCCGCGCGCGGCCTGCGCAGGTGAGCGGCTCGACCCGCGGCGCCGGGCGGCTGTCAGAATGCGGCCCACATCGCGACCCGCCACCGAAGTTTCTTGTCACCGCATCCGTCCCGCCCGCCGCCGTTTCAGGCCGCGATCGTCGACCTCGACGGCACGCTCGTCGATACGGTGGATGATTTCGTCGCCGCCCTGGGCGCGATGCTCGCGAGCTTCGGCCTGCCGGCGGTGGACCGCGCTTTCGTCGCGCGCACCGTAGGCAAGGGGTCGGAGCACCTACTGCACCGCACGCTCGCCGAGGTGGGCGCCGATGCCGGCCTCTACGACGCCGCGATGGCGGGCTACCAGCAGCAGTACCGGGCGATCAACGGCCTTCATGCACGCGTCTATCCGGGCGTTGCCGAAGGGCTGGCGCGCCTGTCGGCGCAGGGCCTGCGCCTGGCCTGCGTGACCAACAAGCCGACCGCCTTCGCGCGCGACCTGCTGCAGGCCAAGGGCCTTGCGCGCCACTTCAGCCTCGTCTTCGGCGGCGATGCGTTCGTGCGCCGCAAGCCCGACCCGCTGCCGCTGCAGGAGACCTGTGCGGCGCTCGGCAGCACACCGCGCCGGACGCTGATGATCGGCGACTCGCGCAACGATGCGCAGGCGGCGCGCGCCGCAGGCTGCCCGGTCGTGCTCGTCGGTTATGGCTACAACCACGGCGAGCCGGTGCGCGGCGTCGATGCCGATGCCTTCGTCGACCGGCTCGACGAGATCGATCTCGACGCGCTCGCGCGATCGCTTGCCCGCGGCCGGTGAACGAGCGCGGTCGCGCCGCGCG
>CALMIL010000035.1 GCA_937864005.1 uncultured Burkholderiales bacterium
ACCGCCATCAGGTGGCAGCCGACGCCGGCCAGCGCGTTCGAGCCCTCGGGCACGCGCGTCGAGCGGTTGTGCGGGCAACCCGAGCAATAAAACGGCGTCCGCACCGGCGCGCGTTTGGCCTGTGCCGCGGCCTCGTGCTGCGCCTGGAGCCGCTCGAGATGCGCCTCGATCGCGGCGCTCGTGTGAAAGCGCGCCAGCCGCGCGGCGATCGCGCGCGCGACGACGGCCGGCGTCAGCTCGCCGGTCGGCGGCAGCAGCCACTGGTGCGGCGGCGCGGGCCATTCGCCGCTCTCGTCGAACTTGCCGACGACGCGCGGGCGCACGTCGTCGCGCCAGTCGTAGAGCATCTCCTTCAGCTGGTACTCGATGATCTGGCGCTTCTCCTCGACGACGAGGATCTCCTCCAACCCCTGCGCGAAGCGGCGCACGCCGCTCGCCTCGAGCGGCCACGCCATGCCGACCTTGTACAGCCGCAGCCCGATGTCGCGCGCGGCGCGTTCGTCGATGCCGAGATCGGCGAGCGCCTGGCGCACGTCGAGCCAGGCCTTGCCGCAGGCGATGATCCCGAGCCGCGGCTGCGGCGCGTCCCACACCAGGCGGTTCAGCCCGTTGGCGCGCGCGTAGGCGACGGCGGCGTAGATCTTGAACGCCTGCATCCGATATTCCTGCGCCAGCTGCGGGTCCGGCCAGCGAATGTGCAGACCGTCGGGCGGCAGCGCGAAATCCTCGGGCAGCACGATTCTCACGCGGTCGGCGCCGATGTCGACGACGGCCGAGCTTTCGGCCGAATCGGACGTGATCTTCAGCGCGACCCAGCAGCCGCAGTAGCGCGACAGCGCCCAGCCGTGCAGGCCGTAGTCGAGGTACTCCTGCACGCCCGACGGCGCGAGCACCGGAATCGCGCACGCCGAAAACACATGCTCGCTCTGGTGGGCGACGGCCGACGAGCGCGCGCTGTGGTCGTCGCCGGCGACGACGAGCACGCCGCCGTGCTTGGCCGTGCCGGCGAAGTTGGCGTGCTTGAAGACGTCGCCGCAGCGATCGACGCCCGGCCCCTTGCCGTACCACATCGAGAAGATGCCGTCGCGCTTGGCGCCGGGGAACAGGTGCAGTTGCTGCGTGCCCCAGATCGCGGTCGCCGCGAGGTCCTCGTTGACGCCGGGGTGAAACCGCACGTCGTGCGCGGCGAGAAACGGTTCGGCCTCGTGCAGTGCGGTATCGAGCCCGCCGAGCGGCGAGCCACGGTAGCCCGAGATGTAGCCCGCCGTGTTCAACCCCGCCGCGCGGTCGCGCTCGCGCTGCAGCATCGGCAGCCGCGCCAGCGCCTGCATGCCGGTGAGATACACGCGGCCGCTTGCGAGCTGGTACTTGTCGTCGAGCGAGACGTTGGCGAGTTCGGTGTCGATCTTCATGGCGATGGCCTCCGCGGCGCCGCGTCGAATCCTTCTGCACTTGGCGGCACGATGCAACGCGCGGCGGCGCGCGATGCTGCGCTCCCCATTCTCGTCAGCCCGCGAACTGCGTCGGGGTCAGGGAGATCACGGCGAGCGACCCTCGACATGTCCGCACTGCGCATAGCCCGCCCGCGCCTGCCGCGTGTTTAGCCCGTCGCACCGAAGTCGGGTTTGCGCCGTGTCATGAAGGCGTCGATCCCCTCGCGCGCCGCGGCACTGCACGCGACGTCGCCAAACGCTCGATAGCCGATCTCGAGCGCGGCGGCGAGCGTCGGCGCGGCGCCGGCCTGCGTGACTGCCGTCTCGATGAGGCCGATCACCTTCGCGCTCAGCTTGCGTGCGGCGTCGGGCGCCTCGAACGGCGGGATCGCCACCGCGCCGTCGGCGATCCGCGCCGGCTTGCCCTTCATCGCGTGGACGCGGGCGACGGCCTTCGCGATCAGGTCGTCGTAGCCGTCGGCGAGCGCATCGACGACGCCCTGTTCGTGCGCGCGCCGCGCGGTGAGCTTCTCGGCGCCGGTGAGCATGCGGTGAAAAGTCGCCGCCGCCGCCGGCCAGCGGCGGTAGGGCACGACCATCGCGCCGATGCCGGGCAGGATGCCGAGCGTGACCTCGGGCAGTTGCATCCACGCGCTCTGGTCGGCGACGAGCGCGTGGCAGCGCATCGCCAGCTCGAAGCCGCCGCCGAGCGCCATGCCGTTGAGCGCGGCGACGACCGGCTTGGCGCAGGCGTCCAGGTGCACGAGCAGCCGCGAGCAGTCGCGCGCGTACTGCGCCGCGGCGCCGGCATCGCCGAGCAGCGACGGAAAGCGGCCGATGTCGGCGCCGGCGCAGAACGCCTTCGTGCCGTAGCCGACGATGACGAAGCCCGCCACTTTCGGGTCGCCTTCGAAGCGGCGGATCACGGCGAGGATCTCGTCGGTCATCTCGTCGTGCAGCGCGTTGAGCGCCTCGGGCCGGCGCAGCGTGATGATCTTGACGCCGTCGATGTCGTCGACGAGGACATGGCGCTCGGCCGGTTGATAGCTCGCAAGCGCGCGCGTGGCGCCGGGCATCCCCGGGCGAACTTGCGCGAACCGCGCGAGCACACGCTCGCACTCGGCGTCGCCCGCGTCGCGCATGATCTCGAGCGGCCCGCGCTTGAAGCCGAGCGCGACGCGGCAGCCGAGGTCG
>CALMIL010000036.1 GCA_937864005.1 uncultured Burkholderiales bacterium
CTTTCATCGGGACTCGCAGGACGGAACGTGGCGACGGCGTGCGCCGCGGCGGGCGCTGGCGGCAGGGCCGCCGCTAGCGCTCTGCGTCGGCCGGGTTGCGCGTCGTCGAACGCAGGAACAGGCGCGATACCGTCTGCGCGAGCTGCGCGCGCTGATCGCCGGCCGATGCGTGCAGTTCGGCGAGCGCGCCGTGCAGCATCTTCTGCGTCAGGCCGCGCGACAGCGCGTCGAGCACGGCATCGACATCGGCGCCGCGCGCGAGCAGCTTCCTCGCGCGCGCGATCTCGTGCGCGCGCCAGTCGCTCGCCTGCGCGTTGAGCGCCTGGATCAGCGGCACGCTGCCGCGCTGGTCGAGCCAGTGGACGAAACTCTGGACGCCGGTCTCGATGATCGCCTCGGCCTGCTGTACCGCGGCCTGGCGCTTCTCGCCCGCGGTCTGGGTCAGCGCCGACAGATCATCGAGCGTATAGAGGTAGATATCGCCGAGCTGGGCGACCTGCGGCTCGATATCGCGCGGCACGGCCAGATCGACCATGAACATCGGGCGGTGCCTGCGCGTCTTGAGCGCGCTCTCGACGGCGCCCAGGCCGATCAGCGGCAGCGAGCTCGCGGTGCACGAGACGACGATATCGAACTCTGCCAGCCGCTGCGGCAGATCCACGAGGCGCATCGCCTCCGCGCCGAGCCGGCCGCCGATGCGTTCGCCGCGCTCGAGCGTGCGGTTCGCGACGACCATGGCCTTGGGCGTGCGCGCCGCGAAATGCGTCGCGACGAGCTCGATCATCTCGCCGGCGCCGACGAACAGCACCTTCACCTCGCCCAGATCCTCGAACAGCTGCGCCGCGAGGCGGACCGCAGCCGCCGCGATGCTGATCGAATGGGCACCGATCTCGGTCGACGTGCGCACCTCCTTGGCGACCGCGAAGGAGCGCTGGAACAACTGGTGCAGCGTCGCGCCGAGCGTGCCGGCGCTGTCGGCCTCGCGCACCGCCTGCTTCAGCTGGCCGAGGATCTGAGGCTCGCCGAGCACCATCGAATCGAGGCCGCTGGCGACGCGGAAGGCATGCCGCGCCGCCGAGCTGTCTTCGAGCACGTAGCTGTGGTCGAGCAGCGCGCCGCTCGCGACGCCGCCGACGCCGGCCAGCCAATCGACCGCCGGCTGCACGAGCGTCGCGCCCTGCGTCGCGCCGTCGGAGACGTAGAGCTCGGTGCGGTTGCACGTCGACAGCAACGCCAGCTCGGCGCGGCCGCGCGCCGAGTGCTGCGCGATCCGCTCGTGAAAGCCGCGCAGCGCGGGCACGAGCTGCTCGGGCGCGAACGCGAAACGGCCGCGCAGATCGAGCGGCGCCGTCGTGTGGTTCAGTCCGAGCGCGAGGACACTCATGCGCCGATTATAAAATTCGGCGCCCGAGGTCGTGCCGGGTGCGCCGCGATGTGCATTGCCGGCCGAGGCTGCGGACGCAGCTTGCAAACCGGGGACCCTCGTTGAGTGCATTCGACGCGCTGAATCACCTCTTCAACTTCGTGCTGCCGGCACTCGTCGTCGGGCCGCTCGCGGCGGCCGCCGCGAAGGCCGTGTGGCGCAGCGAACTGCGCGCCGTGCGCTGGCGGCGGCTGGCGTCGTGGGCGACGGCGGCGAGCGCACTCGCCCTGTTCGGCGGGCTGATCGCGTTCGGCCGCGATGGAATGATGGCGACCTACGGCGCGATGGTCATCGCCGCCGCACTCGCTTTGCTGTGGGCGGGCTGGCGACCGGGCAGCCGCTGAATCTCATCGAAAGCTCCACACCCGGTTGATCGCGAAGGTGAGCAGCAGGCTCGCAAGCGTCGCCACCACCTGTCCGATCAGGTAGTGCAGACCCAGGCGCACCGCGCCGGCGACGATCAGCATGCCGAGCGCCGCTCCGGCCAGCGCCGTCAACTGAAAGCGGACCCACGAGCCGCGGATGGCACCGCGAAAGTCGAACGTGTATCGGCGGTTGCCGATGTAGGCGACCTGGGCGCCGACCGCCGCGCCGAATCCCGACGCCCACCACGCCGGCCAGCCCGCGGCCTCGACGCCGAGCACGAGCAGCGCATAGTGCGTCGCGGTCGCGACCGCGCCGACCACGGTGTAGCGAAACAACTGTCGGAGCGGAGCCATTGAATCTTCGGTTGCATCGCAATGCGCGCGTGATTATCGTCAGCGCGTGTCCGTGTAAGCCTCGCTTCAGCGCGCCGTCAGAGCTTCGTCAGCCGCCGGGCGCAGCATCGCGGCCTTCGCTCGAATCGCCGAGTTTTCCAAACCCATTGCCAGGAGACATCGTGGAGACCAACCTCGCACAACGGATCGCCCGCGATCCGAACTACCAGAAGCTGCGCACCACGCGCAACCGCCTGGGCTGGACGCTGACGGCACTGATGATGATCGTCTACTACGGCTTCATCCTCCTCGTCGCCTTCGACAAGCCGTTTCTCGCCCAGCGCCTGGGCGAAGGCGTCATGACGCTGGGCATCCCGATCGGTTTCGGCGTCATCGTCTTCACGATCATCATCACCACCTACTACGTGCGCCGCGCGAATGCCGAATTCGATTCGCTGACGGACGCCATCGCGAAGGCAGCCCTCAAATGAAACGCTTCTCCAACTCCACCCGCCGGCTGCTGACGCTTGGCGCGCTGTTCGGCGTCTCGGCCGCGGTCTATGCGGCCGGCGGCGATCTCGGTCAGGCCGAGAAGCAGGCGACGAACTGGACCGCGATCGGCATGTTCGGCGTCTTCGTCCTGTTCACGCTGTTCATCACCAAGTGGGCCGCGTCGCGCACCAAGAGCGCGGCCGATTTCTATACCGCCGGCGGCGGCATCACGGGTTTCCAGAACGGCCTGGCGATCGCCGGCGACTATATGTCGGCGGCGTCCTTCCTCGGCATCTCGGCGGCCGTGATGATGAACGGCTACGACGGCCTGATCTACTCGATCGGCTTTCTCGTCGGCTGGCCGGTGCTGACCTTCCTGATGGCCGAGCGGCTGCGCAACCTCGGCAAATTCACCTTCGCCGACGTCGCGGCCTTCCGCTTCGAGCAGACGCCGATCCGCATCTTCGCCGCGTCGGGCACACTCGTCGTTGTCGCGTTCTACCTGATCGCGCAGATGGTCGGCGCCGGCCAGCTCATCAAGCTGCTGTTCGGCCTCGAGTACTGGATCGCGGTCGTCATCGTCGGCGTGCTGATGATGATCTACGTCCTCTTCGGCGGCATGACGGCGACGACCTGGGTGCAGATCATCAAGGCCTGCATGCTGCTCGGCGGCGCGACCTTCATGGCGTTCATGGTGATGTGGAACTTCGGCTTCAGCCCGGAGGCGATGTTCGCGAAGGCGGTCGAGATCAAGACCGGCCTCGCCACCACGGCCGGCAAGTCGCCCGCCGACGCGGCCGCCGCAGGGCAGTCGATCATGGGGCCGGGCAATTTCGTCAAGGACCCGATCTCGGCGATCAGCTTCGGCATGGCGCTGATGTTCGGCACCGCCGGCCTGCCGCACATCCTGATGCGCTTCTTCACCGTGCCGAGCGCGAAGGAAGCGCGCAAGTCGGTGATGTGGGCGACCGGCTGGATCGGCTACTTCTACCTGCTGACCTTCATCATCGGCTTCGGCGCGATCACCTTCGTGCTGACCAATCCGCAGTTCCTCGACGCCAAGGGCGGCCTGCTCGGCGGCGGCAACATGGCGGCGGTGCATCTGGCCAACGCGGTCGGCGGCAATATCTTCCTCGGCTTCATCTCGGCGGTGGCGTTCGCGACCATCCTCGCGGTCGTCGCCGGCCTCACGCTGTCGGGCGCCTCGGCCGTCTCGCACGACCTGTACTCGACGGTCATCAAGAAGGGCAAGGCCGACAGCGCATCCGAACTCAAGGTCTCGCGCATGACGACGATCGCGCTGGGCATCGTCGCCGTCGTGCTCGGCATCGCGTTCGAGAAGCAGAATATCGCCTTCATGGTCTCGCTCGCCTTCGCGATCGCGGCGTCGGCGAACTTCCCGGTGCTCTTCATGAGCGTGCTGTGGAAGGACTGCACGACCAAGGGCGCGGTGATCGGCGGCTTCCTCGGCCTGATCTCGTCGGTCGGCCTGACGATCGTCTCGCCGTCGGTGTGGGAAGCGACGCTCGGCAATCCGGCCGGCTCGGCGTGGTTCCCGTATGCGTCGCCGGCGCTGTTCTCGATGACGATCGGCTTCGTCGGCATCTGGCTGTTCTCGATCCTCGACAACAGCCAGCGCGCGAAGATCGACCGCGCCGGCTACCTCGCGCAGCAGGTGCGCTCGGAGACCGGCATCGGCGCGGCGGGGGCCTCGGGCCACTGAATCCGATAGCGCATCATCCCTGAGCGGCGGGACTGCAGGCACACTGTCTGCAGTCCCGCTCCCACATCTGCCCAGACCATGCCCGAGCCGCGCGACGCCGAGATCCAGCGTGAGACCCTGTCGCTCGTCACCGCGCGCGTGCGCGATGCCTACGTGCGCAAGCCCTTCTACGTCGACGGCGGGCAGGATATCGTCGCCGTCTGCCGCGCGATGGCGCAACAGCAGACGACGAGCGCGCTCGTGCGCGACGGCGAGCGCCTGGGTATGTTCACGACGACCGATCTGCGCGACGCGCTGCTGCGCGACGTGGCGCCGGCCAGGCTCGCGGTGCGCGAGGTCGCGCGCTTCGACCTCGTCGAGGTCCATCCCGAGGCCGAGCTTTTCGAGGCGCTGTGGCTGATGGTCCGGCATCGCGTGCACCGCCTGCTGGTGCGCGACGGCGACGCGGTGCTCGGCGTGCTCGGCCAGCTCGACCTGGTGAGCTTCGTCGCCCACCACTCGCATATCGTCGCGCTGCAGATCGACGAAGCGCAGGGCGTGGCCGAACTGCAGTCCGCCGCGCAAAGCATCGACGCCATGGTGCAGCTGCTGCAGGACGGCGGCATCAAGATCGAGCGCATCGCGAATCTCGTCGGCGCGCTCAACCATCGGCTCTTCGCCCGGTTGTGGCAGTTGATCGCGCCGCCCGAGCTGATCGCCAACAGCTGCCTGCTCGTGATGGGCAGCGAGGGCCGCGGCGAGCAGATCCTGAAGACCGATCAGGACAACGCGCTCTTGCTGCGCGACGGCTTCGAATGCGCCGATCTGGCCGCGATCGCCGAGCAGTTCAACGCGGCGCTCGCGAGCTTCGGCTATCCGCCCTGCCCGGGCGAGATCATGCTCACCAATCCGCTCTGGCGCCAGCCGCTGGCGAGCTTCAAGGAGGCGATCAACGGCTGGATCTACGGCGCCGATCCGCAGGGCGTCTTGAACCTCGCGATCTTTCTCGATGCGGTCGTCGTCGCCGGCGACAGCGGCCTGCTCGACGCCGCGCGCGATCATCTGGGCACGGTGATGGCGGACAACCAGGGCTTTCTCGCCCGCTTCGCGCAGGCCGCCGACCAGTTCGCCGAGGCCGGCAACTGGTGGACGCGCCTCGTCGCCCGGCGCAGCGATCGGGTCGTCGATCTGAAGCGAGTCGGCAGCTTTCCGATCGTCCACGGCGTGCGCTCGCTCGCGCTGCAATACCGCATCGACGCCCGCGGCACGGCGCAGCGCCTGCAGCGGCTCGCCGAGCAGCATCACCTGAGCGACAGCGTCGCCCGCGATCTGGGCGATGCGCTGCACTTCCTGATGCGGCTCAAGCTCGAACAGCAGCTGCTCGCGCGCCAGAAGGGCGAGCCGGTCGACAACCAGGTCTCTCTCGATGCGCTCGGCGCCCTGGATCGCGACATGCTCGAGCAGTCGCTCGCGATCGTCGGCCGCTTTCGCCAGCATCTGCGCCAGCATTTCAGGCTCGACCTCTTGTGAGGGCTTCGCCGCCCCGCGCACAATCGGGCGAAGCGGGCGCTGCGGACGCGGCCGGATCGCAGGAAGGGTGATCGATGGAGTTCAAGGATTACTACAAGGTGCTCGGCGTCGAGCGCGGCGCGAGCGACGACGAGATCAAGAAGGCGTTTCGCAAGCTCGCGCGCAAGCACCATCCCGACGTCAGCAAGGCGCCCGACGCGGCGGCCCGCATGCAGGACCTGAACGAGGCCTACGACGTGCTGCGCGATCCCGAGAAGCGCGCCGCCTACGACCGCGTCGGCCAGGGCATGCACGGCGGCCAGGAGTTTCGCCCGCCGCCGGGCTGGGACGCCGGCTTCGAGTTCAGCGGATCGGGCGCGCCCGAAGGTACCGGCTTCGGCGACCACAGCGATTTCTTCGAGACGCTGTTCGGCGCCGCGCGCCGCGGGCGCGGCCAGCCGCCGGGCGGCGGGCGAAGCCTGCGCGGCGAGGACCATCACGCAAGGATCGTGATCCCGCTCGACGACGCCTTCCACGGCGCGACGCGCGGCCTCACGCTGCGCGCCCCCGAGCTCGATGCGAGCGGCCACGTGGTCTTCAAGGAGCGCGAACTGCAGGTGAAGATTCCGAAGGGAATCCGCGCCGGGCAGCAGATTCGGCTTGCCGGCCAGGGCTCGCCCGGGCTGCGCGGCGAGCCGGCGGGCGACCTCTACCTCGAGGTCGAGTTCGAGCCGCATGCGCGCTTTCGGGTCGACGGCCGCGACCTGTACGTCACGCTGCGCGTCGCGCCGTGGGAGGCCGCGCTCGGCGCGAGCGTGCCGCTTGTCACGCCCGACGGGGTTGTGCAGATGAACGTGCCGTCCGGATCGCAGGGCGGGCGCAAGCTGCGCCTGAAGGGGCGCGGCATTCCGGGCGCGACGGCGGGCGATCTCTACGTCGTGCTCGACATCGTGCTGCCGCCGGCGACGACCGACAAGGCGCGCGCGCTGTACGAACAGATGGCGCGCGACCTCGCGTTCGATCCGCGTGCCGGCGGGGAGGGTGGGCAATGAAAGTCATCGCAAGCGGCGTTCATATCGGCGTCGACGACTGGCTCGATCTGGAGACGCTGGCGCACGCCTGCAGCGTGCGGGTCGAGTATGTGCAGACGCTGCTCGACGAAGGCCTTCTCGAGCCGCCGGCGCAGGCCCCGGCGCTGCACTTCGGCAGCACCGAACTCGCCCGCGTGCGCCGCATCCGCAGGCTGCAGCGCGATTTCGACGCCAACCTGCAAAGCGTCGCCGTGATGCTCGACCTGATCGACGAAGTGGAGCGACTGCACGCACAGTTGCGAAGGGCGGGGCTGGGGGATTGACGCCGTATCGCGGTCTGCGCAGGGCGCACGATTGCGTGCTCTCCGCGCCAAGCGGGCGTAGTCGAGTTCTGTCTCGCAATGGTTCGGCGCGTCGCGGCAGGCGGCACCCGCCAGGGGCTCATGGTGCGCCTCCACTCTGCCAAACGATTCGCATCACCCTCTCGTCGGCGCCTCGCAGCATTCGCCCGCTTCGATCCCCGCTGCGCGGGGCCCCTCTTCCGCGGCTCATGCTGCGGCGGTAGCCGCTGCGCGGCGACTGCACTGCGGTGCTCGCGCCGGGGTCGTGCCGCGCAGCTCACTTCGCGCCCTGCGGGCGCTGCGTTCGGACAGACGCGGCAAGTCAGATGGAAAGCGCGCTGCGCGCGCTGACCCCGGCGCTGCGTTCCTCGTCGCCGCACAAATCGCCCCTGCCGGGTGCCGCCTGCCGCGCGGGCGGCGCGGTGTGTGTTCGATGCATGGAACGAGCAGTTCCGCGAAGCCGGCGCGGGGCAGGCCGCGACGCGCCTGCGGGGCGCCGAGGAGCGCAGCAGCCAGGGCCCGCGCGCGCCAGCGCGCCACGTGGTCTGACTCGGCGCACTTGTCCGAACGTAGCGCCCGAAGGGCGCGAAGTGAGTTGTGCGCCGGGGCCCTGGCTGCGAGCACCGCAGGGCAGTCGGCGCAGCCGACCGCCGCGCCGAAGCGTCGCGGCCTGCCCCGCGCCGGCTTCGCCGCCACCTGTCCCGCGCCAGCTTCGCCGCCTCCGAAGAACGCTTGCCGGCCTTTCGATAGAGTGGCACACCAGTAGCCGGCCCCTGCAGACGGCCCGCTGCGCCGAGCCTGAGCGCAAACCCGTATCAGACCCCTGTAAGCGCAGGGTCCAGAATCGAGGCGTCGCGACTGCAAGGAGACCGCGCCATGTTCCAGCGCCTCGCCGCGCAGCGCCTGCTGGCGCTATTCGTCTTCGGCTGGCTGATCTTCACGTTTCCGCTGCTCGGCCTGTGGAATGTCGACGCGAGCGTATTCGGCATTCCGCTGCTGCCGCTCGCGGTGTTCGTCGCTTGGGCGCTGCTGATCGCACTCGTCGCCTGGACCGTCGAGCGTTCGGAGGGCATGGACTGATGTCCTCGACGCGAGGAGCGGTTTCGGGCTTCGAGAGCTGACGCATGCTCGCCGCCCCGCTCGTCGTCGCCGCCGCGTTTGCCTACCTGCTGCTGCTGTTCGCGATCGCCGAGTTCGCCGACCGGCGCGCGATCGCCGGCCGTTCGGTGATCGGCAACGCCTGGGTCTATGCGCTGTCGATCGGCGTCTACTGCACCGCGTGGACCTACTTCGGCAGCATCGGCCGCGCCGCGACGCAGGGTCTGTGGTTTCTGCCGATCTACCTCGGCCCGACGCTCGCGATGGTGCTGGCGTGGATGGTGGTTCGCAAGATGATCCGCATCTCGCGCAGCTACCGCATCACGTCGATCGCCGACTTCATCGCCAGCCGCTACGGCAAGAGCCGGCTGCTCGCCGGGCTCGTGACGCTGATCGCGGTGATCGGCATCCTGCCCTATGTGGCGCTGCAGTTGAAGGCGATCGCGATCGGCTTCGAGGTGATGACCGCGCCGGTCGGCGCGCCGCACGCCGCGGCCGGCGCGTGGTGGAGCGACAGCACCTTCTACATCGCGCTCGCGCTGGCCGGCTTCACGGTCGCGTTCGGCGCCCGCCACCTCGATACGACCGAGCGCCACGAGGGCATGGTGGCGGCGATCGCGTTCGAGTCGGTCGTCAAGCTCGCCGCCTTCCTGGCGGTCGGCATCTTCGTCACCTGGGGCATGTTCGACGGGCCGGCGGATCTGTTCGCGCGCGCCCGCGCGCTGCCCGAGGCGGCGCGCGTGCTTCGCCTCGAGCCGGACTCGGGCTTCGCCGGCGCGCAGTGGTTCACGCTGATGCTGCTGTCGATGTTCTCGGTCGTCTTCCTGCCGCGCCAGTTCCAGATGCTGGTCGTCGAGAACGTCGACGAGCGGCACCTGAAGCGTGCGGTCTGGGCCTTTCCGCTCTACCTGCTCGCGATCAACCTGTTCGTGCTGCCGATCGCGCTCGCCGGCCTGCTGCACTTCGGCCCGGGGCAGGTAAACGCCGAGACCTTCATCCTGACGCTGCCGCTGTCGATGGGCAGCAACACGCTCGCGCTGGTCGCGTTCATCGGCGGCCTGTCGGCGGCGACCGGGATGGTGATCGTCGAGGCGATCGCGATCTCGACCATGGTCTGCAACGACCTCGTCATGCCCTGGCTGCTGCGTACCCGGCGTTTCGGCGCCGCCGCGCAGCGCGACCTCTCGGGCTGGCTGCTGCCGATCCGCCGTGGCGTGATCGTCGCGCTGCTGCTGCTGGGCTACCTGTACTTCCGCCTTGCCGGCGAGGCCTACGCGCTGGTGAGCATCGGCCTCATCAGCTTCGCGGCGGTCGCGCAGTTCGCGCCGGCGCTGCTGGCCGGCATGTACTGGAAGGGTGGAACGCGCGCCGGCGCGATCGCCGGGCTCGCCGCGGGCTTCGCGTTCTGGGCCTACACGCTGATGCTGCCGTCGATCGCCAAGTCGGGCTGGCTGGACGACGGCTTCCTGCGCGACGGACCGTTCGGCATCGCCTTGCTCAAGCCCGAGCAATGGCTCGGCCTCACCGGCTTCGATGCGCTGACGCACTCGCTCTTCTGGAGCCTGCTCGCGAACGTCGGCCTTCTTGTCGGCGTCTCGCTGTGGCGCGCGCCGTCGGCGCGCGAGACGAGCCAGGCGCTGCTCTTCGTCGACGTTTTCGAGCGCACCGCGACGGCCGGCCCCGAGCCGGTGTTCTGGCGCGGCCGCGCCAAGGTCGCCGACCTGCTCGCGACGGTCGGCCGCTTCCTCGGCCGCGACGCGGCGCAGCGCGCGTTCGCCGAGTACGCCGGGCGCCTGGGCGTCGCCGGCATCGCGCAGATTCCGCCCGACGCGCAGCTCGTGCAGTTTGCCGAGACGCAGCTTGCCGGCGCCATCGGCAGCGTCTCGGCGCGCGCCGTCATCGCCTCGGTCGTCGAGGAGGAGACGCTCGCGATCGACGACGTGATGCGCATCGTCGACGAGGCGTCGCAGCTGCGCGCGTACTCGCACGCGCTGGAGGAGAAGTCGCTCTCGCTCGAGCGGGCGAGCGCCGAACTGCGCGCCGCCAACGAGCAGCTCAAGAGCCTGGACCGGCTGAAGGACGATTTCATGTCGTCGGTGTCGCATGAATTGCGCACACCGTTGACATCGATCCGTGCGCTCGTCGAGCTGATGCAAGACGATGCCGAGATGGAAGCCGCGCAGCGCCAGGAGTTCCTCGCCATCGTCGTCGCCGAGACCGAGCGCCTGACGCG
>CALMIL010000037.1 GCA_937864005.1 uncultured Burkholderiales bacterium
GCCGATATCAAGATCGGCGTTGCCGAGGCGCTGACCGGCCCGGCGGGGCAGTACGGCCAGTCGATCAAGAACGGCTTCGTGCTCGCGGCCGACGAGATCAACGCCGCCGGCGGCATCAACGGCAACAAGCTCAACCTGCTGTTCGAGGACGAGGCCGGGAAGAAAGAGCAGGCAATCGACGTCTTCAAGAAGCTGATCTTCCAGGACAAGGTGCTGATGTTGTTCGGTCCGACGCTGTCGAATTCGGCGCAGGCGGCCGACCCGATCGCGCAGGGCGCGAAGGTCGTCGTCTTCGGCACCTCGAATACGGCCGACGGCATCACCTCGATCGGCGACTACGTCTTTCGCAACTCGGTGACCGAAGCCGACGTCCTGCCCGAAACGCTGCGCGTCGCGATCAAGCACGCCGGCATCAAGAAGGTGGCGGTGCTCTACGGCAACGACGACGTCTTCACGAAGAGCGGCTACGACAATTTCAAGAAGGCGCTCGAGAAGCTGAACATTCCGGTCACGACGACCGAGACCTTCGCCAAGGGTGATGTCGATTTCAAGGCGCAGCTCACGAAGATCAAGGGCAGCGGGGCCGACGCGATCGTGCTGTCGGCGCTGATCGCCGAAGGCGCGCCGATCATGGTGCAGGCGCGCCAGCTCGGCATCGACTGGCCGGTGATCGGCGGCAACGGCATGAACTCGGTCAAGATCTTCGATCTGGCGAAGGGCGCGTCGGACAATCTCTGGGTCGGCAGCCCCTGGGCGCTGGGCAACGATACGAAGGAGAACGTCGACTTCATCGAGGCCTACAAGAAGAAGTTCGGCGCACCGCCGGATCAGTTCGCGGCGCAGTCGTACGATGCGATGCATATCGCCGCGCAGGCGATCGGCAAGATCAAGCTCGGCAGTGACCTGGAGGCCAACCGCAAGGCGCTGCGCGACGCGCTGCCGGCCGTAAGCCATACCGGCGCCACCGGCGCGTTCAAGTTCCAGCAGACGACCGGCCGCGACGGCAAGCCGGCCGGCTACGATGCGCAGCAGGCGGCGATCGTTTCGGTCACCAAGGGCGGCAAGTACGTCATCGAGAAGTAGCGGTCCACGCCACGACGCCGTGACCCCGACTTCGAGCATCGTGCGCCGGTCGGCGCCGCCCACCGCGGCGCGCGGCCGGTGCCGCGTTTCGCGCGGAGCCGCGATTGCTTGACCAGCAACTCGTCAACGCCCTCTCGCTGGGCAGCGTCTACGCGCTGTTCGCGCTCGGCTTCACGCTCGTCTTCGGCGTGCTCGGCGTCATCAATCTGTCGCACGGCGCGATCTTCATGATCGGCGCCTACGCGGCGCTCGAGGTCGTGACCCGGCTCGACGTCGGGCTCTGGGGCGCGCTCGTCGCTGCCTTCTTCGTTGCCGGCGGCTTCGGCCTGGCGATCGACTGGCTGGTCCTGCGGCCGCTGCGCAAGCGCAACGTGACGCACCTGATTCCGATGATCGCGACGATCGGCCTGGCGATCTTCTTCAACAACGCCGCGCAGGGCTTGTTCGGGGCGCAGAACCTGCGCTTCCCGACCGAACTGATCCCGCACGAGCCGCTGCACTTCTGGGGCGTGCAGATCAGCGTCCTCGAGATTGCGATCGTCGTGCTGTCGTTCGCCCTGATGGGCGGGCTGCTGCTCGTGATGCGCAAGACCCAGCTCGGCCGCGCGCTGCGCGCGATCGCCGAGTCCCCGAAGGCGGCGGCGCTGCTCGGCATCAACGTCGAGGGGCTGTTCTATCTGACCTCGTTCACCGCCGCCGCGCTCGGCGGCATTGCCGGCCTGCTGATCGCGCTCTATTCGAACGCGGTCTTCCCGCTGATGGGGCAGCCCATGCTGCACAAGGGCATCGCCGTCATCATCCTCGGCGGCATGGGCGATATCCGCGGCGCGTTGATCGGCGGCCTGTTCCTCGGCTTTGCCGAAGTCCTCTCGGTCGCCTATATCGGCTCGTCGATGCGCGACGCGGTTGCCTTCGGCCTGCTGTTCCTCGTCCTGCTGCTGCGGCCGCAGGGCATGTTCGGCAAGGTTCTCGAGCGCAAGGCGTGAGCGCGCCGGGCCGCTCCCAAGCGCTCACACCGGAGCGCGATCAGCGCGGAGGTTACCTTATGCGCGCGCCGGGCCGCTCCCAAGCGCTCACACCGGAGCGCGATCAGCGCGGAGCTTGCCTTATGAGCGCGGCGGCGCGTCCCTGAGCGATGGGCGGCTTCGAGGAATTCTGGGCGGTCTACAGCAACCTGGTGCTGTCGATCGGCATCAATGCACTGCTCGCGCTGTCGATCTGGCTGACGCTCGCCTGCGGCCTGCTCGCGCTGGCGAACGCGGCGTTCATGGGCATCGGCGCCTACACCGCATCGCTCATCACGATGAACCTCGGCTGGCCGTTTCCGCTCGCGCTCGCGGGCGGCATGGCAATGCCGATCCTGGCCGCGCTCGTCATCGGCGTGCCGACGCTGCGCCTGTCGGGCGTCTATCTCGCGATGGCGACGCTCGCCTTCGGCGAAGTGGTGCGCGTCGGCCTGCTCAACGCCGAGGGCCTGACCGGCGGCGCGCTCGGCTTGAACGGCATTCCGCAGCTCACGCAGTGGTGGCATGTTGCGCTCGCGCTCGTGCTGTCGCTCGCCGTGCTGTGGCGGCTGCGCCGCTCGCGCGTCGGCCGCGCCTTCGAGGCGATCGACGGCGACGCCGTCGCCGCTTCGCTGATGGGCATCGCGGTCGATTCGCACAAGATGCTCGCCTTCGCGCTCGGCGCCGGCATCGCCGGGCTGGCCGGCGCGCTCAACGCGCACCTGACCTTCTTCATCGGCCCGAACGAATACGGCTTCGATCGCGGCGTCGAGATCCTGACGATGGCGATTCTCGGCGGCATCGGCGGCCTGCCGGGGCCGGTGATCGGCGCCTTCATCATCACCGTGCTGCCCGAGGCGCTGCGCGACTTCGGCAACGCCCGCACGATGGTCAACGGCCTGATCCTGGT
>CALMIL010000038.1 GCA_937864005.1 uncultured Burkholderiales bacterium
TTGACCTGATCCAGAAACTCGAAGCCCGCGCCGCGCGGCAGCGGCTCGATGCGCAGGTACACCTCGCCGAACTGGCCCGCGCCACCGGTCTGCTTCTTGTGCCGGTGGTGGCCCTCGGCGGGGGCCGAGATCGTCTCGCGGTAGGCGATGCGCGGCGGCCGGGTGTCGACCTCGCACTTGTAGACCTCGGTCAGGCGCTCGAGCAGCATGCGCAGGTGCAGTTCGCCCAGGCCATAGATCACGGTCTCGTTCGTGACGACGATGTGCTCGACCTTCAGGCAGGGGTCTTCGTCGACCAGCTTTTGCACGATGTCCCACAGCCGCTGCTCGTCGCCGCGGCGCTTGGTCTCGATCGCGAGGCCGTGCACCGGCTGCGGAAAGTCCAGCGGCAGCAGGTGCAGGTGGTCATCCTCCGCGGCGTCGTGCAGCACGGCGTCGAACTGCAGTTCGTCGACCTTCGCGACGGCGCAGATGTCGCCCGGGAAGGCCTGCGCGACCTCGACGTGCTCCTTGCCCTGCAGCATGAACAGATGGCCGACCTTGAACGGCCGGCGGCCGTCGCCGATATAGAGCTGGCTGTCGCGCGACAGCGTTCCCTGGTGGATGCGGAAGACCCCCAGCTTGCCGACATAGGGGTCCTGCGTGACCTTGAATACATGCGCGATCACGTGCAGCGACGCATCGGGCAGCGCGGCCAGCGCCACCGCGCCCGCGCCCTCGCCCTTCAGGAACTGCGGCGGGTTGGCTTCGCTCGGGTCGGGCAGCAGCTTGACGATGATGTCGAGCAGTTCGGCGACGCCGGCACCGTTGCGCGCCGAGACAAAACAGATCGGAATCAGGTGCCCTTCGCGCAGCGCCTGCTCGAGCGGCGCATGCAGTTCGCCCGGATCGACATCGCCTTCCTCCAGGTAGCGCTCGACGAAACCGGGGTCGACCTCGACCACCTGTTCGACGAGTGCACGATGCGCCTGCGCGACCGACGAGAAATCGACCTTCTCGTCGCCATCGCCCGGGTTGAAGAAGCAATCGACGACGCGCGAGCCGCCGCCGGCCGGCAGGTTCAGCGGCAGGCACTCCTTGCCGAAGGTGGCGCGGATCTGCTCGACGAGCGCTTCGAGGTCGATGTCCAGCGCGTCGATCTTGCTGACGACGATCAGCCGGCAGCGTTCGCGCTGCGCGGCATAGTTCATCATCCGCTCGGCCATCATCTCGACGCCGCCCGCGGCGCTGATGACGACGGCCGCCGTCTCGACCGCCTCGAGCGCCGGCAGCGACTGGCCGAGAAAGTCCGGCGAGCCCGGGGTGTCGATCAGATGGACGCGCGTGTTCCGGTGCCGCAGGTGCATCAGCGCCGAGTACAGCGAGTGCTGCGCGCGCCGCTCGAGGACGTCGAAGTCGCTCACCGTCGAGCCGCGCTCGAGCGTTCCCGGTGTGGTGATCGCGCCGGCCTTGAACAGCAGGGCTTCCGCGAGACTCGTCTTGCCCGCCGCCGCCGGCCCGACCAGGGCCAGGGTGCGGATGCTGCTGACGCTGCCTACAGTATCGGGGGCTGGGCTCGGCATGACGGTCTCCTGTATCGAGGCGCAATGATGCCAGCCAGACTAAGTGAAGCGCGCGTCGCGCACAAGCCGGGCAACTGCGGGCCCGCAAGGGGGCGGCCAGCGGCGCGGTATGAAGTTCGCACTCCCCCAGTCGGGGGGCTCCCCTGCGAACGCGGGGCTGACGCGCGAATCCGCCGCCGCTAGATTCAAGCCCATCACGACGCAGCCGCTCGTGATGGCTCGATTCAAAGGGAGACTCCTACATGCAACTCAGAATACTGGCTCTGGCCGCCGCCTTCTGCGCGGCGTCGCCAGCCTTCGCCGACACGGTGAAGCTCGACAACTTCACGTTCGCCCCCGGGCTCAACCTCAATGTGTCCTCGCCGAACTACAACGGCGCGGCGGGACAGTTCTCGGGAACGCTCAACGGCGACTCCTTCGTCACCTTCTGCACCGACCTGTCGCAGACCTTCAATTTCGGTGTCACCTACACGGACTACATGGTCGTCGACGGCGTGGCGGCCTGGGGTGCGGCGAAATCGCTCGATCTCGATCGGGTGTTCTCCAACTTCGCACTGTTCGGTCATCCGGCCAACAGTGTCGAGTCGGCGGTAATCCAGGCGATTACCTGGGAAATCCTCTACGAGACTGCCGGCAATCCGTACGACTTCACGTCGGGCGCGTTTACGGCGACCAGCGGCGACGCTGGCGTTCAGGCCGCGCTCAACGGCGTGAACTGGGATGCACTGCTCGGAACCCCGGTCACGCTGCACGTCGATCAACTCTACAGCCGCTCGCATCAGGACTTCATGGTCATGACGCAGGTTCCCGAGCCCGCATCCTATGCGCTGACGCTCGCCGGACTGGGCGTGCTGGGGTTGGTTGTCCGTCGCCGCAAGCCGACCGCCTGACGATGCGCCCTGTTGCCGCAGTGCGCGCGGGGCACTGCGGCATTCGCATCTGCAGCGCCGGCAGGCGGCGCCGCACTTCCCTACTGGAACGCGACCTCGGCGAAGCTCCTCAGCTTGCGGCTGTGCAGTCGATCGACGCCGCCGCGGCGCAACAGTTCGACCGCGTGCATGCCGATGCGCAGGTGCTGCTCGACGCGTTCGCGGTAGAAGTGGTTCGCCATGCCCGGTAGCTTGATCTCGCCGTGCATCGGCTTGTCGCTCACGCACAGCAGCGTGCCGTAGGGTACGCGAAAGCGAAAGCCGTTCGCGGCGATCGTCGCGCTTTCCATGTCGAGCGCGATCGCGCGGCTCTGGCTGAAGCGCTGCTGCGGGCCGCGGTACGGCAGCAGCTCCCAGTTGCGGTTGTCGGTCGAAGCGACGGTGCCGGTGCGCATCACGCGCTTGAGTTCGTAGCCTTCGAGCTGCGTGACCTCGGCGACCGCCGACTCGAGCGCGACCTGCACCTCGGCCAGCGCCGGGACCGGCACCCACAGCGGCAGGTCCTCGTCGAGCACATGGTCCTCGCGCACGTAGCCGTGGGCGAGCACGTAGTCGCCGAGCTGTTGCGTATTCTGCAGGCCGGCGCAGTGGCCGAGCATGATCCAGGCGTGCGGTCGCAGCACGGCGATGTGATCGGTGATCGTCTTCGCGTTGGCCGGGCCGATGCCGATATTGACCATCGTGATGCCCATGCCGTCGGGCCGCACGAGGTGGTAGGCCGGCATCTGCGGCAGCCGCGGCGGCGCACTGCCGAGCGCATCCTCGGGGGCCGCGGCCGTGCCCGCCCGGCGCGTCACGACGTTGCCGGGCTCGACGAACGCGCTGTACTCGCTCGCCGGGTCGGCCACCCGCTCGCGGCCCAGACGCACGAATTCGTCGATGTAGAACTGATAGTTCGTGAACAGGACGAAGTTCTGGAAATGCTCGGGCATCGTCCCGCTGTAGTGGCGCAGGCGGTGCAGCGAATAGTCGATGCGCGGCGCGGTGAAGAGCGCCAGCGGATACGGTGCTCCCGGCTCCGGCTCGTGGGTGCCGTTGGCGATGCCGTCGTCCATCGCCGCCAGATCGGGCAGATCGAAGCGGTCGCGCAGCAGCAGCCTGCGCTCGGCGCTCATCGTGCCTTCGATGTGATCGTGCTCGGCGAACGAGAAGTGGATCGGGATCGGCTGCGAGCTGGTGCCGACTTCGAGCGACACATGGTGGTTGCGCAGCAGCAGGCGAAACTGCTCGAGGTAGTAGTCGGCGAACAGGTCGGGCCGGGTGAGCGTCGTCTCGTAGGTGCCGGGGCCGGAGACGAAGCCGTAGCTCAGGCGCGAATCGGCGCGCACCACGGTATCGGTGTGGATGCGCACGAACGGATAGCAGGCGCGCACCGGCTGCGTCAGGTCGTCGCCGCCGACGAAGGCATGCAGCGCGTCGCGCAGGTGCGCGATGCTCGAATCGTAGATCGCGCGAACCTGCGCCAGCGCGGCCGCAGGGTCGGCATGGCGCGCCGGGGCGATGAACAGGGGCAGTGAAGGCATGGGGGATACCGTTTGCAATCGCAGCCCCGATTGTGGCCGCTGCCCATGACGCCCTCGCGCGCCGCCGCCGTTCAGGCGATCTGCGTGAAGCGCAGGATCTCCGGCGCGGCGCCGAACAGCGCACCGCCCTTGGCGATCGCCGCCGCGACATGCGGCGTCGACATGTGGGCGTCGACCGCCGCGCCGTTTGTCCAGCGCTCGACGGTCTGGAAGATGTGGGCGGCGCCCTCCTGCTGGAACAACTCGTAGTGCAGGCAGTCCGCTTCCTTGAGGGACTGCGCGACGAGTTCGACGAGGATCTCGCGCATCGCGTCGGCCGACGCGGGCTGTGCGGTGATGCGGGCGAGGACGTGGACCATGATGTGGCTCCGGTTGGCCGGCGGGATGCCGCGCCTGCGCGGCACGCGCATCATCGATCGCGGCGGCCGAACTGCCAAGCGTGGCGGCGGGTCCGGCCGCAGGCGCGCCGCACGCCGGCCGCCAAAAGTGCGGCGCGGGCGGCTCGGAACCGAACAAGCTGCGGCGGCGTGTCCGTACACTCTGGCGCAACTTCGGGGAGTGCGGCAGATGAAGGTGATCGTCCTGGGCAGCGGCGTGATCGGCGTCGCGTGTGCCTACCAGCTCGCCGCGGCCGGGCACGAGGTGACGGTCGTCGACCGCCAGCCCGAAGCCGGGCTCGAGACGAGCCGCGCCAACGCGGGCGAGGTCTCGCCCGGCTATTCGTCGCCGTGGGCCGGTCCCGGCGTGCCGCTGAAGGCGATCAAGTGGCTGCTGATGCACCACCGTCCGCTCGTCATCCGGCCGCGGCTCGATGCCGGGCTCGTGCGCTGGGGCCTTGCCATGCTGCGCAACTGCACCGCGGCCCGCTACGAGGTCAACAAGAGCCGCATGGTGCGGCTGGCCGAATACAGCCGCGACTGCCTGCGGGATCTGCGCGCGCAGACCGGCATCCGCTACGACGAGCGCATGCAGGGCACGCTGCAACTGTTCCGGACCCAGCATCAGCTCGACGCGACGGCGGCCGATATCGCGATCCTGAAGCGCTACGGCGTCGCCCATGAGCTGCTCGATATGGACGGCTGCATCCGCCACGAGCCGGCGCTCGCGCGCACGCGCGAGAAGTTTGCCGGCGGGCTGCAACTGCCGGGCGACGAGACGGGCGACTGCTTCGCGTTCACGCAGGCGCTGGCGGCGCTCGCCGCACGCCGCGGCGTCACATTCCGCTACGGGGTCGCGATCGAGCGGCTGAGCCAGGCGGGCGGCCGCATCGATGGCGTCGCGACCGATGCCGGCATGCTGAAGGCCGACGCCTATCTGCTCGCCCTCGGCAGCTATTCGCCGCTGTTGCTCGCGCCGCTGGGCATTCGCATTCCGGTCTATCCGGTGAAGGGCTATTCGATCACGCTGCCGATCACCGATCCGGCCGGTGCGCCCGAGTCGACGGTGATGGACGAGACGCACAAGGTTGCCGTGACGCGCCTGGGCAGCCGCATCCGGGTCGGCGGCACGGCCGAGCTCGCCGGCTACACGCTGCAGCTGCACGACGCGCGCAGGCGCACGCTCGAGCACGTCGTGACTGACCTCTTCCCGGACGGCGGCGACGTCTCGCGCGCCGAGTTCTGGTGCGGCCTCAGACCGATGACGCCCGACGGCACGCCGATCGTCGGGCCGACGAAGCTTGCGAACCTCTACCTCGCGACCGGCCACGGCACGCTCGGCTGGACGATGGCGGCCGGCACCGGGCGCGTGATGGCCGATCTGATTTCGGGGCGCAAGCCCGAGATCGACCTCGACGGCCTGACCCTCGCCCGCTACGCCTGAGCACAAGACCCCGGCGCGCGGACGCCGCGCCCGACGTGTCAGACTTGCACCCTTGCGCGATCCGGTCGCGCAAGGCAAGCATGAGCCGAGAACCCTCCATTGGCCGCAGCGCCGCAGCTTCGCCACAGGCCGCCCTGCGCGCTTCGGCGACGCTCGTCGTCGTGCGCGACGCACCGGCCGGCATCGAGGTGCTGCTGCTGCAGCGCGCCGAGAACAGCGACGACCGGTACGGCGGCGCGTGGGTCTTTCCGGGCGGCGTCGTCGACGCTCGGGACAGCGACTGCCGCGCTGTCGTCGGCGCCGGAATCGATGACGCCGCGGCGAGTGCGCGGCTCGGAATCGAGTCCGGCGGCCTCGACTTCTACATTGCCGCGCTGCGCGAGTGTTTCGAGGAAGCGGGGCTGTTCTTCGCCGCCGGCGCCGACGGCGCATTGCCCGCCGCCGGCTGGCTTGCGGCGCGCTCCGACGCCATGTCGACGTGGCGCGACGGGCTGCACCGCGGGCGCGTCCGGCTCGACGAACTGTGTCGCGAGCTCGGTTTGTCGCTCGCGGTCGATCGACTCGTCTACTTCGGCCATTGGCTGACGCCGATCGGCCTGCGCAAGCGCTTCGATACGCGATTCTTCGTCGCCGAGGCGCCGGCCGGACAGACGCCGGCGCCCGACCGGACCGAGACCGTCGAGCTGCGCTGGTTGGCGCCCGCCGAAGCGCTCGCGCGGCGCGGCGAATTGCGGCTCGTGACGCCGACCGTCAAGACGCTCGAGGCGATCGCCCGCTTCGATACCGTTCCCGCGCTCTTCGAGTGGGCGCGCGCGCCGCGTCTGATCGTGCCGTCGATGCCGCACATGGGCACGGGCAGCCAGGGCGTGCGGCCGGTGGCCCCCGACGAGCCGGCGTGGGCCGAACTGCGGCGCATCGATCCCGAAGGGCGCGCGACCGGCTGCTACGAGATCGTCCCCGACGTGCCGGTGCGGCTGTCGCCGCGCATCATCCGCGTCAGCGCCGACAACGGCAGCGTGATGACCGGGCCCGGCACGAATACCTATCTCGTCGCCGGTGCGAACGACGCATGGGCGGTGATCGATCCCGGCCCGCTCGACGAGAAGCATGTGCAGGCCGTGCTCGATGCCGCGCCGGGGCCGATCCGCTGGATCTTCGCGACCCACACCCACCCGGACCATTCGCCCGCCACGGTGCTGCTGAAGGAGCACACCGGCGCGCGCGTCCACGGCCGGATCGCCGACCATGCCGAGTGGCAGGACGCGAGCTTCGCCCCCGACGAGGCGCTCGCCGGCGGCGAACGCTTCGCGCTCGGCGCGGGCAGCACGCTGCGCGCGATCCGCACGCCGGGCCATGCGTCGAACCACATCTGCTATCTGCTCGAGGAGGAGAAGACGCTCTTCACCGGCGACCACGTGATGCAGCTCACGACCGTCGTCATCAACCCGCCGGATGGCGATATGGCGGCCTATCTCGCATCGCTGCGCGAACTGCTCGCCCTCGATCTCGAATGGCTCGCGCCCGGCCACGGTTTCCTGATGGCGCAGCCGCGGCGTGCATTCGAGTGGATCATCGAACACCGCCTGAAGCGCGAGGCGAAGGTCGTCGCCGCGCTGCGCGACCTCGGCCCGGCGCCGGTCCAGGCGCTCGTCGAACTGGTCTACGACGACGTGCCGCAGCGCATGCACCCGATGGCGCTGCGATCGCTGAACGCGCACCTCTTCAAGCTGCGCGATGAGGCGCGCGCCGTGCTGCACGGCGACCACTGGGCGCCCGGGCCGCGGGCGCGGGCCTGAAGCGCCGCTCAGGCGCTGCCGAGCAGACAGTAGGGCCCGCCGCGCTCGAGCGCGCGCGCGTACGCCGGGCGGGCGTGGATGCGTTCGAGCCAGGCGATCAGCTTCGGCCGGCTCTTGTCGAGCACGGCCCGTGTGGCGGCGGCCTAGATCGGAAAGCTCATCTGGATGGCGGCCGCGCTGGATGCGTCGCCGGCGAACCACGGGCTGCGCGTCAGCTCGGCCTCCATGAAGTCGAACTAGCGTGTGAGGTTGGGCTGCACGAATTCGCTCATCGCCTTCGCCGCGATCTTGCGCGTGACGGGCTTGACGAAGAAGGGCACGGGCGCGTTCCCGACCCTGTCGAACACGAGCTTCATCAGCAGCGGCGGCATGGCCGAGCCTTCGGCGAAGTGCAGCCAGTACGTCCATCGCCGTCGCTCGGGCGTGCCTGCGGCTGGCGCGAGGCGGCCCGCGCCGTAGCGCTCGACGAGGCATTCGACGATCGCACCCGATTCGGCGATCGTCGCGTCGCCGTCGGTGACGACGGGGGACTTGCCCAGCGCATGCACCTTGCGCAGCGCCTCCGGCGCGAACTGCGTCTTCGGGTCGCGCTTGTAGCGTTCGATGCGGTAGTCGAGGCCGAGCTCTTCGAGTAGCCAGAGCACGCGCTGCGAGCGCGAGTTCTCGAGGTGCTGGACGGCGATCAGCGGTGTTCGCGCGCGCTGCTTCGCCGCGCGATTCAGGCCGCCGCCGCGCGTCTGGCCGCCCCCGCTTTGAGTTTGCGCGGCTTGGCCGCGCCGGTCGCCTTCGCATTCACCTTCGACTTTGCCTGCGCGTTGGGCGCTGCCTTCGTGCCGGACTTGCGAGGCGCCGCCGTGCGGGCCGGTCGCTTTGCGGTCGGCGCATGCGCAGCGGGCGCGACGCCTGGCGACGATGCGTCGTCCTTCACCGTCGCCAGCAGCTCGCGGTGCGCGACGAGCATGTCGTGCGCCAGGTGCGCCAGGTCGGGCAGCGCACGGCGGCAGGCGGTGAGGCCGAAGTCGAGCGAGCCGGCGTAGCTCTCGACCGTGATGTTGAGCGCGACGCCGTGCACGACGATCGACGCCGGGTAGTACGTCAGCATCCGCGCGCCCGCCAGGTACAGCGGCACCGGCGAGCCGGGGACGTTCGAGATCGTGACGTTGGCGAGCGGCGGCAGGCGGTCGGCGAGCCGCGAGCGGCCATACAGCGAAGCCAGGCCGCTGATCAGCCAGGGCGCGCCGAGCGACGGAAAGTCGGTCGGCAGGACCGACTTGACGCTCGACGTCAGCGACTTTGCTGCGGCACTCGCGGCGTGGATCGCGCGCAGCCGCTCGAGCGGGTCGGCGACGTCGCTGGCCAGGCTGATGCGCATCATCGAGGCCTGCGTGTTCATCTGCGTGTTGCCCGCCTCGCGCAGGCTCACCGGCACCGCCGCGAGCAGCGGCTCGTCGGGCAGATCGTGCGCCTCCCCGAGGTGGCGCCGCAGCGCGCCCGAGCAGATCGCCAGCACGACCTCGTTGAGCGATGCGCCGTGTGCCTTGGCGATGCGCTTGGCCTCGGCGAGCGGAATCGAGACGCTGGCGAACACGCGCTGGTTCGTGACGTTCGCGCTCAGCGCGGTGCGCGGGCCGAACCACTGCATCGGCGCCTTCAGCCGCGCCCGGGCCGCGCCGCCATCGCCGTCGAGCGCGGCCGCGCCGGGCGCCGGGCGCAGCAGTTGCGCCGCGGTTCGCGCCAGCGTCGGCAACGCGCGGCCGAGCTTGACGACCTGCTGCGCGCTATGGCGCAGACTGGCGCCGGCGAGCTCGGCGATGCCGTAGGTATCGGGGCTCGGGGTACGCCGATGGCGTGCGGCGCGCACTTCGCGCGGCATGGGCGAGATGTCGAGCATCGCGTTGGCGAGCACGACCCCGCTCGCACCGTCGAGCGAGGCGTGGTGCACCTTGGCATAGAAGCCCACGTGGCGGGTGCCGGCGGGGGCGTCGGCGGGCGTCTGCAGGCCTTCGATGATGTAGAACTCCCATAGCGGGCGGCTGCGGTCGATCAGACTCGAATGGAGCCGGCCGACGAGGCGGTCGAGTTGCTCGCGGCTGCCGGGCACGGGCAGCACGGTGTTGCGGATGTGATATTCGATGTCGACATCTTCGTCGAGCACCCACACCGGGTTGGCGAGTTCGAACGGCATGTTCAGCAGCTTGCGCCGGAACACCGGCGCCAGGTGCAGCCGCTGCGCGATGTGCCTGCGCACGTCGGTGACGAAGTCCCCTTCATAGCCGGCCGGCAACTCGTACAGATGCAGGCTGCCGACGTGCATCGGCATCTCGGGCGTTTCGAGATAGAGGAACGCGGCGTCGAGGCCGCTCAAGTGGTCCATGCTGCCTCCTTGTGAACGTATGCCGAGTGTGCCCGAATGCGGCAGGGCCGGCGGTGCGCGGCGTGCGATCGGCGCCGGGGTCAATGCGCCGGACGGCTCGCCTCGTCCAGCCGCGCGATCGCCGTGG
>CALMIL010000039.1 GCA_937864005.1 uncultured Burkholderiales bacterium
GCGTGGATCGCGCTGTGCTTTTCGAGGAAGCGCTTGGCGAGCAGCGAGATGTCTTCCATCCGCTCGCGCAGCGGCGGGATGCGGATCTGGAACGGATTGAGCCGGTAGTACAGATCGGCGCGAAAGCGGCCGTCCTTCACGCGCTGCTGCAACTCGGCGTTCGTCGCCGCGACGATGCGCACGTCGACGCGGCGGGTGCGGTGGTCGCCGACGCGCTCGATCTCGCCCTCCTGCAGCACGCGCAGCAGCTTGCTTTGCGCGGCGAACGGCAGGTCGCCGACCTCGTCGAGAAAGAGCGTGCCGCCGTCGGCGCGCTCGAAGCGCCCGGCGCGCGCGACCTGGGCGCCGGTATAGGCGCCGCGCTCGACGCCGAAGAGTTCCGATTCGACGAGCTCGACCGGGATCGCCGCGCAATTCACCGCGACGAAGGGCCGCTCGCGGCGCGCGCCCATCGCGTGCAGCGCGCGAGCGAAGAGTTCCTTGCCGACGCCCGTCTCGCCGAGCAGCAGCACCGTGATCTGGCTTGCCGCCGCCTTGCGCAGCAGGTCGAACGCGGCGCGAAAGCCGGGCGAATTGCCGATCATGTCGCCCGGCAGGTTGGCCTTGTCGCCGATCGTCGATCGCAGCTGGACGACCTGCGTCTGCAGCTCGATCAGCTGGTCGGCGATCGACTCGGGCGTGAAGTAGCGCAGATGGTCGGCAGCGTCGTCCCACTCCTGCGCCGGGCGGCCGATGATGCGGCAGTTCGGGTTGCCCATGCCGGCGCACTCGACCTCCTTAAAGAGGATAGGCCGCCCCATGAATGCCGATGCGTAGCCGCAGGCATAGCCGATCTGGGTCCAGCACACCGGCTCGTCGTGCACGCCGTAGTGATGGCGGTGCCACTGGCCCTCCCACGAGTTCTCCCAGACGAACTCGCCGTAGAAGCGCCCCGTCATGCGGTCGAGCTCGAGCTGCACCGGAATCGTCTGCACGATGCCTTCGAGCGTGTGCAGGCGCGGGCCGGTCATGAAGGCTTCGATGTCGCTCGCATCCTGCGAGCGGGTGCGCGCGAGTTCGGCGTCGCGCAGCCCCGACGCATAGCCCATGCGCGTGAGCAGCCCGCGCGCGCGCTCGAGCCCGAGCGTATCGATCAGCTCCTTGCGCAGCAGCGCCTGCGCTTCGGCGTGCACGAGCAGCATGCGGTGCTCGTGCAGCCAGATCTGGCCGGTGCGCTGGCAGAAATGGATGCGCGATCGCAGCTCGTCGCTCACCGCGCGCGCAATGCTGTGGAGTTGCGTCATGGGGCCCCAACCTCGTCGCCAGCGTTCGCTTGTAGACCCGTCCTGCGTCCCGCGCTTTGACAGGTGTCAAGCACTGCGCGGTCGTGGGTGGATACCCCCATCCGCCGGATCGACGCTTCATCAATTGATCAAAACGCGGCGTTGCCGATCGCCGCAACTTACCAAACCGGCAAGCGCCGCCCCGCGCCGCCTTCGGCCGCTGCGCGACGGCGCCACGCTCGACGCCCGGCAGCGGCCTCGATGCTGCGCCGCGTCACGACGCACTGGCACGGCGTTTGCAAATACAGAGGCGCCCCGGGCGACACGCGGCCGCATGACCGGGATGCGCGATCGCCCTCAAACCTGGAGACACAGCATGAAGTTCCCCGTTCCGCACGACGTCAAGGCCAAGACCATTCCCGGCACCGAAGGTTGGGAGCGCATGTATCCGTACCAGTACCAGTTCGTCACCGACGACCCGGCGCGCAACGCCTACGAGAAGGAGACCTTCTGGTTCTACGACGGCCTGCACTACCCCGAGCCGCTCTATCCGTTCGACACGATCTGGGACGAGGCCTGGTTCCTCGCCCTCTCGCAGTTCAACAACCGCATCTTCATGGTCCCGCCGGTGCGCGGCGTCGATCACCGGATGATCAACGGCTACGTCTATATCTCGCCGGTGCCGGTGAAGGACGGCGCCGAGATCGGCAGCCGAGTGCCGCACTTCATGGAGCGCGCCGGCCACTACTACAAGAACTGGGACGCGCTCGAGGCGAAGTGGAAGGTCAAGATGGAGGCGACGATCCGCCAGCTCGAGGCGATCGAGATCCCGCGCCTCGCCGAGATGGAGGACATGTCGGTCGTCACCGAGGCGATCGGTGAATCCAAGGGCTACCACCTGCTGAAGAACTACGACGACCTGATCAACCTCGGCATCAAGTGCTGGCAGTACCACTTCGAGTTCCTCAACCTCGGCTACGCGGCCTACGTCTTCTTCCTCGACTTCGCGCAGAAGCTGTTCCCGAACATCCCGGCGCAGCGCGTGACGCAGATGATCTCGGGCATCGACGTCATCATGTACCAGCCCGACGAGGAGCTGAAGAAGCTCGCGCGGCGCGCCATCGAGCTCGGCGTCGACGAGATCATCTGCTTCAGCCCGCAGTGGACGGTCGTCGAGGAGGCGCTGAAGAAGTCGCCCAAGGGCGTCGACTGGCTGACCTCGCTGTCGCTCGCGAAGGAGCCGTGGTTCAACGTCTCGACCGGCACCGGCTGGTTCCACCACGACCGCTCGTGGAACGACCACATGAATGTGCCGCTGTCGGGTATCGCGACCTATATCGGCAAGCTCAAGCAGGGCGTCTCGATCGACCGCCCGACGGCGAAGGTGCGCGAGGAGCGCGACCGCATCACGGCCGAGTACCGCGCGCTGATCGACAAGCCCGAGGACCTCAAGCAGTTCGACGAGCTGCTCGGCTGCGCGAAGACCGTCTTTCCCTACGTCGAGAACCACCTGTTCTACGTCGAGCACTGGTTCCATTCGGTGTTCTGGAACAAGATGCGCGAGGTCGCCGCGATCATGAAGGAGCACGGCGTCATCAAGGACGTCGAGGATGTCTGGCTGTTGCGCCGCGACGAGATCAAGTCGGCGCTGTGGGACATCGTCACCGCCTGGGCAACCGGCGTCACGCCGCGCGGCACGACAACCTGGCCGGCCGAGATCGAATGGCGCAAGGGCGTGATGGCGAAGTTCCAGGAATGGAGCCCGCCGCCGGCAATCGGCACCGCGCCCGAAGTGATCCAGGAGCCGTTCACGATCGTGCTCTGGGGCGTGACGAACAAGTCGCTCGCCGACTGGGCCGCGGTGCAGGAAGTCGCCGACCCGAGCACCGTTACCGAGCTGAAGGGTTTTGCCGGCAGTCCCGGCGTCGTCGAAGGCCGGGCGCGCGTGTGCCGCACGGTCGGCGAAGTCGGCGAACTGCGCGAAGGCGAGATCCTCGTCGCGCCGACGACCTCGCCGTCGTGGGCGCCGGCGTTCGCCAAGATCGGCGCCTGCATCACCGACGTCGGTGGCGTCATGAGCCACGCCGCGATCGTCTGCCGCGAGTACGGCATGCCCGCCGTCGTCGGCACCGGCCACGCGACGAAGGTCATCAAGACCGGCATGCTGATCCGCGTCGACGGCTCGACCGGCGCGGTGAGCATCACGCGCTGAGGCGGCGGCAATGGGCGCGTCGATGCAGCCGATGCAGGCCAAGGCGGTCGCGAACGCAGCGTCGGCGCAGCCGCTCGTCGTCTGGTTCGAGGACTGTCGCAAGGAATCGGTGCCGCTCGTCGGCGGCAAGTGCTCGTCGCTCGGCGAGCTGATCCACGCCGGCGTTCGCGTGCCGCCCGGCTTCGCGCTGACGACCGCGGGCTTTCGGCGCTTCATGGCCGATGCCGGCATCGCGCGCGAGGTCGCCTCGATGCTCGCCGGCATCGACATGCAGGACCTCGACGCGCTCGAGGCGGCGAGCCAGCGCATCCGCGCGATGATCGAGGCGCACGATTTCGCGCGCGACATCGAGGACGAGGTCGCCGAGTGCTATCGCAAGCTGTCGCTGCGCTGCGGCCTGCCGGCGGCGCCCGTCGCCGTGCGATCGAGCGCGACCGCCGAGGATCTGGAGGACGCGAGCTTCGCCGGACAGCAGGACACCTACCTGTGGGTGCGCGGCGTCGACGAGGTGCTGCACCACATGCGCAAGTGCATCTCGAGCCTGTATACCGCGCGCGCGATCGACTACCGCCTGAAGCACGCCTTCGACGACGAGCAGCTCGCGATCAGCGTCGGCGTGCAGAAGATGGCCAACGCCTACACCGCCGGTGTGATGTTCACGATCCACCCCGCCAACGGCGACCGCTCGGTGATCGTCATCGACTCGAATTTCGGGTTCGGCGAATCGGTCGTCTCGGGCGAGGTGACGCCCGACAACTTCGTCGTCAACAAGGTCACGCTCGACATCATCGACCGCACGATCTCGCAGAAGCTCGTTTGCGTCACCGTCGACCGCAAGACGCAGACCTCGCAGACGACCGAAGTGCCGCTCGAGCGCCAGCGCGTGCAGTCGCTGATCGACGACGAGATCACCGAACTTGCCTGGATGGGCAAGCGAATCGAGAAGCACTACGGCCGCCCGATGGATATCGAGTGGGCGGTCGACAAGGACCTGCCCGCGGGCGGCAACATCTTCATCCTTCAGGCGCGTCCCGAGACCGTCTGGAGTTCGCGCAAGCAGGCGCCGGTGGCCAAGGAGGCGGCCTCGGCGATGGACTACATCCTCTCGGCGATGCTGACCGGCAAGAAGCTCGGCTGACCCGCCCTCCCCCCTCACCCCCACCACCCCAACGGAGTCAATACCACCATGAAACGCAACGAAGTCCGCCCGATCGACGATCTGCGCAGCTATATCGCCGCGCTCGAAGCCAACGGCCAGTTGCACCGCGTCAAGGCCGAGGTCGACTGGAAGTACGAGCTGTGCCACGTCTCGAAGGTCAACGAGGAGAAGCAGGGCCCGGCGCTGCTCTACGAAAACGTCAAGGGCCATTCGATCCCGGTCTTCACGAGCGCGTTCACGACGCCCGAGCGGATCGCGATCGCGCTCGAGCAGGACCCGGGGCTGACGATGTGCCAGCTCTCGCGCAAGTGGATGGAGCTGACGACCAAGCAGCTCGTCAAGCCGACCTTCGTCGACAACCCCTCGGTGATGGAAAACGTGATCGAAGGCGACGCCGTCGACCTCGAGAAGTTTCCGGTGCCGTGGTTCTACCCGGATGACGGCGGGCGCTTCTTCGTCACCGCCGGCTACCTCGTGACGCAGGACCCGGATACCGGCTGGACAAATCTCGGCACCTACCGCTCGCAGGTGCTGGGCAAGAACATCCTCGGCTCGCAGATCATCAAGGGCAAGCATGGCGACATGCACATGAAGAAGTACCAGGAGCGCGGCGAGCTGATGCCCGCGGCGGCGGTCGTCGGCTGCGACCCGGTGCTCTTCCTCGCCGGCTCGACCCTGGTCAGCGCGCAGACCGACGAGTACGAGATCGCCGGCGCCTTGCGCGGCCGTCCGGTGCCGGTCTTCAAGTCCGACCTCACCGGCCTCACGCTGCCGGCGAACGCCGAGATCATTGCCGAGGGCTACATCGACCCGAACGAGCTGATGGACGAAGGTCCGTTCGGCGAGTACACCGGCTACTACTCGGGCAACAAGGGCAAGGACTATCCGAAGCCGGTGCTGCGCGTCAAGCGCATCCTGCACCGCAACAAGCCGGTCTTCTGGAGCACGACGGTCGGCAAGCCGATCAACGACATCCACATGATCCAGTCGCTGAACCGCACCGGCGCGATGTGGTACGACCTCGAGACGATGAAGGTGCCGGGTATCCAGAGTGTCTACCTGCCGGCGGCGGCGACCGGCCGCTTCTGGGCCATCGTCTCGGTCAAGCAGATGTATCCGGGGCACTCGAACCACGTCGGAAACGCGGTGATCGCGAGCACGACTGGCCACTACGGCCTGAAGGGCGTGATCGTCGTCGACCACGATATCGAGGCCGACGACATGGACCGCGTATGGTGGGCGCTGGCGACGCGCTTCGACCCGAAACGCTCGGCGCAGATCATCGACCGTGGCCGCTCGACGCCGCTCGACCCCGGGCTGCCGATCGAGGCGCGCGACATCACGAGCCGCATCATCCTCGACGCCTGCACGCCGTACGAGTGGAAGAACAAGCCGAACGAGATCTTCATGGACCGCGCGATGCTGCAGAAGGTCTCGAGCCGCTGGAACGAGTACGGCTTCGCAGGCAACAGCCCGGTCGCCGAGATGATCAACCGGCTGACGCGGCCCGAGGCACCGGCGAAGAAGTCCAAGACGCACGAGATGTAGGCCCGGGCTGCGTGGAACCTGAAGGCGCGACCCGCCGCGCCCCGGCCGGCCCGGCGCCCTCGAAGGGCGCCGGCCGGTGTCGTCATGAAATGCGAGAGGCCATGAGCAAGAAGGGCATCGTCATCATCTGCAACCTCGACACCCGCGGCGAGGACATCGTCTTCGTCAAGGAGTTGATCCAGCGGCGCGGCCACGAGGCGATCTTCCTCGACTTCAGCATGGAGGAGCCGCCGCCCTTCCCCGGCGACATCACGACCGAGGAGGTCGCCGCGCGCGGCGGCCTCGCGATCGAAGTCGTGCGCGAGAAATACCGCAGCGACCGCGATACCGCGACGAACAACCAGATCCGCGGCGCGTCGTCCATCCTCGCCGAATTGATGGCCGCCGGCCGCGTGCACGGCGCAATCGGCATCGGCGGCGGCACGGCGACGCTCGTCGCGACCTCGGTGATGAAGCAGCTGCCGTTCGGCTTCCCGAAGCTGATGGCCTCGCCGATGGCCGCGCACCCGGCGTACATCGACCAGTACGTCGGCACGCGCGACCTGACGATGCACCACACGGTGCTCGACATCGTGAAGATGAATCCGCTCTTGAAGGCGCAGATCACGAACGCGGTCGGCGCGATCTGCGGCATGGTCGAGATGACGCTGGGGCAGGACTTCGGCCTCGGCGACAAGCCCTGCGTCGCGATCTCGAGCTTCGGCTTCGGCGAGATGGCGGTGCAGACTGCCATCGGCATGCTCGAGGAAGCCGGCTTCACGCCGATCGTCTGCCACGCGCAAGGCAAGGGCGACCGCGCGATGGAGGAAATGATCGCCGACGGCGCCTTCGCCGGCGTGCTCGACATCTGCATCGGCGGCGTGATGGAGCATCTGTTCAAGGGCAACCGCGACCCCGGCCCCGACCGTTTGAAGGCGGCTGCGGCCGCGGGCATCCCGCAGGTGCTCGCGCCGTGCGGCCTCGACATCCTGTCCTATGGCGGACGGGCCGACATGCTCGAGAAGACGAAGGACCGCGTCCAGTACGTGCAGGACAAGCTGCGCGTGCAGGTGCGCACCACCGCCGACGAACTGCGCGCCGCCGCCGACGTGATCGCCGAGCGGCTCAACGCCGCGCGCGGCGAGTGGACCTTCCTCGTGCCGTTGAAAGGATGGTCGTCGCTCGACCGCGAAGGCCGGCCGATCCACGACCCGCAGGCCGACGCCGCATTCGTCGAGCGCTTGATCGCGAAGCTCGACGAACCGCAGCGCATGAAGAAGCTCGATCTGCACCTGTATACACCCGAGTTCGCGCGAGCGGCGGTCGACGAGTTCGTGCGCCTCTGCGCGGCGGCGAAGCGGTCCGAAGCCGGCGTGGCGCAGGCAGCATGATCGCGAACCGCAGGCGCGCGCTCGCCCGCTGACGCCGGGGCCGCGATGGAGGAATCGAGATGATCGTTCGCAACTGGATGCAGCCGCATCCGATGCTGATCCCGGGCACGATGCTCGTCTCCGAGGCCAAGCGGCTGATGAGCGAGAACCACCTGCACGCGCTGCCGGTCGTCGACGACGAACGCAGCCTGCGCGGCCTCGTCACGCGCGCCAACCTGCTGCGCATGGGACAGTTCGTGCTGCATACGCAGGACCCTGACGAGTTCAACTTCTTCGTCACGAGGCTCAAGGTGCGCGACATCATGGTGCGCAATCCCGACACCGTGCAGGCGACCGACACGATGGAAGAGTGCCTGCGCAAGGGCCAGGCGCACGGCGTGGCGCAGTTTCCGGTGCTCGACGGCGACGAGGTGGTCGGCGTCATCTCGGCCAACGAGATTTTCCAGATCGCGGCCAACTTTCTCGGCGCCTGGGAGCATCGCAACGGCCTCACGATCGGCCCGGTGCGCGTTGGCCCCGGCGTGCTCGGGCGGATCGCCGAGATCGCCGAGTCGGCCGGCGCCGTGCTGCAGGCGCTGTACCCGATCAACTCGCGCCACGATGCGCTGGCCGAGGACGTGCGGGCCGAGAAGCGGGTTATCGTTCGCTTCCACGGCGGCCGGCTCGACGAGATCGTCGCCGCCTACGAAGCGGCGGGATTTCCGGTTCTCGAGAAAATCGAGGTGCAACCGGCCGCCCTCGCCGCCTGAATCCGAAGCGACCGACGCAGGAGTTCCAACCCATGACCTTGCCCCTGGTGGTGGCAATCACCGGCGCCACGGGCGTCATCTACGGCGTCGAACTGCTGCGCGTCCTGAAGGACCTGGGCCAGCCGGCGCACCTGATCCTGAGCGAAGCGGCCGGCATGAATTTCGCGATCGAGACGCAGACCTCGCTCGAGGAGGTGCGGTCGCTTGCCGCCGTCGTCTACAGCAACAAGGACGTCGGCGCCGCCGTCGCGAGCGGATCGTTCCTGACGCGCGGCATGATCGTCGCGCCGTGCACGATCAAGACGCTGTCGGCGATCGCCAACTCGTTCACCTACAACCTCGTCGTGCGCGCCGCCGACGTGCAGTTGAAGGAAGGCCGCAAGCTCGTGCTGATGGTGCGCGAAACGCCGCTGCACAAGGGCCACCTCGAGCTGATGACGCGCGCAGCCGATTGCGGCGCCGTGATCCTGCCGCCGATGCCGGCCTTCTATCACCGGCCGCAGACCATCATGGACCTCGTCCACCAGAGCATCGGCAAGGCGCTCGACCAGGTCGGCATCGAGCACCGGCTCTTTCGCCGCTGGAGCGGGCGCGAGGACGACAAGGAATTGCGCTCGAAGTTCGAGGGCGAATGACGCCTCCCGCCGCCCGCACGCCGCCCGATACGGTGATCTACGCCGTCGGCGACGTTCACGGCCGCGCGGACCTGCTCGACGCGCTCATCGCGCGCATCGCCGCCGACGCCGCCGGCCGGCGCGCGCGCAAGCGCGTGATCGTGATGCTCGGCGACTACGTGAGCCGCGGCAGCAGTTCGCGGCGCGTGATCGAGGCGCTGCTCGCGCCGCCGCCGGCCGGCTTCGACCGCATCACGCTGCGCGGCAACCATGAAGACTACTGGCTGCATTACCTCGACGGCGATCTCGACTTCGGCCGGCGCTGGTTCAACTGGGGCGGCCTTGCCGTGCTCGCCGACTACGGCGTCGACATCGGCGCGCGCGACTGGCACGACGACGCGACGCTGGCCGACGTGCGAACGCGGCTCGCCGCCGCGATTCCGGCCGCACACCGCGCGTTCGTGAGCGCGACGCGCACGAGCTGGCGCAGCGGCGACTACCTCTTCGTCCACGCCGGCGTTCGCCCCGGCGTGCCGCTCGAGCAGCAGGATGCCCACGACCTGATGTGGATCCGCCAGCCGTTCCTCGATTCGACCGCGGACCACGGCGCCGTCGTCGTCCACGGCCATTGCATCGCCGACGCACCCGTGCTTCGCGCCAACCGCATCGGCATCGACACCGGCGCGTTTCGCAGCGGCGTGCTGACCTGCGTCGCGCTCGAAGGCGAGCAGCGCGACATCCTGCAGACCTGACGGCGATGCACCGCGAACCGCACCCCTTCTGGCGCTTCTCGCTGCACGTCTATCGCGCCCCCGGCGTGCAGCCGGCCTGCCTCGCGCTGCAGGACGGCCACGGCGCCGACGTCAACCTCGTGCTGCTGTGCGCCTTCGCCGGCCACGACGGCCGTTCGCTCGACCGGCGCAGGCTGCGCCAGGCGATGGCCCGCGTCGGGCACTGGCAGTCCGACGTGATCGCGCCGGTGCGCGCCGCGCGGCGCGCGATCAAGCGCCACCCGCCGCCGGATGCGCAGGCGGCGCAGGAACTGCGCAAGCGCATCCTCGGCGTCGAGCTGGAGCTCGAGCACGTCGAGCAATCGATGCTCGCCGACCTCCTCGCGCGGTGGTCGGCGCCAACGCGCCGCGCCGCGCCGCGCGAAGCGATAGAAGCGAACCTGCTGCGCTATCTGGCGCTGCTCGGCGCGGGCCCGGCCGATGCGGCACATGTCGAGGCGATCGTCCAGGCCGGCTGCGGCGCCGCGCCGCGCTGAAGCCGGCTGACTTCGCCGCGCGTCAGGCCGGCTGCGGCTGCGCGCTGCGCGGCAGGCTGGGCGCGGCGAGCATTGCCGCATAGAGCACGAGGTAGACGACGAACGGCGCCAGCCACAGAACCGCGGCGACCGCCATCGCGCTGTTGCCGAGCGCCGCGACGCCGCCGCCGACGCGCAGCAGCGCGGCGGCGAACATCGCCGCGCCGGCCCAGGCCATCGCCCGCGGCGCGCGCACCGGGCGGCCGGTGTGGCGCAGCACGACGCGCGTCATCAGGGCGAGCATCATCAGGCCGAGGCTGCCGACGGTGAACGCATGCAGCCACGCGGTCTAGGCAACGGCGCCGGTCAGCGCGGCGAGCGCGCGCATCGCGAACGCGGCGACGAGCCACGCGAAGCTCGAGTGCATCGCCCACAGCAGCGGGTCGCCGCGCACCCGCCAGCCGCGCCAGCGGCCGACCCGGATCGCGTGCACGACGGCGCAGACGAGCGCCGCCGCCCCGACCCCTGCGCGCGGCGCGCCGGCCAGGTCGAGCACGGCGAGCCAGACGATCGCGCCGACCGCGAGCACTTCGAACCAGACGATGAACGCCGGCTGATCGCCGCGCCCCGACGCGCGCAGCGCGTTGCCGGTGAAGACCGGCGTCAGCACCCCGCCCTTCAGCACGAAGAGCACGATCAGCGCGTAGACGCCCGCGTGCAGCCCCGACCGCGCCAGCGAAAGATCGCCGCTCAGGAGGCTCGCGTGGTAGACACCGTTGGCGGCCGCGAGCGCGGCGAGGATCGGCACCAGCAGCCGGTACCAGCGGTTCGCGACGCGCCAGATCTGCGGCGCGAGGATCGCGAGCAGCGCCGGCACGAGCAGCATGTCGGCGGCCGCCGTCACGCCGCGCGGCAGCCATGGATCGGCCCAGAACGCGGCGCGCCCGGCGAGCCACAGCGCAGCGAGCAGCGCAAGCCTCGCGCCGCCGACCTCGGGCGTGCCGGCCCAACTCGGCAGCGCCGTCAGCAGCGTGCCGAAGATGATCGCGAGCGCGAAGCCGAAGATCAGTTCGTGGCCGTGCCAGAGCATCGGCGCATTGCCGGCCGCCGCCAGATCGACGACGCCGGCAAACGCACCGACGACGCCCGCGACAAGCAGCGGCGCGTACGCCGCGCCGAGCAGGTAGAACGGCCGAAAGCCGCTGCGCCACAGCGGCGCGCGGGCATCGAATCGCCGCCACTGGTTCAATGCGCAGGCGCCGGGTCGCCGGCGCGTCCGCCACTGCCGGGCTCGGGGTGGCGCCGGTGCCACTCGGCCCACAGCACGTCGCGCTTCGTCCGCGCCGCGTCGACGTTGCGCTGCTTGACCGGGCCGAAGCCGCGGATCGAATCGGGGATTGCCGCGATCTCGCAGGCGAGGTCGAGGTCGGCCGCCGTCAGCTGCGCGCACAGCCGGCCGATGTCGCGTTCGTAGTCGTGCGCGAGGGCGCGCTCCATGCGGCGCTCGGCGCTGTAGCCGAGGATATCGAACGGCGTCCCGCGCAGCACCTTGAAGTGCGCGAGGACGCGCATCGCGCGCAGCATCCACGGCCCGTAGCGGCGCTTGACGGGCTCGCCGGTCACTGCGTCGCGCTTGCGCAAGCCGGGGATCGCGAGGTGCAGGTTGACCTTGGCGTCGCCGTCGAACATCGATTGCACCGCCTTCGCGAATCCGCCGTCGGTGTACAGGCGCGCGACCTCGTACTCGTCCTTGATCGCAAGCAACTTGTAGGCGTTGCGCGCGACCGCCTCGGCGAAGCGCGTGCTGCCCGGCGCGACCTTCGCCTCGGCATCGCGCGCGCGCTCGACGAGCGCAGCGTAGTGTGCGGCGTAGCGCTCGTTCTGGTAGTCGACGAGCAGCGCGCGCCGGCGGGCGAAGACTTCGCCGAAATCCTGCGACAGCCGGTGCGCGGCGGGCACCGCCTCGGCGCCGGCCGCGGCGCGCTCGGTGGCCTGCGGATCGTGCGCCGCGCGGCGCCCCCAGTCGAAGGCGCGCTGGTTGTCGGCGATGCTGACGCCGTTCAGTTCGATCGCCCGCGCCAGCGCCGCACGCGACACCGGCACCAGGCCACGCTGCCAGGCGAAGCCGAGCAGGAACATGTTGGCGGTGATCGAGTGGCCGAGCAGCAGCGACGCGAGCCGCGTCGCGTCCAGGCA
>CALMIL010000040.1 GCA_937864005.1 uncultured Burkholderiales bacterium
GCTCGACGCGCCCGGCGCCGGCGGCGCGCATCCGGCGTTTGCGATCCGCTTCGCGGCATCGGCTCGCAGCGGCCAGATCCAGCTCGTCGCGACCGGTTGCGACCGGCTCGCGGCCGAGTGCCTGCCGGGCCTGCCGGGCGCGGCGACGGGCGGCTCGACGGCGCATGCGCAGGTCGCGCTCGGCCTGTTGCCGGCGCTGGCGGCGATGCCGACCGCGGCACTGACGGTTGCCGGCGCGATCGACGCAGGCGGGGCGCTGGTGCTTGCCAATACCGATGCGCGCGCCGCCGGCGTGACGGCGCATGCCGGCGGCACGATCGCGCTCGCCGCCGCGACGCTCGAGACCTTGCCGGGCGTGCCCGCCGAATCCTCGCTGGCCGAGCGCGACGCCCTGCTCGAAACGCTCGATGCCGAGCGTGCGACGGCGCTCTTTCTCGGCCTGCACGCCGCGCGCTGGCAACGCCTGCCCGGCCTGCAGACCCTCGCCTGCGCTGGCGATTGCGGCGCGGCACTGCAGGTTGCGATCGGCACCGGCCAGCGGCGCATCCGCATCACGAACGGCTTGCAGATCGACGGCCCGGCGACGCTCGGTTCGCCCGAACGACCGGTCCTGCTCGTCGTCGAAGGACCCTTGCAGCTTGCCGGCGGCGTGCAGATCCACGGCGCCGTCGTCCATCGCGCGGCGCAGTGGGACACGAGCGGGACGCACGATGCGCGCATCGACGGCGCCGTGATCGTCGCCGGCAACGTGATCGGCGACGGCACGCCGACGATCGTCTACGACCGCACGGTGCTCGACCGGCTGCACGGCGAAGCCGGCGTCCTGGTCCGCGTCGCCGGAAGCTGGCGCGATTTCTGAGTGCCCGGCCACCGCCATCACCGAGAGGAGACCGAAAATGCATGCCCGTCGCCATCGCCGCTGCCGTGAGCAAGGTTTCGCCCTGCTCGAAGCCTTGATCGCCGCCGTGCTCGTCGCCGCCGGCGCGGCCGCGCTGCTGTGGCTGCAAGGCGAACTGCGCTTCAACGCCGACGTCGCGCGCCAGCGCACCGAAGCGGCGCGCCTGGCGCAGGCCGATATCGAGCGGCTGCGCGCCTTCGTCGCGGTCGACGGTGGTTCGCCGGGCTGGAGCGAGATCGACGACGACGTGCAGGACGTGACGCCGGTCGCGAGTCCGACCCGCTACACGTTGACGCGCCTCGTGCAGGCCGATTCCGCGCTCGCCTTGAAGACGATCGACGTCACGCTGCGCTGGACCGACCGGCGCGGGCAGGCGCAGCAGCTGAGCCTCGCGACGACGATCGCGGGCCACGACCCCGCCCTCGCGGGCGCATTGAGCCTGCCGCGTCCGGCGATCGAGCGGCGCTGAAGCCGCCTTGGCCGCCGCCGGTGCCGGCGCTGCCGCAGAATCGAGGGATGCTCGAATACTCCGCGGGCGGCGCGCGATGCCGATGACGTCCCGCACCGATCCGCCCTTTTCCCCCGCCGACGCCGCCGCGATGTGCGACGCGCTGGCGCTGGCCCGACTCTCGGTCGGGCTGTCCGACCCGAACCCGCGCGTCGGCTGCGTGATCGTGGCCGCCGACGGCCGCACCCTCGGCCGCGGTCATACGCAGGCGGCCGGCGCGGCGCACGCCGAAGTGATGGCACTCGCCGACGCCGCATCGCAAGGCGCCGAGGTTCGCGGCGCGACGGCGTATGTCAGCCTCGAGCCCTGCTCGCATCACGGCCGCACGCCGCCGTGCTGCGACGCGCTGATCGGCGCCGGCGTGAAGCGCGTCGTCGCCGCGGTGGAGGACCCGAATCCACTCGTCGCCGGGCAGGGGATCGCGCGGCTGCGCGCGGCGGGGGTCGAGGTCGCCGTCGGCCTGCAGGGCGACGATGCGCGCGAGCTCAATATCGGATTCTTCACGCGCATGACGCGCGGCCGGCCGTGGGTGCGGATGAAGGCCGCGATCTCGCTCGACGGCCGCACCGCGCTCGCCGACGGGCAGAGCCAGTGGATCACCGGCAGCGCGGCGCGCACCGACGGCCATGCCTGGCGCAGGCGCGCCGGGGCGGTGCTGACGGGCGTCGGCACGGTGCGCGACGACGACCCCCGCCTTGACGTGCGTCTCGTCGAGACGGCGCGCCAGCCGCAGCGCGTGATCGTCGATTCGAAGCTCGATACGCCGGCCGCGGCGCGCATCCTCGATGCGCCGGGGCACGCGCTGATCTATGCCGCGACGCCTGGCGCCGAGCGCGCCGCCGCGTTGCGGGCGCGCGGCGCCGAGATCGTCGCGCTGCCGGACGCCGATGCGAGGGTCGACCTGCGCGCGGTGCTCGCCGACCTCGCCGTGCGCGGCGTCAACGAATTGCACATCGAGGCCGGCAGCAAGCTCAACGGCGCCTTCGTGCGCGAAGACCTGGTCGACGAATGGCTGGTCTACGTCGCGCCACGCCTGCTCGGCGCCGGCCGCGATCTGGCGAATTTCGGACCTCTGGCGTCGCTCGCCGACGCCGTCGCGCTGCGCTATTGCAGTGCCCTGCGCATCGGCGACGATCTCCGGCTGCTGCTGCGCAAGGCGGGCGATGCGCCGCCTTGAATCCGCATTCGAGGCGCCTGTGTCGTCCCTGACCTCTGCGAGAATCGGCCAATGTTCACCGGCATCATCAGCGGCATCGGCCGCATCGTCGCGGTCGAGGCGCTCGGCGCCGACGCCGCGCATGGCAGGCGCCTCACGCTCGCCGCGCCGCGCGGCTATCTGGACGATGCGGGGCTCGGCGACAGCATCGCGCTGAACGGCGCCTGCATGACCGTCACCTCGCTCGACGCCGCGGCGGATCGCTTCACGATCGATATCTCGGCCGAAAGCCTCGCCAAGACGGCCGGGCTCGGCGAGCCCGGCAGCGTCAATCTGGAGAAGGCGCTGCGCGCGAACGATCGCCTCGGCGGCCATCTCGTCAGCGGCCACGTCGACGGTGTCGGCACGGTCGCACGCTTCGCGCCGGTCGGCGAGTCGTGGGAGCTGCGCGTCCTCGCGCCGCGCGAGCTGGCGCGCTTCCTCGCCGTCAAGGGCTCGATCACGGTGAACGGCGTGAGCCTGACGGTCAACGACGTGCGCGATTGCGATGCCGGCTGCGAGTTCGGCGTCAATCTGATCCCGCACACGGTCGAGAACACGACGCTCGGCGCGCTCGCCGCCGGCCGCCGCGTGAATCTCGAGATCGATCTGATCGCGCGCTATGTCGAGCGCATGCTCGGCGCGGGGGTATCGGTCCACGGGCCGGCGAGCGCGTAGATCGCCACCTCGCTCGCGCGTCCCTTGACGCGCGTTGCCGGCAGCGGCGACAGGTTCGACGGCGACGCGAGCAATGCCTGCGTCGCCGCGCTGACGAGCACCGTCGTGCCGAGCGTCTTGTTCAGCGCCTGGATGCGCGAGGCGACATTCACGGCGTCACCGACGAGCGCATACGACAGCCGCTCGCTGCTGCCGATATTGCCCGCGATCACGGTGCCGCTGTGGATGCCGATGCCGTGGCGCAGCGCCGGCTTGCCCTGCGCCCGGCGCGCCGCATTGAAGGCGTTCAGCCGCTCGCCCATCGCGCGCGCCGCCGCCAGCGCGGCATCCGCGTGTCCGGCGCTGGCGACCGGCGCGCCGAAGACGGCCTCGATCTCGTCGCCGATGAACTGCAGCACGAGGCCGCCCTGGGCGCGGATCGCGGCGTCCATCTCGGCGAAGTAGGCATTCAGATCGGCGACCACCTCGGCCGCGGGATGCGACTCGACCCAGGGCGTGAAATCGCGCAGGTCGGCGAACAGGATCGTCACGTCGCGCGTCGCCCCGGTATCGGCCGCGCGGCCGGCGAGGATCTCGTCGCGTACCTGCGGACTGACGTATTTGCCGAAAGTCTCGCGGATGCGCTCGCGTTCGCGCAGCCCTTCGACCATGCGGTTGAAGCCTTCGGCGACGGCGCCGATCTCGTCGTTCGAAACGACCGGGCAGCGCACCTCGAGCGCGCCGTCGCGCACCCGTGCCATCGCACGCTGCACGTCGCGCAGCGGCGCGGCGACACTGCCGGCGACGAGCGCCGAGAGTCCGACCGAGGCGGCCATGCCGCCCAGCGCAAGGACGACGACGACATAGATCAGGTTGCGCACGATGCCGGCCGCGGCGGCCGGGTCGGCGCCCAGCAACGCATTCGCGCGCGTCAACGCCGCCACCGCCAGCATCGCCAGCGGCATCAGGCTCAAGAGCAGAAAGACGACCATCATTCGCACCCGCACTCGCAGGCGCGGCACGCGCACCGCGCCCAGGTCGCCGCGCGGAAAGAACCGCGCCAGCTCGGCGCGCCACACGCGCTCGGTGCCGAAGAAGATGATCGCGGTGACGAAGCTGCCGGCAACGAAGGTGATCGCGAAAATCTGCCGCAGCGCGCGCCACGGGTCGAAGCCCGCCGTCAGCAGCGGCCAGAGCACGCCCCAGGCCAGACCGGCGGCGATCCAGCCGCCGAAGCTCAGCGCAGCGGCGAAGACCGGCACGAGCAGGGCGCGCCGGCGTGCACGCCCGTCGCCCGAAGCTGGCGCCGCGCTGCCGTCGTCGCTGCGCATCAGAGGTCGCATCCAGTGCCGGGACATCGCCCGCCCGACGGCAAACAGCAGCCCGAAGCTGAGCGCGAAGAATCCGATATCGGCCGCGCCGGGCGCCGCGACACCCTCGTTGACGGTCGGATCGACGTAGCGGAAGTAGGCGAACGTCAGCAGTGCGCCGACCAGATTGCCCGCGACCACGATCCCCATCAGCGGAAGGCGCGTTGGCAAGCCGGCACTCGCTGTCATGTGCGCGGCTCGCTCAATATGGCTTGCCCAGAAACAGGTAGATCGCCTGGTTGCCGCCGGAGGCGAAGCCGAAGCCGACATAGGCAACACCCAGCGGCGTATCGGCCGCCAGGTACAGGGTGCCGGACTGGAACAAGGGCCTATCGTTGGACTCGATGATCTGCGGCATGTCGGCCAACTCGTAGGCCGCACCCGCATAGATGCCATCGAACAACGGTACCTTGCCGAGCTTGTACTGGTAGATCGCACGGCCGTAGACGTAGCGCGCGCCCATCAGTTGCTGCGGCCGGTAGCCGGACATGTTCAGAAAGCCGCCGAGCTGGAACTGCGCGTACAGCGGCAGCTCGTCCGGGTCGGGCGTTCCGCCGCCGCGCAGCGTCAGACGCAGCGTGTGCGGGCCGCTGGAAAAGGCGGCTCGCGCCTCGCCGAAGTAGCGGATGTAGTCGTCGCTCGCCCCGAGCGCGCGCATCGAGTTCACGCCTTCGAAGGCGAGGTAGTAGCCCGAGCGCGGCAGGCTCACGCTGTCGAGACGGTCCAGGCGCAAGGCGAGGCGCACCGCACCCACCGTGCTGCGCTCCGACGACGGCAGAAGCGTCGGACCGGCGGTGAGCTTGAAGCGGCGTTCGCCGAAGTACAGGCCCACGCGCGCCTCGCCGAACTCGCGCAGATTGGCACCGATGTCGGCGCCGGCACCGAGCAGCTGATCGCTGTACGTGGCGAACTTGACGTCGCCGACGTAGATGTCGAACGGCGTGTTCAGGTAGCTCACGCGCGGCTCGACGAAGAAGTCCTGGGCCGGCGTGAGCGGCTGGTACCAGCTCGATGCCAGGAATACGGTGTTGCCGAGGATGAAGTCGTTGCGCCACTCGGCGCCGAGCTGGTTCAGCCACGTCGTGCGCACCTTGCCGAACAGATCGAAGGTGGCGTTCTGCCCGAGCGCGGTCTCCAGCGACAGGCCGAAGCGGGCGTAGGTCGGCCCCCAGGACTTCTCCGTCACCGAGACCTTCAGCGTCTGGCGGCCGCCGGCGCTGTCGATGTCCGGCCGCACCGACTCGAAGTCGCCCGTCCCGTAGATGCGCCGCATGTCCAGGTCGAGCTTGGACTCGTCGACCGGCTCGCCGGCCCGGGTCTGCATTTCCGCGAGGATCGTCTCGCTGTTGACGCGTTCGTTGCCGACGATCTCGATGGCGTCGATCGTTCCCTCGAGCGGCGCCGCGCTCGCCTGCTGCCGGCTGCGATGCGCGGCGTACTCGCGCGCGGGCAGCGCGAGCGGCGCGAGGCGCTCGGCCATCTTGCGCGCCGCCGCCTCGCCGAACGGCACCGCGAGGGCGATGTGGTCGAAGTCGGCGGCCGAGAAGTTGCCGAGCTCGGGCAGGATCAGCACGTCCTGCGGGCGCAGCTGGCCGAGTGACGTGCGCACGTTCTCCTCGGCAAGGATGTTGATCATCTGCATCGACACGCCCATCATCCCCTTGATCTGATCGGGCTCGAGCAGCGGCGTGCCGAGGTTGACGGCGATCACGATGTCGGCGCCCATCGCGCGCGCGATGTCGACCGGCAGGTTGCGCACCAGGCCGCCGTCGACGAGCAGCGTGCCGTCCAGGTTGAGCGGGGCGACGATTGCCGGCACGGCCATGCTGGCGCGCATCGCGGTGGGCAGTTCGCCGTGGTCGAAGACGAATATCGTGCCGTTGCCGAGATTGGTCGCCACCGCGCGATACGGGATCGGCAGATCGTCGAAGCGCCGCGCTCCCCGCACCTTCACGAGGTGGCGCAGTTCGGCCTCGAGCGCGACGCCGCTGATCAGGCCCTTGGGCGTCGCCAGGCCCTGCTTCGAAAGCCCGAATTCGAACGCCGCCAGCGGAACGAAATCGTCCGCCTTCACCGACATCGGCTCGAGCGCACGCGGCGGCTTGTCGCTGAACAGCCGCTCGAGCGTGAGCTTGTCGAGCTCGCGCATCATCTCCTGCACGCTCATGCCCGACGCATAGGCGGCGCCGACGATCGCGCCCATGCTGGTGCCGGCGATGCAGTCGATCGGCACGCGCAGCTCTTCGAGCACCTGAATCACGCCGACGTGGGCCGCACCGCGTGCGCCGCCGCCCGACAGTACGAGGCAGATGCGCGGCCGATGCCCGCGGGCAGAAGCAAGCGCCGCGGCCTGCGCCGTATCTGCTTGCGATGCCGACGGCATGCGCGGCTCGGCCTGCGCGTGCAGCACGAAAAGCAGCAGCGGCGCGGCCGCGAGCCGGGAGAGACGCGACAGCATGGCCCGATGATGCCGCAGTTCGAACCGCGATCAATTCTGCTTGCATGGTCTGCCTGCACGGGCCTCGCCGCAGGCGACCGACGCACACCCCCCCGGCGGATCGCGCGCCGCACGCCCCTACAATCCTGCGATGGCCATTGCCCCCGTTCCCGAGCTCGTCGCCGACCTCGCCGCCGGCCGCATGGTGATCCTCGTCGACGAGGAGGATCGCGAGAACGAGGGCGACCTCATCCTCGCCGCCGAGCACGTGACGCCGGAGGCGATCAACTTCATGGCGCGCTGGGGCCGCGGGCTGATCTGCCTGACGCTGACCCGCGAGCGCTGCGAACGCCTGCGCCTGCCGCCGATGACGACGCGCAACGGCGCGCCGCACGGCACCGCATTCACGGTCTCGATCGAGGCGGCGAGCGGCGTCACGACCGGCATCTCGGCCGCCGACCGCGCCCGCACCGTGCGCGCCGCGGTGGCGCGCGACGCGCAGGCGAGCGATCTCGTCCAGCCGGGACATATCTTCCCGCTCCAGGCGGCCGACGGCGGCGTGCTGATGCGCGCCGGGCACACCGAGGCGGGCTGCGACCTGGCGGCGATGGCGGGGCTGATGCCCGCCGCCGTGATCTGCGAGGTGATGAACGACGACGGCACGATGGCCCGGCTGCCCGATCTGGAACGCTTCGCCGCCGAGCATGGCCTGAAAATCGGCACCATCGCCGCGCTCATCGAGCATCGCAGCCATACCGAATCACTGATCGAGCGCGTCGCGCGCCGCAGCCTCGCCACCGCGCACGGCGAGTTCGACTGCCACGTCTTTCGCGACCGCAGCGGCGGCGTGCACCTGGCGCTCGGCCACGGCCAGTGGGGGCCGGGCGACGAGGTGCTGGTGCGCGTGCACGAGCCGCTGTCGGTGATGGACCTGCTCGATACCGCCTGTTGTGCGCACTCGTGGCCACTGGCGCGGGCGATGCAGGCCGTGCGCAGCGCCGGGCAGGGCGCGATCGTGCTGCTCAACTGCGGCGAAAGCGCGGCGTCGCTGCTCGGCCGCGTGCTGCCCCAGACCGAGCGCCCGGCCGTGCCGCGCAACCAGCTCGACCTGCGCACCTACGGCATCGGCGCGCAGATCCTGCGCGAGCTCGGCATTCGCCGCATGAAGCTGCTCGGCAGCCCGCGGCGCATGCCGAGCATGGCGGGCTACGGCCTCGAAGTCGCCGGCTTCGTCGGCCCCGCGGACTGAAATGGACCACCCCCTACGCGCTTCGCGCGCCCCCTCGAGGGGGCACCGCTGGCGGACCGGCAGAGCCGGATCCGCGGCGGTCGCTTGGGAAGATGCGGTTCATGCGCCCCTGGTTGCGCTTCGGCGCCATGGATAACTGACACGCGTCATGCAAGACGCCGACCACGGCCAGGCGCCCGATCTCGACGGCGGCGAGTTGCGCATCGCGATCGTCCAGGCGCGCTTCAACCGGCCGCTGACCGACGCGCTGCGCGACGCCTGCGTCGCCGAACTGCGCGCGCTCGGCGTCGCCGAAGACGACATCGTGCAGGTCAGCGTCCCGGGGGCGCTCGAGGTGCCGATCGCGCTCGATGCGCTCGCCAGCAGCGAGCGCTACGACGCGCTGGTCGCGATCGGCTGCGTCGTGCGCGGCGAGACCTATCACTTCGAACTCGTCGCCAACGAAAGCGGCGCCGGCGTGACGCGGGTCGCGCTCGATCACCAAATCCCGGTGGCCAACGCGATCCTGACCGTCGAGAACGAAGCCCAGGCCTGGGCGCGCGCCGAGGACAAGGGGCGCGACGCCGCGCGCGTCGCGGTCGAGATGGCGCAGCTGCTGGACGATCTGTCGTGACCGCCGCGACGAGGCCGCCGGCGGCGCGGCGCGCGGCGCCGAAATCGGCGCGCCGCCGGGCGCGCGAGATCGCGCTGCAGGGGCTCTACGAATGGCTCGTCGCCGGCTCGGAGCCGGCCGTGATCGAGGCCCACCTGCGCGAGATCGACGGCTTCGACAAGTGCGACAAGCCGCACTTCGAACTGCTGCTGCACGGCTGCATCGCCGAGGCGGCCGAACTCGACGCCGCGCTCGCCCGCCACGTCGACCGCAAGACGACCTTGCTGTCGCCGATCGAGCACGGCGCGCTGATGATCGGCGCCTACGAGATGAAGCACTGCATCGATATCCCGTACCGCGTCGCGATCAACGAGGCGGTCGAGCTGGCGAAGAGCTTCGGCGGCACCGACGGCCACAAATATGTCAACGGCGTGCTCGACCGCACGGCGTCCGACCTGCGGCCGCTCGAAGTGCAGGCCAGACGCAAGGGCTGAACCGAGGAGCGCCGCATGAAGCTCGCCGCGCGGCTCGACCGCATCGACCCGTTCTACGTGATGGAGTGCGCGAAGGCGGCGGTCGAGCTTGCGCACAGCCCGGCGTGCGCCGATTCGCCGATGATCTTTCTGAATATCGGCGAGCCCGACTTCACCGCGCCGCCGCGCGTGCTCGACGCCGCGCAGCGCTGCATGCAAGGCGGCCGCACCCACTATACGCAGGCGACCGGCGAGCCGCGCCTGCGCGAGAGCATCAGCCGCTGGTACGCCGAGCGCTTCGGGCTCGATGTGCCGGCCGGGCGCATCGTCGTCACCGCCGGCGCATCGGCCGCGCTGCAGCTCGCCTGCCTTGCCCTCGTCGAGCGCGGCGACGAGGTGCTGATGCCCGACCCGAGCTATCCCTGCAACCGCCATTTCGTCGCCGCCGCCGACGGCGTGCCGGTGCTGCTGCCGGCCAGCGCGGCGCAGCGCTTCCAGCTCGACGCGGCGGGCGTCGAGGCGGCGTGGACGGCGCGCACCGCCGGTGTGCTGCTGGCGTCGCCGTCGAACCCGACCGGGACCTCGATCGCGCCCGGCGAGATGGGCCGCATCGTGCAGACGGTGCGCGCGCGCGGCGGCTTCACGATCGTCGACGAGATCTATCTGGCGCTGAGCTTCGACGACGCGTACGGCGCGAGTGCGCTCGCCCAGTCTGGCGACGTCATCTCGATCAACAGCTTCTCGAAATATTTCTGCATGACGGGCTGGCGCCTCGGCTGGATGGTCGTCCCCGAGACGCTCGTCGCGCCGATCGAGCGGCTCGCGCAGAACCTCTACATCTGCCCGTCCTCGATCGCGCAGCACGCCGCGCTCGCCTGCTTCGAGCCCGAAGCGATCGCCGAATACGAACGCCGGCGCGCCGAGTTCCGCGCCCGGCGCGACTTTCTGGTGCCGGCGCTCGACGCCCTCGGCCTTGCGGTGCCGGTCATGCCGGACGGCGCCTTCTACGCCTGGGCCGACGTCTCGAAGCACGCCGCGAGCAGCTGGGATTTCGCCTTCGACATGATGCGCCGCGCGCACGTCGCGATCACCCCGGGTCGCGACTTCGGGCGCGGCGCGAGCGAGCGCTTCGTGCGCCTGTCGTACGCCAGTTCGATGCCGCAGTTGCAGGAGGCGGTGCAGCGGCTCGCCGCGGCGCTGTGAGGTGCATGCGCGGGTCGTGAAGCCGTCCACCCCCGCGCCGCCGCCGGAAGACCTGACGCCCGGCCCGCAGGCGAGCCTGCCCGGCATCGCCGGCTGGAGCGACCGCGACGCGGACCTCGCCCGCGGCCCGCGCGCCGTCTTCTCGACCAATCCGCCCGGCGTCGCGGCGGGCGATCTGCCGAGCATCGGGCACATCGCGCGCTACGACCTCAAATACCGCATCGGCGAAGGCGGACTCGCCACCGTCTATGCCGCGCACGACCCGGTGCTGTCGCGGCTCGTCGCGATCAAGACGGTGCACGTCGAGGTGCCGCCCGCCGAGCGCGAATCGTTCAGCGCGCTCTTCATGAACGAGGCGCGCGCCGCGGCCGCGCTTTCGCACCCCAATATCGTCACCGTCTTCGACGCCGGCCTCGCCGACCGCGGCGCCTACATCGCGATGGAGCTGCTCAAGGGCGTGGACCTGCGCCGGCTGCGCGACGAGGGCTGGCGGCCGACGCCGGGGCAGGCCGCCCAGCTTGCCGCGAATGTGGCCGACGCGCTCGCCTATGCGCATGCGCACGGCGTCGTGCACCGCGACATCAAGCCGGCCAATATCTTCATGGTCGGGCGCACGCAGCCGCGCGTGCTCGACTTCGGCATCGCGCGTCTGACGCACCGGCTCGACAGCGCCGCCGAAGCCGAGGTCTGCGGCGGCTCGCCCTACTACATGGCGCCCGAGCAGATCCTGCAGCAGCCGACCGACGCGCGCTGCGACGTCTTCTCGCTCGGCGTCGTGCTCTACGAACTGCTCACCGGCGTGCGTCCGTTCGAAGGCAGCGATCTCGCCCGGATCCAGCGCGCCGTGCTCGAACACGTCCCGCCGCCGGCCGATACGATCACCGCCGGCGTTCCGGCATCGCTCGGGCGCATCGCCACACGCGCGATGGCAAAGTATCCGGATGGCCGCTACCCCTCGGCGGCAGCGATGGCGCGCGCCTTGCGCCAGTTTCAGGACGAACGTGCGGACGACGGGCAGACACCGTCCGTGCGGCAAGCAAGCCTGCCTGCGTGCGCGCCGCACCGCCGTCGGCGGCTCGCATTCGTGCTTGGCGCCGCGCTGCTGCTAGTGCTGATCGCCGCCTGGCTCTACTGGTCGCAGCGCGAGGCGTCGACAGCGACGACGGCAGCCGTTGCCGCCATGGCGGCTCGCGCATAATTCCCCGCGCGTCCCGAATTTCTCAGATGACATTGCCCCCCGTGCCGTCCCCCTACATGCACACGCTGCGCGTGTACTGGGAGGACACCGACGCGGGCGGCGTCGTGTTCTACGCCAATTACCTGAAGTTCTTCGAACGCGCGCGCACCGAATGGCTGCGCTCGCTCGGCCACTCGCAGCAGCGGCTGCGCGACGAGACGGGGGCGATCTTCGTCGTCTCGGACACCACGGTGCGCTATCTCTCGTCGGCGCGGCTCGACGATTGCCTGCGCGTCACGGTCGTCGTGCGCGAGGCGGGCCGCGCGACGATGGTGATCGAACAGCAGGCGTGGCGCGGCAACGTGCTGCTCGCCGAGGGGACGATCCGCATCGCCTGCGTCGACGCCGCCAGCCTGCGCCCGCGGCGCTTCCCGATCACCCTGCCCGAGTCGGGCCTGCACGCCTCCCCATGAACCAGGACCTTTCCATCTTCACGCTCGTGCTGCAAGCGAGCCTCATCGTGCAGATCGTGATGGCCGGGCTCCTGATCGTCTCGCTCGCGAGCTGGAGCGCGATCTTTGCCAAGATCGTCTCGCTGCGCAAGGTGCGCGCCGGCAACGACAACTTCGAGCGCGAATTCTGGGCCGGCAAGAGCCTGAACGACCTCTACGCCGACGCCGCGCAGAAGGCTTCCTCGTCGCCGATGGAGCGCATCTTCGCCTCCGGCATGCGCGAGTTCATGAAGCTGCGCGAACGCCGCGTCGCCGACGCCGGCATGCTGCTGGACGGCGCGCGGCGCGCGATGCGCGCGAGCCTGCAGCGCGAGCTCGACGTGATCGAGACCAACCTGTCGTTCCTCGCGTCGGTCGGCTCGGTATCGCCCTACGTCGGCCTCTTCGGCACCGTCTGGGGCATCATGCATGCGTTCATCGGGTTGTCCAACCTGCAGCAGGTGACGCTCGCAACGGTCGCGCCGGGCATCGCCGAGGCGCTCGTCGCGACCGCGATCGGCCTCTTCGCCGCGATTCCGGCGGTGATCGCCTACAACCGCTTCGCGCGCGATATCGACCGCATCGCCATCCAGCTCGAGACCTTCATCGAGGAGTTCTCGAATATCCTGCAGCGCAGCGCGAGCCAGGCGGCCGCGCCGCCGGCGGCGACACCGCGCTGACGCGGCCCGCCACGTACGCCATGCCAAGCGTTTCGCGCCGCGCCGGATCGCACCGGCGAACGATCAACGAGATCAACATGGTGCCGTTCATCGACGTCATGCTCGTGCTGCTGATCATCTTCATGATCAGCGCGCCGCTCATCACGACCGGCCTCGTCGATCTGCCGTCGGTCGGCAAGAGCAGCCAGCGGCCCGACCATGTGATCGAGGTGATCGTCGCCAAAGACGAGCGTCTGCGTTTGCGCATCGACGGCAAGGGCGAAGGCAGCGCGCTGCCTCTCGATCGGCTGAAGGCGCGGGTGCTCGAGGCGCAGGGCGGCAACGCGCAGACGCCGGTCGTCATCTCGGCCGACAAGAACGTGAAATACGAGACCGTCGTCAAGGTGATGGACACCCTGCAGCGCGCCGGCGTGCAGCGCGTCGGCCTGCTGGTGAAGAATGCAGGGACATGAATACCCACGCCCAGCGTCATCCGCTGCTGCCGCGCGACGCCGACGGTCGGCGCCAGGGCATCGTGCTGTCGGTGCTGGTGCATTTCGGGCTCGTGGTCGCGATCGCGATCGGCCTGCACTGGCGCAGCCACACGCCCGCGGCGAGCGAGGCCGAGCTGTGGTCGGCCGTGCCGCAGGCCGCCGCACCGCGCGCTGTCGAGCCGGTCGTGACGCCGCCACCGCCCGCGCCGCCCGCGCCGGTCGTCCAGCCGGCGCCCAAGGTCGTCGAGCCGCCGGCACCGCTGCCGGACGCCCAGATCGCGATCGAGAAGGCCCGCAAGGAGCAGGAGCGCCTCGCGAAGGAGGCCGCCGAGCGCGAGGCGCTGCAGAAGAAGCTCGCGCTCGAGAAGGCGCGCAAGGCCGAAGAAGCCGAGAAGGCGGCCGAGGCGGCGAAGGCGGAAAAGGCAGCGAAAGCCGAGCGCGAACGCATCGCGCAGCAGGA
>CALMIL010000041.1 GCA_937864005.1 uncultured Burkholderiales bacterium
AGTGGACGTTTCGTGCCTGGCGAGGGGCCGGGCGAGGTCGCCCGGCGCGGCCTGCAAGGCCCGCCAGCGGCCCGGCAGAGCCGGATCCGCGGCAGTCGCTTGGGAGAATCCGGTTCATGCGTCGCGGGTGGCGCTTCGGCGCAATGGATAGCTGAGATGAACCACCCGCTGCGCGCTTCGCGCACCCCCGACGCGGCGATCAACGCCGCGACCTGGGCCAGCGCGCCCGAGCTGATCGCGCTGCAGCGCCACGCCGAGGCGATCGCGCTGCACTGCGCCGGCCCGGCGCGCGCGCAGCGTGGCGGCGAGCACCTGTCGCGCTTTCGCGGCCGCGGCATGGACTATCAGGAATCGCGCGCCTACAGCGACGGCGACGACGTGCGCAGCATGGACTGGCGCATCACCGCGCGCACCGGCGTCGCCCACACGAAGGTCTACCAGGAGGAACGCGAGCGTCCGGTCGTCTTCGGCGTCGGCCTCGAGCCGGGCATGTTCTTCGCGAGCCGCGGCGTGCTGAAATCGGTCGTCGCGGCGCGCGCCACCGCCCTGCTCGCCTGGGCCGCGGCCGGCCAGGGCGACCGCGTCGGCGCGCTGCTCTTCAACGGCGATCACTGCGACCTCGCGCCGCGCGGCGGCCGCCACGGCGTGCTGCAGCTGATCCAGCAACTCGTCGCGCACAGCGACCCGCGCCGGGGCATCGCCGCCGTGCCCGGCGACGGCGGCCTGGGTGCCGCGCTCGTGCGGCTGCGCCGCGTCGCCCGCCCGGGCAGCCTTGTCGTGCTGATCGGCGACTTCTACGGTCTGGACGAGTTCTGCGACCGCCAGCTGCAGTGGCTGCGCCAGCACAACGACGTCGTCGCGCTGCAGATCGTCGATCCGCTCGAGGTCGAAGCGCCGCAGGCCGCGCGCTACGGTGTGCTGGCCGCCGGCCGCAGCGGCATTCTCGACCTGCGGCCGGCGGCCACGCGCCGCGCCTACCAGGCGTATTTCGACGCCCACCACGCGCAGGTCGCGGCGACGATGCGCCGGCATGCGATCGGCCTGCTGCGCCTGACGACCGACGCCGATACGGTCGCCGCGTTGCGCCTGCATTTCGCGGCACGGCGCCGGCCCGAACGACGGCTGGCGGCGTGAACCGCTTCGAGCCCGGCAGAAGATGAACCCGGCTGTCGCCCCACCCGCGCTTGTGCTGCGCGATATCCATCTGCCGGACGCGCCGTCGCTGTGGCCGCCGGCGCCTGGCTGGTGGCTGCTGGCGGGGGGGCTGATCGCGCTGCTTGCCTGGGGCATCCCGGCGCTGCTGCGGCGCCGCCGGATCCGCCAGCAACGTGAGCGCTTGCTTGCAATGCTGGCGGCACTCCAGAGCGAGCTGGCGGGCGAGCCCTCGCCGCAACGGCTGGCGCAACTCGGCGAACTGCTGCGCCGCCTGGCACTGCTGCGCTATCCGCGCAGCGAGGTCGCGTCGCTCAGCGGTGGCGCCTGGCTGCGCTTTCTGGACGAAACCGGCGGCGAAGGAGGTTTCAGCGACGGCGCCGGCCGCGTCCTTGCCGAAGGCCCGTATCGGCGCCGGCTGCCGCCCGACTTCGACCCCGTCGCCGTCGCCACCGTCATCCGCGGCTGGGTCGAGAAGAATGCGCACCACGCCTGGCGGCAGGAAGAAGACGACGGCGCCGACGACGACGCGCCGCAACTGGGGTTCGTGCGATGAGCCCGTCGCCCGGCCGCCCGAAGACGGGCTCGCTCCCCCTCGGGGGGGCCGGTGCGAAACACTGTTGGGAGCGACGATGACCCTGCAACTCGCCTGGCCCTGGCTGCTCGCCGCGCTGCCCTTGCCGCTGCTCGCCTGGTGGCTGCCGGCGGCAACGGCCGTGCCGCCGGCGGCGCTGCGCTTTCCGTTTCCCGGCGTGCTGCAGGCGGCGCACCAGGGGCCGGCGGCGCGGCGTTCACGCCTGCTGCCGGCGCTCGCCGCACTCGCGTGGTTGATGCTCGTGCTCGCCGCCGCGCGCCCGCAGCAGGTCGGCGAAACGGTCCATGTGCCGGTCACCGGCCGCAGCCTGATGCTCGCGGTCGACCTCTCGGGATCGATGCAGACGCCCGACATGCAACTCGGCGGGCGCGACGTGAGCCGGCTCGAAGCAGTCAAGTCGGTCGCCGGCGACTTCATCGAGCGTCGCGCCGGCGACCGCATCGGGCTCATCCTGTTCGGCGACCAGGCCTATGTGCAGGCGCCGCTGACGCTCGACCGCGCGACCGTGCACACCCTGCTGGACGAGGCGCAGATCGGCCTGGCCGGCCAGCAGACGGCCATCGGCGACGCGATCGGGCTTGCCATCAAGCGGCTGCGCAGCGCGCCGGCCGGCAACCGCGTGCTGGTGCTGCTCACCGACGGCGCGAGCAACGCCGGCAGCGTCGATCCGCTGAAGGCGGCCGACCTCGCGGCGCAGGAGGGCGTGCGCATCTATACGATCGGCGTCGGCAGCGATGAAGTCGTTCTGCGAGGGCCGTTCGGCCTGACGCAGACGGTGCAAGGCGATCTCGACGAGGACGTGCTGAAGACGATCGCGAGCAAGACCGGCGGGCAGTACTTCCGCGCCGCCGACATCGCGAGCCTGAAGAAGATCTACGCCGACCTCGACCGCATCGAGCCGATGTCGAAGGATGCGCAAAGCTGGCGGCCGATCGACGAGCTCTACATGTGGCCGCTCGGCGCCGCGCTGCTGCTGAGCGTGCTGATCGCCCTTCGCCTTGCCGGCCCGGGCATCGTCGGCATCGGCGCGGCGCAGACCACGCTTCGCGGTACGGGGCAGCGCCGTGCTTGAGGCGTTCCACTTCATCCGGCCGCTGTGGCTGCTCGCGCTTGTGCCCTTGTGGTGGCTGGCGTGGCGGATCGCGCGCGCCGGAGGCGGCGACAACCCGTGGCGGCGGACGGTCGACGGCGCGCTCCTGCCGCTCTTGATGGCGGGCGGCGCGGGCGGGATTCGGCCCGGCATGCTGCGCCTCGTCGCGCTCGGCTGGACGCTCGCCGCGCTCGCGCTGGCGGGGCCGACCTGGCAGCGCAAGCCCGAGCCGGTCTACCAGACGAGCGCGGCGCGCGTCGTCGTCCTCGACCTGTCCGGCTCGATGTACGCCACCGACGTCAAGCCGTCGCGCCTGGAGCGCGCGCGCTTCAAGGTCGAGGACGTGCTGGCTCTCGGCGAGGAGGGCCAGACCGGCCTCGTCGTCTACGCCGGCGACGCCTTCGCCGTCGCGCCGCTGACGCGCGACGCGAATACCCTGCGGGCGATGCTGAAGGCGCTCGACCCCGGGCTGATGCCGGTGCAGGGCAGCCGCGCCGACCTCGGCCTGCTCGAAGCCGGGAAGCTGATGCAGCAGGCCGGCGTGAGCAGCGGCCAGGTGCTGCTGATCGCCGACGGCATCGATCCCGAGCATGTCGGCGCGGCCACCGCCGCTGCCGCCAAGCTGCGCGCGGACGGCTACCGCGTCTCGGTGCTCGGCGTCGGCACCGAGCAGGGTGCGCCGATGACCGACGCCAACGGCCATCTGCGGCGCGACGCCGGCGGCAAGCTCGAGATGACGCGGCTCGACCTCGGCGCATTGCAGACCGTGGCACGCGCCGGCGGCGGGCGCATGCTGCCGCTCGCCGATACCGGCGACGCCTTGCGCGCGGTGCTCGATGCCGACGCCCACGCGCGGGTCGACACCGAGCAGGGCAGGCTCGGCGCAACGGCCAGCGCCTGGCTGGATCAGGGGCCGTGGCTCGTCGTGCTGCTGCTGCCGCTGGCGGCGCTCGCGTTTCGACGCAATGTGTTGATCGATGCTGTGCCGGCAGCGCGCAAGTCGCAGCCGGTGCGCAAGGCGGGGCCGGGGGCGACATCGGCGGCGCTCGCCGTTGGCGGCCTGGTCATGCTCGGCGGCTGGCTCGCGGCTGCGACACCGGCGCACGCGCTGACCTGGGACGACGCCTGGCGCCGGCCCGACCAGCAGGCCGCAGCGGCGATGGCAGCCGGCGACTATGCGAAAGCGGCGCAGCTCGCGACCGACGCCGAACTGCGCGGCAGTGCCGAGTACAAGCGCGGCGACTATGCCGCCGCAGCGGAGGCGTTCTCGCGCGCGTCGGGCCCGCGCGCCGACTACAACCGCGGCAATGCGCTCGCCAGGCTGGGGCAGTACGCGCAGGCGATCGCCGCCTACGACAAGGCACTCGGCGCCGATCCCGCCAACGCCGACGCGAAGGCGAACAAGGCAGCGGTCGAGGCGCTGCTGCGCAAGCAGCAGCAGGAGAAGAGCGCCCAACACGACGAGCCGGAGAACGGCAGGCAGCAGGGCGAAGAATCGAAGCAGCAGCCCAAGGATCAGCCGTCGCAGCAAGGCCAGCAGGGCCAGCAGGGCCAGCAGGGCCAGCAGGGCCAGCAAGGTCAGCAAGGTCAGCAAGGTCAGCAAGGTCAGCAAGGTCAGCAAGGTCAGCAAGGTCAGCAAGGTCAGCAGGGCGAGCAGGGCGAGCAGGGCGAGCAGGGCGAGCAGGGTCAACAAGGCGAGCAGGGTCAACAGGGCGAGCAGGGCCAACAGGGCGAGCAGGGTCGGCAGGAAGCGAAGGCGGCTTCGAACCCGAAAGGCGGCCCAACGGCCGATCAATCCGGACGCGACGCGGCGCAGGCATCGCCCGCTCGACCGGCGGCGTCCGCGCCGGCAGACTCGTTTGCCGAAGCAGCGCGCAAGCTGGCGGCGCAGCAGGCGGCACCGAATGGCGACGCCGCGGCTCGGGCGGCGGCCGGCGCCGCCACGCCGCAGGGCATGGCGTCCGGTGCGCAGGCATCCGGCGCCAGGCCCGAGGCCGCGGCGTCGCGCGCTCAGCCGCTGCCGAGCGAAGAACAGCTCGCCGCCGAGCAGTGGCTGCGGCGCATCCCGGACGATCCGGGCGGCCTGTTGCGGCGCAAGTTTCTCTACCAGTATCAGCAGCGCGAACGCAACGCCGGCCGCGCTGGCGGAGGTTGACATGAAGGCGCAAGGTACGAGGCTCGCGACGCTGGCGGCCGCGCTGGCGTTGCTTGCGTCCGGCCCTCTGGCCTGGGCCGACGTCAGCGCCAGGCTGGACCGCGACCGCGTTGCATTCGGCGAGCCGCTCACGCTCACGATCCGGAGCGACGGCAAGGATTCCGGCGCGCAGCCCGATCTGGCCCCGCTGCGCAAGGATTTCGACGTCCTCGGCACCAGCCGCAGCAGCGAGGTGCGGATCATCAACTTCCACCGCTCGGACAGCGTGCGCTGGACGGTGCAGCTGATGCCGCGCCGCGCCGGCAGCATCGAGGTGCCGCCGATCGCGGTCGGCGCCGAGCAGACGGCGGCCTTGGCGCTCGAGGTCGGCGGGCCTGCGGCGGCGCCCTCCGCCGGCGCCGCGGCGCAGGCGCCCGGCACGCTTGCGTTCATCGAGGTCGACGCTGCCGCCGCCAAGCGGCCGGTCTACGTGCAGCAGCAACTGCCGCTCACGGTGCGGCTGTATGTCGATGGCAGCGTGCAGTCAGGCGACCTGCGCGGGCCGAGTTCGCCCGATGCGGTGATCGAGCAACTCGGCGACGAGCAGCGCAGCAGCGCGCGGGTGAACGGCCACGACTACACCGTCATCGAGCGCCACTATGCGATCTCGCCCGAGAAGAGCGGCACGCTGCGCATCGAGGCCCCCAGCTTTCGCGGCCAGGCGGTCGTGCCCGCCGCGCCGGGCAGCGATCCGGGCGACGACATGATGGCCGAGATGCTGCGCAATACGCCATTCGCGAACAACCCGATTTTCCGCAACCGGATGTTCGGCGGCACGGGGGCGTCGCTGCGGCCGGTCGGCGCGAGCGGCGAGGCGCTGACGCTGGACGTACGGCCGCGGCCCGCCGCGGCGCAGGGCGCGTGGCTGCCGGCCGAGCAGATCGGCATCCATGACAGCTGGGCCGACGCCGCGCCCCACTTCAAGGCGGGCGAACCGGTGACGCGCACGCTGACGATCCAGGCCCGGGGCCTTGCCGCCTCGCAGATCCCGCCGCTCGCGCTCGCCGCGCCGGCCAATGCGCGCGTCTACCCCGACGCACCGGACAACCAGAGCCGCACCGACGGTACGACGATCTTCGGCACGAGCAGGCAGACCCTGACCTACATCCCGAATGCCGAAGGCGCGCTCGAGATCCCCGGTGTCGACCTCGCCTGGTGGGATACGAAGGACGATGTGCAGCGCCACGCCGAACTGCCGGCGCGCAGCTTTCGGGTCGCGCCCGGTGCGGTGCCGGCAACGGCCGGCGCGACACCGGCCCCGGTATCGACCGGCGCGCCAGCCGCCACCGGCAGCCCGACGCCCGGCGTGGCGGCCACGCCGCAGGGCGCGACATGGCAGGCGCGCGCCTTCGAGTGGCTTCGCGACCATCGCGCCGCGCTGGCCGCCGGCCTTGCGGTGCTGCTGGCCGGCGCGCTCACCCGGTGGCTGCTGCGGCGCCGCGCGGCACCGGCCGCAGCGCCCGCCGGCCGCGCCGCGCAAGCGCCCGCCCGCCGCGCCGCGCAAGCGCCCGCCCGCCGCGCCGCGCAACCGCCCGCGACCGGGGCCGGCCGGCGCGCCCTGCAGCAGGCCTGCCGCAGCGGCGAGCGCGAAGCCGCGGCGCGCGCGCTGCTCGACCTCGCGCGCGCGCAATGGCCCGAACATGCACCGCGCGGACTCGGCGAACTTGCCGATCGGCTCGCAGCCGGCGGCGACGAAGTGCGTGCCCTCGACCGCAGCCTGTACGGCAGCACCGCCGAGCCCTGGGACGGCACGGCCCTCTGGCAGGCCCTCGGCAGAGGCCTGCGCGACCGCGCGAAGACCCAAGGCGCGCCGCAACGCGACACGCTCGCACCGCTCTACCCCTGAACACGGCATCCGCGCGACGCCGGATCATCATGCCCCTGCTTGGCTCCGCCGCCATGCTCTTGTCGTTCGACGTCGATGTCGAAGCCGTCGCCGAGCACGATCGGTGGCACACGCAGGAGCACCTGCCCGAGCGCCTGGCGATCACGGGCTTCCTTCGTGGCACCCGATGGACGGCCATCGAGGGCAGGCTCGCTGCATGGTCCTGTACGAGGTCGAGAACCTCGACGTGCTGACCTCGAAACCCTACCTGGCCAGGCTGAACGACCCGACGCCCTGGACCGCAAGAATGATGCCGCACTACCGGGGCATGCATCGAGGCCTTTGCACCGTAGCCGGCAGCTTCGGGGCCGGGCAGGGAGGGGTGGCCGCACTCGTGCGGTTTACGGCGGAGCCGCAGCGATCCGGTGAGCTCCGGCGCTGGCTGCTGCAAGATGCCCTGCCCGGACTCGCGCGACTCCCGGGCCTTGGCAGCGCGCATCTGTTGCAGGGTGCGCGGGCCGCCGCCATGACCATCGAGCAACGCATCCGAGGCGCCGACGCAGCGATCGACTTGGCGCTGGTCATCACGGGATACGACTCCCATGCAGTCGCCGCGGCGGTCCGCAGTCTCGACGCCGCGGGGCCTGCCGGATTGCGCGCGCAAGGTGCCGTTCACCGGCCGGCGCCGCTTGTCGCCGGCCCCGCGTGGGCCGGAAAGCTTGATCGCGACGCGGGTTCTTGATTCGCGGTAGCGTGCGGCCTGCGCGAAGGCAGCCTGCGTATCGTGCCGCGATGGATTTCGGTGCAGCCCGTGCAGCCAGTACCGCAAGCCGAAGGAGGGGCCCGCCCATGCCGCACACCGAGACCTACAACGACCATGTCGTGCGCCTGTTCCTGTTCGCCTCGGCGGTCTGGGGGATCATCGGCATGCTCGTCGGCATGTACCTCGCCGCCGAGCTGGCGTGGCCGTTCTGGAACCTCGACCTTCCCTTCCTCACCTTCAGCAAGCTGCGCCCGGATCACACCTTCGGCGTGATCTTCGCGTTCGGCGGCTCGGCGCTGATGGGGACGTGCTACTACTCGGTACAGCGCACCGCGCACGTTCGGCTCGCCTGGGGCGGGCTGGCCGCGATGACGTTCTGGGGCTGGCAGCTGATCTGCGTGCTGGCGATGGTGTCGATGCCGCTCGGGCTCACGCAGAGCAAGGAATACGCCGAGCCCGAGTGGTGGATCGACATCCTGATCGCGGTCGTCTGGGTCAGCTTCGGCGCGGTCTTCTTCGCGACACTCGGGCGGCGGCGCATCCGCCACATCTACGTCTCGAACTGGTACTACGGCGCCTTCATCATCGCGGTCGGTCTGCTGCACATCGTCAACAACCTCGCGGTGCCGGTATCGTGGACCAAGTCGTACCCGATCTACTCGGGCGCGGTCGACGCGATGGCGCAATGGTGGTACGGCCACAACGCGGTGGCGTTCTTCCTGACCGCCGGTTTTCTCGGCATGATGTACTACTTCGTGCCGCGCCAGGCCCAGCAGCCGCTGTGGAGCTACCGCTTCTCGATCGTCAATTTCTGGGCCCTGATCTCGGTCTACATGTGGGCCGGATCGCACCACCTGATGTATACCGCGCTGCCCGACTGGGTGCAGTCGGTCGGCATGGCGTTCTCGCTCGTGCTGCTGATGCCGAGCTGGGGCTCGGCGGCGAACGGCCTCTTGACCTTCAACGGCTCGTGGCATCGCCTGAAGGAAGACCCGGCCGCCAAGTTCATGGTGCTCGCGCTCGTCTTCTACGCCGCGTCGACCTTCGAGGGCTCGATGATGGCGATCAAGACCGTCAACTCGCTGTCGCACTACACCGACTGGACGATCGCGCACGTCCATTCGGGCTCGCTCGGCTGGGTCGCGATGATCACGATCGGGTCGCTCTACGCGATGGCGCCGCGCGCGCTCGGCCGCCCGGCGATGCATTCGCGTGCCGGCATGGAGCTGCACTTCTGGCTGCACCTCTCGGGCACGCTGTTCTACGTCATCGCGATGTGGGGCGCGGGCGTGACCGAAGGCATGATGTGGCGGGCGACGAATCCGGACGGCGCGCTCGCGCATTCGTTCATCGACAGTCTCATCGCGATCAAGCCGCTCTACATCTTCCGCTGGTTCGGCGGCGTGCTGATCTGGCTCGGCATGTGGGTGATGGCGTGGAACCTCTGGTACACCGCCGCTGACGCGCGCCGCAAGATCATCGTGCCGATCCCGGTGCCGATCCCGGAACCGGTCGCCGAGCAGATGCCGCCGCCGCTGCCGGCCGCGGGTTGAGGAGCCGCGCGATGGCCTATCGTCACTTCGAATTCATCGAGAAGCACGCCTGGGCGCTCGGCATCGCGACCGCGGTGATGGTCTCGATCGGCGGCCTGGCCGAGATCACGCCGCTGTACATGGAGGCCAACAAGGTGCAGCCGGCCGAGGGCATCAAGCCCTACGACCCGCTGCGGCTGGCCGGACGCGACGTCTACGTGCGCGAAGGCTGCTACCTGTGCCATTCGCAGATGATCCGCGCGCTGCGCTTCGAGACCCAGCGCTACGGGCCGTTCTCGACCGCATCCGAATCGGTCTACGACCGCCCGTTCCAATGGGGCTCCAAGCGCACCGGCCCGGATCTGGCGCGTATCGGCGGCAAATATTCCGACCAGTGGCAGCACCTGCACCTGATGAATCCGCGCCAGCTCGTGCCGGAATCGAACATGCCCGACTATCCGTGGCTCGCGAAGGCGGCGATCGACGCCGGCGACCTGCAGGCGCGCATGCGCGTGCTGCGCGGGCTCGGCGACCCGTATACCGACGCCGATATCCAAGCCGCGCCGAAGGCGGTCGAGGGCAGGACCGAGATGGACGCGCTGGTCGCCTATCTGCAGGGGCTGGGCGTCGACAACGTGCCGCGGGCGGCGGCGGACGCCGCGTCCGTACCGGCCGAAGGAGGCGCACGATGAATCCGATCTGGGGTCCGATCGCGGGTGTCTCCATCATCGTCCTGATGCTTACCTTCGTCGGCATCTGGATCTGGGCCTGGCTGCCGCATCACAAGCCCGGCTTCGACGAACTGGCGCGCCTGCCGCTGGAGGACGACGACGACGGCGCCGGCACGGCCGCGGGAGATCGGCGATGAGCAGCTTCTGGTCGTGGTGGGTGATGTCCCTGGTCGTCTTCAACCTCGGCATCTCGTTCTTCCTCTTCCTGTGGGGGCCGCGCGCCAGGATTCCGACCCTCGCCGACGGCACGACCGGGCACGTCTGGGCGCACGGCGCGATTCGCGAAGGCATGCATCCGCTGCCGCGGTGGTGGCTCGCGATCTCTTTCGCGCTGTTCATTGCCGCATTCGGCTACCTGATCCTCTATCCGGGATTCGGCGATTCACCCGGCCGCCTGGGCTGGACGGCGCACGGCCAGCTGGCGCGCGAGACGGCGGCCAACAACGAGCTGCTCGATCCGGTGATGCAGCGCTTTGCCGGTATGACGATCGAGGCGATGGCCGGTGATCCGCAGGCGCTGGCGATCGGCGGCGTGCTGTTCGGCGACAACTGCGCCGCCTGCCACGGCAGCAATGCGCGCGGCAACCCACTGCTCGGCGCGCCGAATCTGGCCGACAGCGACTGGCTCTACGGCGGCGACGGCAAGACGATCCTCGCCTCCATCCTCGACGGCCGCCAGGGCGTGATGCCGCCGTGGGGCACGACGTTCGATCAGGCCGGCATCACGAACCTCGCGACCTACGTGCTGAGCCTGTCGCTGCCGCCGCGCGACGCCGACTCGATCGTCAAGGCCGCCGAAGGCAAGAAGCTGTTCGCCACCACCTGCGCCGCCTGCCACGGCGCCGACGGCAAGGGCAATCAGGCCCTGGGTGCGCCCAACCTGACCGACGATATCTGGCTCTGGGGCGGCAGCCAGGCGACGATCGAAGAATCGATCCGCGACGGCCGCAACGGCCACATGCCGGCCTGGCGCGACCGGCTCGGCGAAGCCAATGCGCGCATCCTCGCCGCCTATGTCTACTCGCTCACCCACAGCGTCGAGCCGCCGGCCCGCTGAGGGCGCGCCGGGGCGGGATGCGGCGTGGTACCGCCAGGGCATCGTCTGGATCGGCGCGGCGGTCTTCGCGGCGTCGATCGCCGGCTGCGTGTGGCTGATCGTCGTCGCCGAGCGCTATGACGATCCGCCGCTGCCGATCGGCGGCCTGCAGATCCTGAAGATGCCGCTCGCGCAGCCGCAGCCGCAACCGCAACCGCAACCAAGAGGCAGCGAGCCGCCGCCGTGAACGCCTGCTGGCACTGCGGCGACCGGCTGCCCGAGAATCCACCGCAGGCGATGGTCGCCGGCGTGGCGCACCCGGTGTGCTGCCCGGGTTGCCGCGCGGCGGCCGAGTGGATCGACCAGCTCGGCCTGGCCGACTACTACCGGCTGCGCAGCGCCCGGCCGCCGCGCGCGCCGGACCCGGCCGCGGCGCAGCGCAGCGCCGACGCCTGGCAGCGGCCCGAGCTGGCGCGCCATGCGGTGCGCGCGCTAGGTGGCGGGCAGGCCGAAGCCTTGCTGCTCGTCGACGGCATCCGCTGTGCGGCCTGCGTCTGGCTGATCGAGCGCGCCGTGGGCGGCGTCGCCGGTGTGCAATCGGTGCAGGTCAACGCCAGCGCGCAGCGCGCGCGCATCGTCTGGGACCCGGGCCGCACGACGCTCGCAGCGATCCTGCGCGCGTTCGCGCGCACCGGCTACGCGGCGTTGCCGCTGGACGCCGCCGCGCTCGACGACGTGCGCCGGCGCGAGGCGCACGCTGCGCTCAAGCGCCTCGCGGTCGCCGGCTTCGGCACGATGCAGGCGATGATGTACGCGAGCGCGCTCTACCTCGGCGCGGTCGAGACGACGGACGCGGCGACGCGCGACCTGATGCGCTGGTTCGGCCTGCTCGTCGCGACGCCGGTCGTCTTCTACTCGGCGCGGCCGTTCTTCGAAGGCGCCTGGCGCAGCCTGCGCGCGCGCACGCTCGGCATGGACGTGCCGGTCGCGATCGCCATCGCGCTGATCTATGCGGCGAGCGTCGTGCAGGCGCTGCGCGGCGGCGGCGAGGTGTACTTCGATTCGGTCTCGATGTTCGTCTTCCTGCTGCTCGGCGGGCGCTTTCTCGAGATGCGCGCCCGCCACCGCGCCGGCCATCTTGCCGACGCGATGGCGCGCCTCGCGCCGGCCTTCGCCGACCGGCTGCGCGTCGACGGCACGCTCGAGCGCGTCGGCGCGCACGAGCTCGCGCCCGGCGATCGCGTGCATGTCGCGCAGGGCATGCGGCTGCCGGCCGACGGCGTGCTGGAAAGCCGCGCCTGCCGGGTCGACGAGGCGCTGCTGTCGGGCGAGTCGACGCCGCTTGGCAAGCTGCGCGGCGATGCGCTCACCGGCGGCAGCATGGTCGTCGAAGGGCCGGCGATTCTTCGCGTCAGCCGGGTCGGCGCCGATACCGCGCTCGCCGCCATCGCGGCGCTCGTCGCGCGCGCGCAAAGCGAGCGCCCGCTCCTCGCGCGCGCCGGCGAGCGCGCGGCGGCCGGATTCGTCGCCCGCACGCTCACGCTCGCCGCGCTGTGCGCCGCGGTCTGGAGTTTCATCGATCCGGCGCGCGCCTTCGACGCGACGCTCGCGGTGCTCGTCGTCTCGTGCCCGTGCGCCTTCGCGCTCGCCGTGCCGGCCGCGATCACGCGCGCCCTGGCGGTACTGGCGGCGCAGGGCGTCTTCGTCGTTCGCACCGATGCGATCGAGAACCTCGCGCTGGCGAGCCATGCGGTATTCGACAAGACCGGCACGCTGACCGAGGCCCATCTGGAGCTGTCCGCCGTCGATGCGTCCGACCGCGACGCGGCGCTCGCGCTCGCCGCCGCGATCGCGCGCGGCAGCCGCCACCCGGTCGCGCAGGCGATCGCTGCCGCCGCATCCGGCCTGCCGGTGCGCCGCGCCGATTCGGTGCGCACCGTCGAAGGCGGCGGCCTCGAAGCGAGCGTCGACGGCCACACCTACCGCCTCGGCCGCCCGGCCTTCGCGCTCGGTGACGCCGCTGCCGACGACGGCGCCGTGATCCTCGCCGGCGAAGGCGGCGCGATCGCCGCCTTCCGCCTCGACGAACGGCTGCGCCCGGGTGCACGCGAGGCGGTCGCCGCGCTGGCCGCGGGCGGGGTCGCGATCGAGATCGCGAGCGGCGACGCCGCGCCGAAGGTCGAGGCGGTCGCCGTGCGGCTGGGCATCGCGCGCTGGCACGCGCGCCAGAGTCCGGCCGCGAAGCTCGAGCGGCTGCGCGAACTGCGCAGCGGCGGCGCGCGCGTGCTCACCGTCGGCGACGGCATCAACGACGCGCCGGTGCTGGCCGGCGCCGACGTCGCCGTCGCGCTGGCATCGGGCGCCGAACTGGCGCAGGCCGCGGGCGACGTGATCCTCGACGGCGCGCATCTCGCGGCACTTCCCGCGGCGCGCGCCGTGGCGCGCGAGACGCTCGCCGTGCTGCAGCAGAACCAGCGCTGGGCGCTCGCCTACAACCTGTCGGCGGTGCCGCTGGCGGCGCTCGGCTTCGTGCCGCCATGGCTGGCTGCGCTCGGCATGTCGGCCAGCTCGCTCGTCGTCGTACTCAACGCGCTGCGCATCGGGCGCGATGCGTCGGCCGCGCCGGCGCCCGCGCCTATGCCGGCAGCGCAGGAGCGCCCGGCATGAATCTCCTCGTCGTGCTGATTCCGCTCTCGATCCTGGTCCTGATCGGCGCCGGCTTCGCCTTCTTCTGGGCCGTCGAGCACGATCAGTTCGAGGATATGGAGACGCCCGGGCTGCTGCCGCTGGAGGGCGATCCGGCGCCGCGGGGCGACGCTGCGCGACCGGACGGGCCGCGCGAATGAACCAGGTTCTGACGCTCGGCGCCGCGCTGCTGCTCGGTCTGGCGGCAAGCGGCCACTGCCTCGTGATGTGCGGCGGCATCT